>JAZORP010000054.1:0-62451 GCA_045656665.1 Acutalibacteraceae bacterium | reverse complement strand
TATCAAAAATATCGTTTGCGGACCGTCGAGGACGCCGGTCCCTACATAATTCAATAAATTTAACTTCGGGATGAGTGGAGGGGGATTTTCATATCAACTTAGGCGACAATAAAAGCAGACGGAGATTATACGGCTGTGTAGCTTCTCTAAAAAATTAATATGTATAAAAAATCCCCCAACAGATTGTGAAATCTGTTGGGGGATTAAGATTTTTAAGTGTTACTTATTCCTCGTCGGCGGTTTCTTTCTCGTGAGAGAGAATGAGGTTAACTATAATGCCGAGGATAAGTGCAGTGGCGATAGAGGTGAGTGTTACCTTGCCGAAGGTAAGAGTCAGACCGCCGATACCTGCAATAAGAATAGCAGATGCAACAAAGAGGTTTTTGTTTTTGTTGAGGTCAACCTGTTGGAGCATCTTAAGACCGCTTACCGCAATGAAGCCGTAAAGTGCCATACAAACACCGCCCATTACGCAAGCAGGGATTGAGTTAACAAAAGCAACAAAGGGAGTTAAGAAAGCAATGAGAATAGCTCCTATAGCTGCTGCGATTATAGTTACAACAGATGCGTTTCTTGTTATAGCAACACAAGCAACCGATTCACCGTAGGTAGTGTTGGGACAGCCGCCGAAGAAGGCACCGACTATTGAGCCGACACCGTCACCGAGGAGGGTTCTGTGCAGACCAGGCTTTTCAAGCAGGTCTCTTTCTATGATGGAGGATATATTCTTGTGGTCTGCGATGTGCTCCGCAAATACAACGAAAGCAACCGGAATATAGGCTACAGCTATTGTGCTGATGTAAGAGCCGTTGATTTCTCCGATACCCTTAACTGCGGTAAGGAATGTAAAGTCCGGAACATCGATAAAGGTTTTGAGTGTAACACCGTCAGCAACGAGGGCTGTGAAATGGCTGAAGTCAATAACCTGAAGGGTGGGGATATCTGCCACAATGCCGATAACTGTTAAAACTGCGGCAACGGCATATCCTGCGAGGATACCTATAATAAAGGGAATGAGTTTTGCCATCTTTTTGCCATAGGTTGAGCAAAGCATTGTTACAATAAGTGTTATAACACCAATCAAAACACAAAGGAGAGTGTTGGCAACCGAGTTTCCGTCTGCATCAAAAACACCGCCCTTTTGAAGGTCGCCCACAGCGTTGCCTGCAAGGGAGAGACCGATTATTGCAACTGTGGGGCCGATAACAACGGCAGGCATAAGCTTGTTTATCCAGTTAACGCCTACGAGCTTAACGATCAAGGCAATAACAACATAAACGAGGCCCGCAAAGATAGCGCCCAATATAAGGCCTACATAGCCGAGCTGCATTGAAACTCCTCCGGCAAATGCGGCCGCCATCGAGCCCAAGAAAGCGAATGATGAGCCTAAGAAAACGGGGCTTTTTGCTTTTGTGAAGAGGACATAAACCAAAGTTCCTACGCCCGCGCCAAAAAGTGCTGCTGCAGGGCTCATACCGTTGCCTATAATAACGGGAACAACTAATGTTGCTGCCATAATGGCTAGCAGTTGCTGGATCGCGAAGACAATGACCTGGCCGAATTTCGGCTTGTCTTCTACATTGTAGATCATTTTCATTTTACTTCCTCCGTTTTACCCCTTAATGCTGCATATTTTAAAGCTGCATTAAAGAATTATTTATATATAACGGCGGTCTGCCGAATATATATTCCATAAAAAGGTATCAAAACCTGCAGGCATACATATAATATATATGTATTTATATATTCGTTTATCAAAACCTAATATAATATAACATAACAGCTGTAATTTGTAAAGAATTTTAATTTTTTATAACAACAATATTTTGTATCAAGCGGGAAACAGGTATAAAAAAATCCACTATCCTTAGTGTAAAAAGTGCCTTTGAAGGGGTCTTTTTGACGATTATTTGTGGTTTTTTGTAGGACTGCACAAGTTGATTGACATTTAATGTCACATATTTCCTTTTTTTGAAATGTTACAGCTTTGTAACCTTTTAATTTTAGGATTTTTTTGGTCAAAAGATACAAAACAAGCCCTTTTTTTGACTTTGACATAGTTCAATTTATTGATTATAATAGCCGAGCGACTTGAAAATGTATTTAAAAGGAGTCATTGGATGATAAAAAAATTAAAGTATCAGCTGTCGGAGATGAAGCTCTCCAGCAAGCTGCGCATAGGTGGATTAGCGGTTATTACTGCTATCACGATTGCGGTAGTTACTTTACTTAACTCTTCCATTTACACCGTAAATATTTTTGATGGTGAAAAAACTTATACGGTACGCACATTAAGTAACAATGTAACTAATATACTGTCAAACGCAAGCCTAAAGTCTGACAGCTATAGAATTAAAAACACCTCTGTCACAGGGAGAACGACTTCGGTTGAAATAGCTTACACATATCCCGTGTATATAACCTGTGGCGACAAAACCACACAAATTAGTTTCTCGGGCGGCACCGTGGCCGACGCGCTTTCTGCAGTTGGCTACACTGCTGACGAGTTCGATTATATCGAGCCCTCGGCCGATACTATTATAAAAGACACTGTATATATAGATTATACTGATGTTTATTATGTAGACGGAAGCTATACCGAGTCCATCGCTTACACTACCGAGACATCATATTCCTCCTCTCTCCAAAAGGGAGTTGTTACTACCGTTCAGGCGGGCAGCAACGGCGAGAGGGAAGTGAACTACACAGAGAAATTTGTTAACGGAGTTTCGGTTGAGAAAAGCATCACATCAAGCAATGTTGTAACAGCCGCGGTCAATGAGAAAAAGGTTGTAGGCACAAAAGTTCTTAAAACCAGCGCCGATGTTAAATCTGTCTCGGTGCTTTCTCCGAGCAAGGCTATAGAGCTTGATAAAAACGGCAATCCCGTGAATTACAAGTCGAAGATGACGGTGAGAGCCACAGCTTATACCTATACCGGTAATAATTGTGCGACAGGCGTTGCTCCGAAACCCGGTTATATCGCCGTAAACCCCAATGTAATCCCATACGGCACAAAGCTTTACATCAAATCTGCCGACGGCAGCGTCGTCTACGGTTATGCTGTAGCAGCGGATACGGGCGGGTTCATAAGAAATCATCCTACAGGTATAGATTTGTTTATGACCTCTAAAAGCGCCTGTGTTTCATTTGGTGTGCGCAATATGGAAGTATATATATTAGAGTAACTTTAAAATACAAAACAAACACACGCCCTGTAGACCGTTTAGGTCCGCAGGGCGTGTGTTTTATTGATGCAATAAGTTAAAATTCCAAGAACTTAAAACCCTTGAACTTTGGTGTTGGAGGAGGCACTCTTAGAGGTATACACACCACGGTGTGATGATATACTAAGCCTATCGGCTTGAATAAAAAATCCTTGTTCTGAAGAACAAGGATTTTTGGTGGAGATGGCGGGAATCGAACCCGCGTCCGAAAATCTATCCGTACCGGCATCTCCGAGCGCAGACACATCTTTACATTCCCTTATACGGCCGTCAAGTGTCGGACTGCCGTATTCAGTAGCTCCCAAACCGTGACGGCGGCAGGAGCGCTCCGCCGTTCACGTTCACCACTAAAATAACACCCTTGCCGGACCGTGGTGCTTCCGGGTTAGATGAGCCGCCTTAAATTAGGCAGCTAAAGCAACTTTATTGTTGTTAGTTAATTTTTAATGCGGATTTTAGAGCGGTTCCGCACCGCTGCTCGCTTCCGATATTTCAAAATCCCCGTCGAAACCTTTACATCCCCATATTTTTAGATTAAAAGGCAAGGGGTAATAGAAAAATCATTTATCTGTTTTGTTCCTTAATTGCCCTGTCAATTGCTCTGTCGGCATCTCGCTTTGCGGCCGCCTCGCGCTTGTCGTGAAGCTTTTTGCCCTTGCAGAGCCCCAACTGCACCTTAACAAGGGAGCCCTTAAAATAAAGTGAGAGCGGGATAAGGGCTAAGCCCTCCTGCTTTACCGCACCCAAAAGCCGCATTATCTCGCGCTTGTGCAGCAGTAGCTTGCGATTGCGCGCGGGAGGACGGTTAAATATATTGCCGTGCTCATAGGGGCTGATATGCATTTGTTTGATAATCATTTCGCCGTTATCAACGCTGCACCAGGCATCCTTTAAATTAACGCCGCCCTGACGGATGGATTTGACCTCTGTGCCTGAAAGGGAAATACCCGCTTCAAAGCTTTCAATAACAAAGTATTCGTGAAAGGCTTTTTTGTTGGTTGTGATTGTTTTTGTGTTTTCCACGGCAAATCCCCCCTTTTTCATAATTTTATACGGCAATTGGTGATTTTAAAAGAAAACCGTGTCGAATAGTAATAAAAAACGCTTTAACAGCTTTGGCTGCAAAAGCGTTTGTTTTGAAGGTTAAAATATGTAATAAATTAATCTTCGGAAATAGCCTCTACCGGACAGCCGGCAGCGCAAGCACCGCAGTCAATGCACTTGTCAGCATCAATTACATATTGAGTATCTCCCTCAGCTATAGCCTCTACCGGACAGCCGGCAGCGCAAGCGCCGCAATTAATGCAAGCATCAGAAATTTTATAAGCCATTCTAAACACACCTCCATAGCTATGTTTGTTGGCCGCAACTCATCGTCCGCGACCACTCCTTTATCATTTTAACAACAAACATTTCAAAAAGCAAGTAAAATATTGTTTTAGGATAAAATTCTCATTTGCTTTCGGCTTAGTCTTCCTTCTTATTATCTGAAGAAGCCTTGCTGTTCTTAGTTCTTGACACTAGCTTCACATCGTCTCGGTGGATCTTAAAGGGGATAGCGTCGTCCTCAATGGGTTTAACAAAAAGGTTTCCAGTTATGAGGTTCGCATCGGTAACCGTTGCAAGACCTTGAGGGGTTTTAACTGTGGAGCCTACGCGAGGTGTTAAGGAATTCAGGTGCTCGTAGGCGTTTTGCTCATACTTAAGGCAGCACATCAGCCTGCCGCAGCTGCCCGACACCTTTGTGGGGTTGAGTGAAAGACCTTGTTCTTTTGCCATTTTGATTGAAACGGTTTGGAAATCGTTTAAAAAACGGTTGCAGCAATAAGGCTGGCCGCAAATCCCCAAACCTCCGAGCATCTTGGCCTCGTCTCTAACACCGATTTGCCTAAGCTCAATCCTTGTGTGGAAGCGGGCGGCAAGATCTTTTACCAATTCTCTGAAATCTATTCTTCCGTCAGCGGTGAAGAAAAAGACTATCCTGCTGCAGTCGAAAGAGTACTCCACCTTCACAAGCTTCATTTCAAGCTTGTGGTCGAGAATCATTTTTTCGCATATATCAAAGGCTTCGAGCTCTTTTTTAGCATTATCCTCAAGCTTTTTCAAATCCTTTTCGGTAGCTATTCTCAGCATTTTTCTAAGGGGCTGAACGATGTTTTCGTCTTCTACAGAGTGGTTAGCCTCACTTATTGTGCCTATTTCACGGCCGCTTTGCATCTCTACGATGACGCGGTCGCCCTCCTTAACGGTATTACCTGCGGGGTCGAAATAATAGGCCTTGCCCCCGTCTCTGAATTTTACCGATACAACTTCTGTCATACAGACCTCCAAAATAAATTATCTGTTGGATATAATTTCGTTTGTTTTACTCACAAGTGTGCAGAATAAAAGGTTTAAATTAATGTTGGCCTCTAGATTTTTGTCCAGCTCGCAAAGAGCAGAATAAAATCTTGAAAGCGCTTTTGCTTGGTCGCCTGCCGGTTTTGCGCAAAGCCTCTCGGCAGTCTCCTTTTTAAGGCTTTTGAAAAAATCCGCAGCTTCTACACGCTTTTTTTCGAAAGCGGCTGTAACCGAGAGCATCCCCCAAAGGTTTTCCGCACTCATATAATCTAAATATTCCTTTGCGGCCGCAAGGGCTTTTGTGCGGATTTTGCCCGAAAGCAGCAACAGCGCTTTGCCTATGTTATTTTGGCAACTTTGGAGAGCTGAGATGATATCTTCTTTCGGATAGTTATGGTTTTTTTCAATAAATTCAAGTGCAACTTCAGTTTCGGGCGGGCTGAGGGTCAGCAAAACACAGCGCGAAAGAATGGTTTCAAGCAAGGCCGCCTTAGTCTCGACGATTAGGATAAACACAGTCGATCCGGGGGGCTCCTCCAAAACCTTTAAAAGAGCATTCTGCGACCGCTCATTCATAGTGTCGGCAGAGTCGATTATAAAAACGCGGGTCTTTGCTATATGCGGCTTTACAAAGCAGTCAGCTTTGAGCTGCCTTATCTGCGCCACGGCAATGTTCTTTTTGCCTTCCTCAGGAGCAGTGACCGAAACGTCGGGATGATTCCCGGAAGAAACCGAACGGCAATTTTTGCAAGATGCACAAGGAGAATTCTCCTCGCTGCAAACAGCGGCCGAGGCTATGAATTTGGCAAGGGTATGCTTGCCTGTTCCGGCATCACCCTCTATAAGCAGAGCGTGGGGCAGGCGGTTTTCTTTTATTGCGGCGGCAATTGCCGATTTTACCTTAGCGTTTCCTGCAAGCGGAATGCTCATAGCACAAAACCGACCTTTTTCATAGCTTTAGAGTAGGTTTTTCTCGCGGTGTATTCAGCCTTTTCAGCGCCCTCGCGATAAAGAGCTTCAAGCGCTTTTTTATCCTTGATTATCTCGTCATAGCGTTGCTTGATGGGGGCTAATGTGTCTGCGACTGCTTCACCGACGGCCAGCTTAAAGTCTCCGTAGCCTTTGCCGTTAAACTCCTTTTCGATTTCTACACTTGTTTTGCCGGTGACGGCAGAGTAGATGGTTATAAGGTTTGAAATGCCGGGCTGGCTGTCCGACAAACGGACAACGGCTTCGGAATCTGTGACCGCGCGCTTGAACTTCTTTATTATATCATCGCGTGAATCAAGAATAGCCACCCAGGCATTAGCATTAGAGTCCGATTTGGACATTTTCTTGCTTGGGTCTTGAAGCGACATAACCCTAGCGCCGGTTTTTGGGATATAAGGTTCGGGTATTGTGAAAACATCGCCGTAAATATTGTTAAAACGGCCTGCTATATCGCGGGCTATCTCAAGGTGCTGCTTTTGGTCAGCTCCTACTGGGACAAGGTCGGGCTTGTAAAGCAGAATGTCGGCCGCCATAAGCACGGGGTAGGAGAAAAGCCCTACATTCACATTCTCAGGGTGTTTTGCCGACTTGTCTTTAAACTGGGTCATTCTGGCCATTTCACCAAACTGTGTGTTGCAGGAAAGCAGCCACGAAAGCCCCGCGTGATAAGGAACATGTGATTGAATAAATACTGTGTGGGTTGCAGGGTCGATACCTAACGCTAAAAGGAGGGCATAGGTCGAATATATCTGCTGGCGAAGAGCTGCCGGCTCCTGACGCACAGTTATAGCGTGCAGATCGGCGACTGCAAAGGTGCAGTCAAACTCCTCCTGCATAGAAACCCAGTTTTTAAGTGCGCCGAGATAGTTCCCGAGCGTGAGCATACCGCTGGGCTGGATACAGCTCAACACCTTTTTTTTGGAGCTTTGGACATTTTGTTCGCACATATTGATCACGCCTTAATCCTTTAAATATAATATATAATATCACATTCTGTTTTTGTTTACAAGTTTAATTATCATCATTGAAAGCATCGGTATCAATCTTAAATCCACCACTGAAGCCTTGATTAATGGGAGGAATTTTAAGGTCGGGGCTGTCATCAAGAATACTGCGCTTTTTGGGTGGGGCGCAGGAATTTTTCGCGCTATTGCAAGCCTCTGCTAATTCTTGACGGCGCCATTCCTCCAAGAGCCTGTCGCCTTCGGGGTAGCAGATATCTGCTTTGCGCCCTCGTTTGTGGAAAATGATTACCAAAATATAGACAACAAAAACCCCTGCGGCGACGGTAGTTATCTTGATGCCGGTCAAAAGGCCGGGTGTCATATAATCAAATCTTATCTCGCTTGTGCCAGCGGAAACTTTAACCGCCATAAACCCTGCATTGACCTTTTCGATTTTTGCCGCTTGCCCGTTTACCGTGGCGGACCAGCCCTCATCATAAGGCACCGAGAAAAAGACCAGCGTTTCGCTCTCACGGGTCACCTTTGAAGTAAAGCCTTTGTCGTCGGTATCAAAATACTCGGACGAGGTTTCGCGAAGGCGGGCGGCGTCATATTCCATAGCAGTGTCGGTAAGCGCTAAGGATACCTTATCGGGAGTATATGTCCCGTCATACTCTATATCTTCAATATTCTTGAATAAATGGCCGTATTTTTCGATCTGCTCGTCTGTGAGCAGTATTGCTTTGAGCATCAGATCGGCGCGGTTGCTTTCTAAATATGCATTGCAAAAATCGTAGCTCATATAATATTCGTATGAAAAACCGTAGGGAATGTGGTTGTCGTTCTCATATATATAATAGCCACCGTCGGTTTTTAAATAGGTGTAGCCCGGCATCGCGGTTTCCTTAGTATCGGTGTCAACAAAGCTCTCACCGTCCACACGGTTAAGCAGATACTTGACCGACAGCAACGGCCTTATGGCTGCAATATCGGCTCTCGGTCTGCTGCCGACGGTACGCTCAACACCTATATAGTCATAAAATTCAAAAACCGAATCCGGAACTATTGAGTGAAAGGCATTTATCCCAGATAACCCTAAATACATAGAGGTATTGTCCACCCCGCTGTAAACATCTACACGGTATTTGCTGTTGTCCTCCAAATCGACCTCTCCCTCGATGAGCTGGTCGATGACAACGGTTTCTATATTATAGGAGTGTGAACGCCCGCAGGCTATAAAAATGGTTGCATAAACTGCCGAAATGATACAAACACAAGCCGTGGCCGAGCGGCAGAACGCGGCACGGTCGGTTTTGAGTATTTTCAGCAGCAAGCCCAGTATCACAAGGCTTATTATCGCTATCGCACAGGCTATCCAAAAGCGGAAGGCATACATATTGTTTTCACTTTGAGTGTAAAGCCCAAAGCTGATTTCCCCGTCGGAGTTCTCTTGCGGGAAGAAGCCTATAACCGCACTGACGGCTACTGTAATGCCGAGCACCCATTTGTAGCCGACACTCCAATCAACAGAGCTGTCTTCGGTCAGAGCAACAGTGGCAAGGCATATCATTAGTATCGGCATATAAAACCAGCGTGCGTAGTAGGCCGTATTGAAGGCTGAGAAGGCGCTGTTGAGTATCGGGACAAGGGCCATAAAAATGCATATTCCGATAAGTCGCTTAAGCCAATGTTTTTTCCTTTGAGAAAACCAGGTAAAAAGCCCCACCATACTAAAGAGCGGCAGCCACCCTCCTAAGGACGACCACTTGACATTAGCGCTCGGGAAAAAGACCGGACGAGCGGGAATGTCCGGCGGGAAAAAGAAGCATTGCAGAATATTCCCGTATATCTGCTCCTTGCCGTACATAATGGCGCTCCAGCCCGTCAGTAGGCTGGAAACTCGGTAGTTGCCGATAATAGCCAGACAGGACGGCAGCAATAAGGCGGCCGACAGCGCAAGCCCCAGCACAGCCTCGAATACAAAAACCAAAAAGTGCGAAAGCCTCAGTTTTATCGATTTAGAGCTAAGCCTTACAATGAAATAAATAATTGTAAAAATGACCATTCCGAAGAAGAAGTAATAATTCGAAACGGCGCAGATGCAAACCATCGCCGCAAAACAGAAACGGCGGTTTTCTGTCAAGAGCAGCTCAACCGATAACAGCAGGAGAGGGAAGAAGATGATGGCTTCGTGGAAGTGGTTAAAAAATATATTGTAGACCGAAAAGCCCGAAAAGGCATACAAAAGCGCCCCAAGCCGAGCAGTATCACTTCTGCGGGTGAACCTGCGGATATACATATAAGAAGTGAGCGCCGCACAGGCGAATTTGAGTATCAGCAGCGGCCCCATAAGATATGGCACAAAGCTGTTTGAAAAAGGTATTGTCAGCCAGAAGAAAGGGCTGCCTAAAAGGTAAAAGCTGTACGACCCGATAAAATTGGCGCCAAGGTCGGTTGTCCAGCTCCAGAAAATGTTGCCCTCTCTTACAGCCTTGTGGCATTCTTGATAAAAGGGTATCTGCTGGACATTAAAGTCACCGTAAAATATGAAATACCCTTCGCTCATAAGCATAAAGGGAAGAAAAATTACAGCGGCCAAAAGCAAAGCTGTTAAAAATGTGGAGAGATATTTTTCCTTTTGCGGTCCCAAAGCCACAGATTTAGCTTGAGAAAAAATCATCATATCCATCCTTTAAAAAATCTTTTATTGATATTATATCAATAAATGTTATAATATTCAATAGAACATATAATATTATCTTTTTTAATAAAAGGATGTGATTTTTTGCAAAGTCATTTTTATGCAATGATGTCGAGAATGAAAAATATCTACCGTTGGGGGCTTATGCGCAATACCCGTCAGGAAAATCTGAGCGAGCATTCGCTTGAGGTGGCGCAAATAGCTCATGCCCTCGCTCTTATAAATAACAGGCGATTCGGCGGCAATGCCGACCCTTACTACACCGCAACGGTAGCTATGTATCACGACACCTCCGAGATAATAACCGGCGATATGCCCACTCCCATAAAATATTATAACGCTGAGATAAAAGCAGCCTACAAGCAGATAGAGGCCACCGCCGAAAAACAGCTTATGGAAATGCTGCCTGAGGATTTAAGGGAGGATTTTTCGAAGATATACAATCCCGATGAGCTGACAGAGAGGCTCTGCAAAGCGGCCGACAAAATTTCCGCCCTTATAAAATGCGCTGAGGAGCTTAATATGGGCAACAGAGAATTTGCAGTTGCCGAAAGGTCAACAAGGAAGGCTATCGAAAAAATGGACCTTCCCGAGGCAGAGGTTTTCTTAAACGAATTCATGCCAAGCTTTCTTTTGTCTTTGGATGAGCAGAGAAATGTTGAAAAATAGCAAGAATTGGAACTTATTATACATAGGAAAAATGCTTTCTGTTTTTCGCACAAAAACAACTTTCACATTTTGTGCACAATGTCATTTTTTTATGCTTGACACATTTTTTGATTGGTGCTATAATTGACTTAACAATGAAAGATAGCGTATATTTACTTTTTTTCACCCCCGGCCTTTGGGCGAAGGCCAAAAAATCAGGCTTTTTAGCCGGTTAGGAGAAACAAAGATGACAAAACTTTTCAAAAAATCTTTGGCGTGTGTTTTGGCTGTGGTTCTCTGCTTGTCTGCAATTACTTGCGGTATTATGGCATCTGCTGAAGGTACAGCTGCCATCAAGTTGATCGCTTCAACCACCACACCGAAAGCAGGCGACACTGTAACTATTCGCGTTAATGCTGAGAATATTGACGCTGTTGCAGGCGCTGAGTTCACCGTTAATATTGGCGACTTGACTTTGGCTGAAGATATTTCTGACGCTAATGTTGCTGTACACGAAGAAAAGGAAATCTATTTCCTTTCAGAGAATCTCGCTTCTGTAACAGGTGGCGATTTGTTCACATTTGATGTTTCAGTTCCTGCTAACGCAGCTTATGGCGACACGTTTGCTATCACTTTTGCTGACGGTTCCGTTTACGCTGATGCCGATTTAGCAGATGTTACAGTTGCAGAGACAGGCGCTACTTTGACCGTTGCAGCTTCTGATGCAGAAATCGCTGCTGCTGTTAAGGGCGTTACCGTTTCGGGTGACAATGCTACTCAGGCTGTAAAAGGCACCGCTGCTTACACTGCTGATGAAGCTAAAGCTCTCGCAGACCGTATCAACAGCATAGGCGGTAAAATCACCGAGGTTGGCGTTAAGGTTGCTATCGGTGCTACTCCCGATGAGAACACCGCAGACGGTTCTGCTGTTGCAATCGACGATGCAGGTTGGGCTGCTATTTTAGCTGGCTCTGCTACACTCGATCCTTGGGCAGCTTACACAGGCGCTAACTTTGACCAGATGGAAGACACCGTTAACTTCGTTGCTTATGTTAAGTACACTGTAGGCGACGATGAAATCGTTCTTAAGTCTGAAGTAGCTTCTAAGGCTGTTAAGGATGTTGTTACCGATAATGTAGCCGCTGCTTACACTGCTTGGGCTGCAGCTGAGGATGCAGAAGCTGAGGGTACTACCGGCACAATCGGCGACAGTGCTTCTTTCACATCTACTTACAACCTCAAAGATATGAGCGCAACCGCTAATGTTTCTATGACAGGAGCTCAGTTCAAAGCTCTTGCCGAGCAGATTGCTCTTGCTGAATCTAAGATTACTGAAATCGGTTTAAAGGCAAATGTTAATGGCGGTTCAGATGTTAAATTCGGCGCTGCTGCTATTGATGATACTGCTTGGGAGTATGTATTAAAGGGCAGAGTTAAGTATGAAGCTAATGTAACCTACAGCGGTATGAACGTTGACCAGTTCGGCGATGATCTCAACTTCACAATTTATTTCTTAACAGAAAGCGGTGAAGGTGATATCGATGCTACCGGTTCTGTATCTTTCATCGATATGATCCAAGCTGACGAATCTGCTGCTGCCGTAGCATACAAAACAGCTTACACAGCGGCTCAGTAATAATCCAAGTCTTATTGGCTTTGTAAATTTTATTGAATGAGGTGAAAAAATGTACGAAGCACCAAAAAAGATACGCATAGATTTCGAAGCTGTTGAAGCTATTGCAAACAGTCTTACCGGCGGCGGAACATTGACCGGCGGCGGCGGGCTTACAATTTTGGGAAGCAACGAAGGTTAAGGAATCTAACTTAAGAGTGATAGGGAGTTTTTCCCTATCACTTTTTTAAAAGGAGAAATTTATGGCAAAGTACCGTATCGCCGATTTTGTGGTCGAACTCAAAAATTGCAGCGAGGTCACAATTGAGCGAGCCCGGAAATATCTCATCAAAGACGATGCGCCTACCGATTTTGTTATTGAGTCAAGCCTCCTTTCTGCAAAAGAGAGATATCCTCTTTGCGATGATACCACGGCGTTATATTTATATGAGGGGTATTTATTTTCTTTGCAGATGTTCAGGCGCGGCGGTTTGAGGTTTCATTCTTCGGCAGTTGTTGTGGATGACAGGGCTTATCTTTTCTCAGCCCCATCCGGCACAGGCAAATCCACCCACACTTCCAAATGGCTTGAGCTTTTTGGCGATAGGGCATATATATTAAATGATGATAAACCCATTCTTCGCATTATGCAAGACGGTATCTATGCATACGGATCGCCTTGGAGCGGCAAGAACGATATTTCGGTTAACCTTGGAGTTAAGCTGGAGGCAATCTGCTTTTTAACCAGAAGCGAGCAAAATTGGATAAAGCCTACCGAAAAAGCCGAAGCAGTTTTCGCATCGCTGACTGCCTGCTATAAGAAAACGGATAGCGAAAGCATGAGCTTGCAACTTGATGTTTTGGAGAAAATTTTAAATGCAGTACCTGTTTATAAAATGGGATGCACGCCGACTCTTGAAGCCGCTAAAATGTCCTGGGAGACTATGAGCGGCAAAAGAGATTAAAATACAAAGCAAAAGAGGAAATCCACATGAAAAGAAAGAGCAATTTTTTATTAAAATCGTTATGTGGCCAAAATATACTTATGGATATGGAGAGCGAATCGTTGCTTTTCACAGGTGTTACCACCTTTAATGAGGCTGGCCGCTTTTTGTGGGAAAATATGGAGCAGGAAACAGATGCCGAGACGCTGGCCTCCCTTTTAGCGGATAAATATAATATAGATAAGGAAACCGCCCTTGCTGATACTTTGAGTTTTATCGATAGCTTGCGGGAAGACGGCTGCATAGATGAGTGAACTTGTGCCTATGGCGGATATGTATCCGCTGATAGCTGAAACGCTTGAGCGCGATGCCCGCGTCACATTTACGGTTTCGGGCTACAGTATGCAACCGATGGTTTATCATCGCCGCGATAAAATAACCCTTGTGAAGCCGACCATTCCGCTCAAGAAATATGACGTGCCGTTTTATAGACGCGAGAATGGAGAATTTATTCTCCACCGCATTATAAAGGTTCATAAGGATGGTTCCTATACCTGCCGCGGAGATAATCAGTGGCAAAAGGAGTTTCCTGTAAAGGATAATCAGATAATCGGTGTGGTAGCTTCGTTTAACAGAAACGGAAGGGAAATTCCGGTAAAAAAATCAGTTGGGTATTTTTTATACACCCGAACATGGGGTTTTTTACATTATTTTAAAAAATATTATAAATATATCCGCCCGTTGTTTTCAAAAAAATAAAATCGCAGAGAAGTTAAACTCTGCGATTTTTTGTTTTTTATAATACTAGGGAGGGGAATTGCATTACGTAGGGAACGGCGGTCTCACACTGCGGCTAGGTCCATGGGCGACTCTGAGAGTCCACCGGACTGTCATTCACTCCCGACTCGCCCGCTTACGCTACCCCCGACGGTCCAATGGGCGTTAATGAAAATGTAGCGGCAAGGAATACTCTTGCCGCTTTACTTATTTGTAAGATTGATTATCAGGTGGAAACGCCGGCAGATTGCCGAGGTTGTCATTTTCATTTCCATTTGGGATTGCTTTGAGATATTCAGTATCTCTTCTGTGCGCGATCCCCACTCCCGCGATTTGCCCTTGCTTTGCCTTTTCCACTGCTTGGGATTTTGTTATAAAGGTTTCATCTGATAATTTATATCCCGTCACTCTGCCGTTCTTTTTCACAAGACCTACTATGCGTTTTGCGTTTGGGACGGCCTGTGGAATCTGGTCCAGCGTATTTTTAACCAGTTCATTCGTTTCCATTTTATCACTCCCCTTTTTATATAAGTTTTCACAGAAACTGTAATAATATTCTGTGGGTTTATAAACATTATCTATTTCCCTACGTATATAATATTTAAAAAATTTAATACAAAATGTTTTTTGAAAAAGCCGCAAAGCGTTTATGCTCTGCGGCTTTTATGCGGCTAAAACCGCTAAAATGGTCGGAGTAGCGTTACAGTAATCAAGCGTAAAACCGCATAAATACTGATTTTTTCGCAACTATAAACAGTACATATCCTTTGGTTGCTATGTGGTTTTATCATTAATAAATAAAAAATAACTTGCTTGTCGGTTTGCTAGAGACTCTCTATCAACCCCGTTATACCCGTATTTTATATAAAGTAATTCTTTTCGTAAGGTTTTAGTTCTTGTTTTTGTATTTTCTTTTTTATAACAAGAACGGTATTCTATATAATTAAGGAAAAATAAAATCACAGTAATTAGTATCATATATTATAAACCTGTGGTTGAAAAAATTAACTTTTTATGATATTATAAATTAAAAAATCTTATGGAGTACTACAAATATGTTTTATGAAAAGTTTATTTTATTATGTAATTCAAAAAGGATGACGCCTTGTTCGGTAGCGAATATGCTTCAAATTAGTAAATCTTGTGTGACACGCTGGAAAAATGGAGGTGATCCAACGGATGCAAACTGCAAAAAAATTGCAGACTTTTTTGCGGTTTCAATGGATGAATTGAAAAATGACTATAATTCAAACGATAAATCAACAATTTTTTATAGTAGATTTTTAGAACTTTGTAATAGGGCAAACATTACTCCTGCTAATGTGGCTAACGAGTTAAACCTCTCTCTTCCAGCTATTACACGTTGGAAAAATGGTAGTATGCCTAGAGTTTGTACACTCAATAAAATATCAAATTTCTTTGGCGTTACATTGGAATATTTTGAAAATGTTGATGAAGAGATTCAAAAAGAAATGCGTTTAAACAGTAAACCTAATAAACATCACACCAATATAAGAAAATCATCTAGTATTTTAGATCTAATTAACATAGCTCAAGAACTTCCAGAAAATAAGTTGGAGGTATTATTAAATGTCGCTTATGCTATGAAAGAATAAATTTTTATATATTCTATGTAGTTTATATGAAGTGAGGGTGAAACAATGTTGACAGATTGGTTAATGGTTATTATTACAGCTATTTACGTAGTAGCAACAATTTACATTTGTATTTATAATGGAAAATCAGCAAAGGCAGCTAAAGAACAAACTGAAGAAATGATAAAACAATTTAATTTAGTTAATAGACCAATAGTTACTGTTAGATTCGATATAATTCGCTCTGGATTGTTGTGTTTTATAATTGAAAACGAAGGGCCAATATCTGCGGAAAATGTTCAAGTAAAAATTAACAAAGAATTCATTAATAATATTAATGATAAAGCGGATAGAAATAGACTTGAAGAATTGAATGATGCTATATTCTATTTGGCAAGCAAGCAGAAAATTACAGTTTTACTTGGTGGTCAACCTTCTTTTTCTCAAATTGCCAAAGTGAAAGCAAAGTTCGATATTTCATATAATTGTTTCAACGAACATACTGAAATTGATATAAATCAATACCGATTTTTGATAGTGTATCAGTCACCTCTGGAAGATATTTCTCAACACTTAAAGTACATAAAAGAAGATGATAAAAGATTTCATCGTGATATACTTAAAGCAATGGACAAAGCACCTAAAATTCAAAATGTAGTAGTACATAATGAAACAAAAAGTGATGCTGATAAGTTTAAAATTTTTAAAGAAGTTTGTATATCACCAAATTCTACAGCATTACAAATATCAGAAAAATTAGATATGGAAAAAGATTATGTTATGGAACTTTTGGTGGAGTTAAATAAAATTGATAGATTAGTCGCTTATACTTTTTATGAAGTAACTGATGATGAAGAGAAGGCTTTGTGGTATCGAAGAAGCTAATTGCAAAGGAGTAAAAATGATAAAAAAAGGAACATCTTATATCGAACAACGTTTTGGGCAGATTGTTAAGCCACGAAAGAAACATCTATTTGTAAAAATAATAACTATTAGCCTTGCACTTGTAATTATTATACTTATATCAGTTGGAATTCAATGTTTTCTGGAGAAGTCCTTTGTAAAAGATTTAACTACTTGGACAAGTTCATTACCATCATATTGGGGAGGAATAATAGGAGGTATTATTTCTGGTTCAATATCATTTTTGGGTGTTTTCTTAACAATAAGGTATTATCGAAATTCAGACCTTGCTAAAAGTAGAATTGCACATATGCCTTTTATCAATATAAAACTTATACGTGCAGAAAGTGTTAGATTAGTAAAAAGTACAGATGATAAAATCATTGAAGTGCCTAGCCGGTTTTATGAAATAGACAAAAATAAGGTTGTAGTTATTGATTTGCAGCTAGAGAATATAGGAAATGGCTTCGCAAATACACTAGTTATACACCATAACAATAATATAGGTGGTAAGTCCTATAGAAAATTGATTAAAGTTGGTGATAAAGAAAAATTACAATTAAAATTTTATCTTGATGATGCAAAGCATGCTTTGGAAATCTCGTTTGGTTTGCAGTATGTTGACGCTATGACGAATGAATATATTCAAGTATATAACGTGAAATGTAGAAACGATTTGGGGTTTGCTAAATTGGAAGATATTAAAGAATTAATTTCTATTGAAAATGGATACCCTGAATTTATAGGTCAAGTTCATCATATTGGAGAAGGAAATTAATATATTTTTTTATAACAAACAAAATAAAACTCCCCTGAAATCAGTAGATTTCAGGGGAGTTTTGGTCGAGGTGACAGGGCTCGAACCTGCGGCATCTAGTTCCCAAAACTAGTGCGCTACCAACTGCGCCACACCTCGATATTAAGTTGTTTTTTCGCCCAAACTTTTGAAAAATTTTTCAATTGTGGGACAAACTGTGGTCAAATTTATTTTTGACCGCTTTTTTAATTTTTGCGAATCGCTGAAAACCGCATAAATAAAGGGTTTTAGCGGTGGTGTATTATTTCAGGAGTTTTAACTGCTGTGTGCTCCCAAAACTAGTGCGCTACCAACTGCGCCACACCTCGATACATTTTTAATAACTCATTTCAAATACAAGGTATATTATAAATCAATTGTACCGTTTTGTCAACAGACCAATGCAAAAAAAGCAGACTTAAATCTTCAAGAGAGAGAAGTCTGCTTTATATTTATTTCGATTATTCCTCGTCCTCATCATCAGATGGTAATTCTTCTACAGCGATGCGCTCGATTCGAATACCGTCGGCCTTTATAACGGTTATCCGAAGATTTTCGAAGGTAAAGCTGACACCTTCCTCGGGCTCACCGTCTAGCATGGAAACGACCCAGCCGCCTATAGTTACTGTGTCACCATCGAAATCCTCTTCTTCATCAATATCTATATCGAATTCATCGAAGAAGTCATAAACACGCATATCACCGTCGGCCTCAAAATGAGTTTCATCTATACAAACAAATTCCCTCTCAATCTCGTCGCTCTCATCAAATATTTCGCCAACGAGCTGCTCGAGAACATCCTCCATAGTGATTATACCCATAGTGCCGCCGTACTCATCAAGCACTACCATCATATGGGTTTTTGCCTCCTTCATCTTTTCAAGCACATCCGGAAGCGGCATTGTTTTATGAACAGAAACCACCGGCAAAAGCAACTCGCGAATGTTTACCCTTTTACCGTCAACAAAAGCTTTATAAAAATGGTTTAAATGAAGAATTCCTATAATATTATCAGGCGTGTCTTCAAAAACAGGCATACGCGAATAGGTACATTCGCTTATTTTGCGGACATTGAGCTCATACGGGTCGCGTATATCAATAGCTTCCATATCTACACGCGGAGTTATGACCTCGTAGGCAAGAACCTCATCAAAATCAAGGGCGTTTTGCAAAAGATCGCATTGCTCCTCGTCAAGAACACCCTCATCCTCAACAATCTCGATAATGTTTTCGAAGTCATCCTCCGAGACAGCGTCACTGTCGGCAACGCTTGATTTCCAAAGACGGGACGATAAATTAACCAACCCCAAAACAACAATGGTTACGGGCTTCAAAATTATTGAGAGAATGTAAATCGGAACAGCAACTGCTACGCAAAACTGCTCTGCCATTTGTTTGGCAAGCACCTTTGGTATAATTTCGCCGAACAAAAGCACCAGCAAGGTCATAACGACAGTAGCTATCCAGGCGTTTCTTTCACCGAAATAATCTATAACAATAAGGGTTGCAATTGAAGATGAGGCAGTATTGGCAAGATTGTTACCGACAAGAATTGCCCCTAATGTCTTATCGTAGTTATCGACGATTCTGCTCGCGAGGGCTAAGGCCAAAGAATCTTTCTTTTGACGCCTTGATTTAAGTCTGGCAGAATTGACGCTGGCAAATGCTATCTCAGTGGAGGAAAAGAAAGCCGATACCAAAATAAGCAGGACGATAGCAAGGTAACGAAAGGCGTTAGTCATTCTCGGCACCTCCCATATCATCCTCGTCATAAATCTCACCGACAAGCTCCTCCAAAATATCTTCCACCGTTATTATGCCGGCTATATCGCCGCTACCGTTTCGCACGATTGCGAGATTTCTGCGGTGATTGCTCATCTCGGCGAGCACCTCATCAATCGGTTCTTCGGCATCGACAAAATATGGATAATCCATCACACTCGCGAGAATAATGCTGTGATTTGGCCCTTTGTAGGCCTTGAGGAATTTCCTGATTTGCAGGATACCCTTGAGATTGCCGTTTCGATCTATCACAGGGATGCGAGAATGAACAGAGCTTTTAACTATTTTTAAAATCTGCGGAGTTTTATAGACGGTGCTGATCTTCTGGACTTCCTCCCACGGGATCATAACATCTGAAGCCTTTGAGTTGGAAAAATGCAAAGCCGATTTAACAAGCTTTCCTGTGTCCTCGTCAAACCCATCCTCCTCAGAGATATTCTCAATGATATCATTGAGCTCGTCCTCGGTCATGGTGACCTGATTTTCAGTGTGCTTTTTAAAGGGCTTTGAAACGGCCGATGAAATAGCAGTAAACATAACGGATAAAGGCTTTAAAAGCCTCATCAAAATCAGCAACGGGCCGCAGGCTATTTCAGCGAAACGCTCATTGCAGGAGTGCGCAAAACACTTAGGTAGCATTTCTCCAAAAAGGAAAATAACAATCGTTGTAACAACAGTTGAAACCGATACCGCTCCTATGCCCCAAATTCTTGTGGCCACTATGGTTGCAAGGGTTGCGCAGCCGATGTTAACGACATTATTTCCTATTAGCAAGACCGATAACGCCTCTTCAAAATTTTCCAGAACCTTTAGCACTCTTTCAGCGCTTTTAATGCCCTTTGAAGCGCGGCTCATCATGTGAATACGGTTGACTGAGGCAAGAGAAATCTCCGCGCCTGAAAAATAAGCGCTACATAGAATCAGCAACACAAAGATTATAATACTACCCGCCGGACTGTCGTCCACAAAACCATCTCCTATTAATTAAATTTATTAGTTGCCTAATCAGGTATATATTACTATATAACATATAATTTGTCAAATTAATGTATTGTAAACTGAGAAATAAGTTGATATAATTATTTTTAAAGGCGGTGAGATATTCTAAATGTTGTACCATGATTTTACAAAAGATACTATTCTAAATTTCCTGAACAATAAAGAAATCGACCTCGCGGTGTTAGATGAGACCGCCTCTACCAACACCTATTTAAAAAATCTCATAACTCCTATAGATAATGAGGGCAAAATCATAATTGCCGACAGACAGACCCATGGCAGAGGCCGCTTTGGCCGCGAATTTCACTCACCACAAGGTTGCGGTATATATATGAGCTTTTTGCTGCGCCCTACTATTCCGGCTGAAAAAGCAGTCCTATTAACTGCCGCTGCCGCTGTCGCCGTCAGCGAGGCCTGTGAAGCTTTAACCGGTTGCAATGCGCAAATTAAATGGGTAAATGATGTTTTTATAAATTCCAAAAAGGTCTGCGGCATACTTGCTGAAGGCGCGCTAAACCCCCAAACAGGAATGCTTGACTATGTGATTTTAGGTATAGGCATTAATGCTTATGAGCCCCTTTGCGGATATCCGGATGCCCTGAAAGATATCGCCGGCGCGGTTTTTAAAGTAAGGGAATCCGGTCTTAGAAGCCGACTTGCGGCAGAAATAATCAACCGATTCTTTGATTATTACAATCGGCTTTCGAATAAAGCCTTTATTCAGGAATATCGCAGGCGTTCTTTGGTTATTGGCAAAAAAATCAATGTTATATCAAACGATATTTCCATCTCGGCTACCGCCCTTGAAATTGACAATGACTGCCGATTACTTGTCCGTTTCGAGGACGGAACCCGAAAATACCTCTCATCAGGGGAAATCAGCATAAAGCTACAATAGATCATCATTTGGCGCAAATAGAATTGCCCAGGGACCGATTTCCTTCTTGCGGCTCGGTCTCTGGGCGACTCTGACAGTCCACCGGACTGTCATTCACTCCCGCGTCGCACGCTTACGCTTGCTTCGGCGATCCGTTTTATCAAAATCACCGTTTCCGGACCGTTCGCCGGTCCCTACATAATGAATACACCCTCCGTAACCGCAAATGCGGCGACTGTCTTTTGCCTCCCTTGTAAAGGGAGGTGTTATTTTTACAAGAAAATGACGGAGGGATTATAATTCATTTATCCTTAACACAACCCCTCTCACAAAGTCAAAATTGCGGCAGGGTTGGCAGAATTGCGCTATTTTAAAGAAATCCGTATTACATCTCTTTAATCAGCGGATAAAATTAGTCATCTTCCAAGGCTCTTTTTCGGGGAGACCGTACTTTTCCTTGCCGAGGGCGATGCTTTTTATAAGGAAGGACATATTTTCTGCCAAGGTGCGCATACTCTGCAGCCCCTCTTCATCACTTACAGCTTCGCCAACCTTTCTGCCGTGAACACTGTTCCAATATTGGCCCGAAGCCACAGGCATACCTGATATGGTGAAATATTTATTAAGCTGGTCGAAAGCGGCTGAACAACCTCCGCGGCGAGCGACTGCAACGGCGGCGCCGACCTTCATGGTTTTGTTGAATTTTGTGCTGTAGAACAAACGGTCAAGCAAAGACACAAGCGTTCCATTGGCGGCAGCATAATAAACAGGGCTGCCCACTACTAATCCGTCGCATTCCTCGAATTTGGCGGCCAGCTCATTATTGACGATATCATCTATTGCGCATTTTCCGTTTTTAAAGCAGTATCCGCAGCCTAAACAACCGCGTATCTCCTTATCGCCTATTTGAATGGTTTCGGTTTCAAATCCGTTTTTTGCGAAGACCATTTCCATTTCTTTAAGAGCAATTGCGGTGTTACCGTTCGCTCTGGGGCTGCCATTCAAGATTAAAATTTTCATAATATGTTAAACCCTTTCTGCTCTGATATACAGCTTTTAGCTTTGATTTCCTAATATTATTATAATTTATACGCACTTTAAAGTCAATCGGCCTGCCGTTTAAGCCTTAAAAAATACCGATAGGGAGAAATTACAACATTGAAAATCAATTTATGTTATAATGTTGTCAAAGGAGGAAAAGGTATGGAATTTCGGCTTGTAATAGATAAGACGGCAGAAGAAAATATTACCGCAACTGTTCGCGAGAGAACGCGGCTGACCGATAAGGTAGAAGCCCTTGTTATGGCATACAACGGCAGCGATTCGGTAACCGGCTTTTGGGAAGACGAGATAAAGGCTTTGTATTTTGCTGATATCGAGTGTGTATTCGTGGAAAGCGGCAAGACCTACGCTGTCCTTAAAAACGGCAGCAAATACATAATAAAGCTAAGGCTTTATGAAATCGAAAAGCTGCTGCCGACAGCATTTATTAAAATCAACAAATCAGCCGTTGGCAATATGGAGCGCATAGAAAGATTCAAAGGCACTTTAAGCGGTGCTGTGAACGCGGTTTTCAGGTGTGGGCATATAGAATATGTTTCACGCAGATGCTTTGCAGAAATTAAAAGGAGGCTTACAAAATGAAAAGGTATATAATTGATTTTTTAAAGAGAGGCTCTCTGGCTGCTGTAGGAGGCCCGATAGTTATGGCAATAGTTTATTTGATTTTAGATGCAAATAATGTGGTGGAGACTATATCTGTTTCGAAAATTTCCACCGAGATATTAACAGTAACGCTTATGGCCTTTATAGCTGCGGGGATAACCATCGTTTATCAAATAGAAAGACTGCCACTGTTTTCGGCGGCCCTCATTCACGGGGCAGCGCTTTACATTGATTATATTATTTTTTATTTACTAAACGGTTGGCTGAAAGCTCAGAAAACTCCAATTCTGATTTTCAGCGTAGTGTTTATTGTTGGATATACTATAATTTGGCTTATAATAAATATTGTCACAAAGAAGAATGTTGAAAAACTGAATCAAAGGGTGCAAGAAAAGTAGAATGCATATAAAACCGCCTCGAAGGGAATTAATATTTTAAAAGAAATATAATTTTTAATATGGCGGGGTTTTAGATGGAAGCTTTAAAGGTTGTTATTAGTGCTGTTGCTTCTGCGGCGGCCTTATTTGTAATAGCAAAATTTCTGGGTCATAAGCAGATGTCTCAGCTTGACTTCTTTGATTACATTACGGGAATTACTATAGGCTCTATTGCAGCAGAGCTTGCAACCGAGCTTGAAAAGCCGTGGAAGCCCCTGATAGCTATGGCGGTTTATGGCACAATCACATTTGGGCTGGGTATTTTGACCAGCAAATTTCCGCGAACAAGAAAATTTATTAACGGCACACCTACTATTATTATGAATGACGGCAAAATATACCGCAAAAATATGAAAAAGGCAAAGCTGGACCTTAGTGAATTTATGGTTATGTGCAGGCAGGAGGGTTACTTTGACCTAAATGACATAAAAACTGCAATATTCGAGTATAACGGCAGGCTAACGGTTTTGCCTAAAGCTGCAAAGCGCCCTTTAAACCCCACGGATATGAATATGGTTCCTACACCTGAATATATCGGAACAGAGGTCATAATGGAGGGCAGAATACTTGAAGGAAATCTTAAATGCCGCGGGCTTGACTTGAAATGGCTGCAAAATGAGCTAAAAGTTCAAGGGTATGGCAAAGCAAAAAATATTTCACTTGCGATTTGCGATAACGATAATATGCTTTCGATTTTTGAAGAAGCATAGCAAAATCTTTATTGACATAAGAAAGCCGATAGATTAATTCTAATCTATCGGCTTTCTTATGCTTAAAACTTTAAGTTTAGTCTTCCGGGCTGAAATCTTCCTTGCCGACACCGCAAAGGGGGCAAACAAAATCTTCAGGCAGGGCATCAAATTCGGTTCCTGCGGCTATCCCGTTATCGGGGTCGCCTATTTCTTCATCATAAACCCAACCGCAAACGTTGCAAACATATTTCACAAAATCCACCTCCTTAGTTTATTTCCTCAAAATCGGCAGCGCCGTGCTTGCAGAGAGGGCAAACAAAATCATCGGGGAGCTCATCGCCCTCATAAATATATCCGCAAACCTTACATACAAATCCTTTTTTGCCGTCAGTTTCGGGTTTTGGCTTGACATAATTTTGATAATAGGTGTAGGTCATAGTTTCCTGATTGGAAATGACCCTCGCTTCGGAGATTGAGCAGATAAACATTCCGTGAGTATCGAGGTCGACATACTGCTCAACCTTAAGCGACATAAACGAATTTATATAACGCGGCAGGAATACAAGCCCATTGTCCGAATAAAACGGCTCGCAGCCCTCGAATTTATCGGTGTTTCTTCCACTGGTGAAGCCGAATTTTTCAAAAACAGAAAAGGGGGCATCCACAGTCAAACAGTTGATATTCATAATGCCGGTCTGTTTAATAATGTGATGAGAATAATTTTCTTTACTAATAGTGACGGCAATTCTGTTAGGGGAATTTGTGACCTGTGTCACAGTATTGACTATAAGGCCATTATCCTTTTTGCCGTCGTTTGAGGTCACGACATACAGGCCATAGCCGATATTAAACAATGCCGTCAAATCGTTTTTATTTGCGGTGGAATCCTGCTGCGCCAGATATTCCTTGCAAAGCTCATCCGCGAGTGAATTTAACTGGGCTGAGCTTTCTTCATTCAGTGCAGACAAAATTTTCACGGTGGTGTCTGCATAGGTTAAATTTTTGCACCTTTCGAGCAGCCCTTTCATAACCTTGGCGGCAAGGGGAGCCCAACTGCCGTTTTCAATAAAGGCAACGGTTCTGTTTTGAAAATTGCGCTCTGTAAGGTGGGATATAAACTCCCTCATGAAGGGGAATATCTCGGCATTGTAGGTTGTAGTGGCGAAAACGGTTTTATTGTACTTGAAAGCATCAGCAACGGCCTGTGACATATCGCATCTTGCAAGGTCGTAAATTACTGTCTTAGGACAGCCGTTTGCTTTTAATTTTTCTGCAAGTTGCATAACTGCCTTTTTAGTATTACCGTAAACCGAGGTGTATGCTATCACAATACCGTCCGTTTCAGGCTCATAGCTTGACCAGCTGTTATAAAGGCCTAGGTAATAATTTAAATTTTCGGCTAGCATCGGCCCGTGAAGAGGGCAGATCTTTCCAATATCAAGGCCGGAGGCTTTTTTTAAAAGATTTTGCACCTGCGCGCCGTATTTGCCTACAATTCCGATGTAGTAGCGCCTGGCCTCATCAACCCAATCCTCACTTATATCAAGAGCGCCGAATTTTCCGAAACCGTCAGCCGAGAACAAGACCTTTTCGGTGCTTTCATAGGTCATTATAACTTCCGGCCAATGGACCATAGGTGCGGTGATAAAGGTCAGGCTGTGTTTGCCTAAAGATAATGTGTCACCCTCGTTTACTACCAACTGTTTATCCTTAAAATCGGTCCCGAAAAACTTCTTCATCATCTCAAATGCTTTTGAAGACGAAACTATTTTGGCATCGGGATAGGCCTTGGTGAAATTGAGAATATTGGCGGAATGGTCGGGCTCCATATGCTGAACTATAAGATAATCGGGCTCTCTGCCGTGGAGAGTGTTTTGGATATTGTCAAGCCATTCGTGCGTGAAAGAAGCATCCACAGTATCCATAATAGCGATTTTTTCATCCATAATAGTGTAGGAGTTGTATGATATTCCGTTTGGAACGGAATATTGACCTTCGAATAAATCTATCGAATGGTCATTTACACCGACATATTTAATGTTTTCTGAAATGAACATATACTCAACACCTCTCAAAAAACTTCGATTTAATAGTATTATACCATAAAACAATGCTAAATTAAATATTTTACGAAAAAATATCTTTAAAAAATATTGATTTATATATATCAATTTGCTATAATTTCATTAAAATAATTCCAAAATACGGGAGATTTTATATGAAAGCTATCATCAATGGAAAAATTGTATTGAAAGATTCTGTGATTGAAAATAAAGCATTGCTGTTTTCTGATAAAATCGAGGGTATAGTGCCTTTGGAGAGTGTACCTTACGATGCGGAAGTTATTGATGCCAAAGGCGGATATGTTGCTCCCGGACTTATAGACCTGCACATTCACGGATATCTCGGTAAAGATGTGTGCGACGGCAGGGAGGAAAGCATCCGCACGATATCGAAAGGCCTTTTGGCAAACGGTGTCACGGGATATCTGCCCACTACAATGACGGTCGATATGAAGGTTATCAGAAAATCGCTTGAGGTTTGCCGTGATTTAAAAGAAGAAAGCAAGAATTGGGATGGTTCTCAAATTTTAGGCTGCCACGCAGAGGGCCCATTTATAAGCGAGTCTAAAAAAGGTGCGCAGGATGCTAAGTACATATTAAAACCCGATGCGGCGTTTGTTAAAGAATATTCTGACATTATAAGTATAATCACCCTAGCTCCCGAGACCGACACGGCCGACTTTTCGGCTATTAGAGAAATCTGCCGCGACACTAATACTGTGGTTTCAATGGGGCACACCTCGTCTGACTATGAAACTGCAATGGCCGGCGTTGCTGCAGGAGTGAAGCATGCAACACATTTATTCAACGCGATGACTCCTTTGGCTCACAGAGCGCCCGGTGTGGTTACGGCGGCTCTTAAATCCGATGTCAGCTGTGAGATGATAGTGGACACATTCCATGTAAACCCCTGCTTTTATGATATTATATGGAAATTAAAGGGCAGAAAGCTTTGCTTTATTACCGACTGTCTTCCGGCGGGAGGTCTGCCGTATGGTGAGTACACCCTCGGCGGCGCTAAAATTATTTATAATGATATCGTCTGCCGCCTTGAGGACGGCACCGTAGCAGGTAGCGTGCTGCAGCTCAACAAGGGCGTTTGGAATGTTTACACAAACTCTGATATCCCGCTTTATGAATGTGTCAATTGCGCAAGTCTTAACCCTGCAACGGCAATAGGCCTTGATGACAAAAAGGGTTCTATAGAAACCGGCAAGGATGCCGATCTTATAATCACAGACTGTGAATTTAATGTCAACAAAACTTTCATCGGAGGAGAAGTTAAATATGAATCTTAAAGTCAAAGCAAAATTAGACCCTGGTTTCGAGCCACTTTCGGTAGTTTGCCGCGAAATGCGCGAGCAGACAGCAGAAGACGGTCAGGACATTGTTATCGCCGCTGTCAGAAACAAGGGTTACACCACCGTTTATAAAACCCGCATTTTCTGCGACGGAATAGGCAAGGATGAAGAAAACTTCAAATTTGCAGAGCGCATCGCGAAGTCTCTTTTGTGGGTTTCGGGCGGATATAAGATTATAGTGGCAGGCAGTGAAACTGTCGGTAATTACATTAAAAAGGCATTTTCACACGGCGGAAAGCGTGATTTTGATGTGAACTTTATGGAGCGTGTTTACGAGCGTGATTTTGAAGTGGAGCTTTGCTCTATTGAAAATGCGCCCGAGAACATCTCTTCCGCAGCGCCCGTAGGCCGCCATCTTGACGGTTGCCGCATCGGCTTTGATGCGGGCGGCAGTGACCGTAAGGTCAGCGCTGTTATTAACGGCGAGAGTGTTTACTCCGAAGAGGTTGTATGGTTCCCCAAAACAAATTCTGACCCTGATTACCACTATCAAGGCATACTCGAAGCTATGAAAACCGCAGCTTCCCATATGCCGAGGGTGGATGCTATTGGTGTTTCCAGCGCGGGTGTATATATCGATAATCGCATAATGGTTGCTTCTCTTTTCTTAAAAGTGAATGACGAGGATTTCGATAAAAAGGTTAAAAATATGTACCTCGATGTTGCCAAAGAGATAGGCGCCGACATTCCGATCGAGGTTGCAAATGACGGCGATGTCACAGCATTGGCAGGAGCTATGAATCTCAACGACAATGGAGTTCTCGGTGTTGCTATGGGTACATCCGAGGCTGCAGGCTATGTTGATATGGAAGGCAATATTACCGGCTGGCTGAATGAGCTTGCATTCGCGCCCATTGATTATAATGAAGATGCTATGGTTGATGAATGGTCGGGCGATTACGGCTGCGGTGTTAAGTATTTCTCGCAGGACGGTGTTATAAAGCTTGCTCCCAGAGCGGGAATTGAGCTGGATGAAGCTCTTTCCCCTGCTGAAAAGCTAAAGGTAGTTCAGGGCCTTATGGAAAAAGGCGATCAGCGCGCAGCTGATGTTTACGACACTATCGGCACCTGCTTTGGCTATGCTATCGCTTATTACAGCGAGTTTTATGATATCAAGCACGTGCTTATTATGGGCCGAGTAACTTCGGGAGAGGGTGGAGTTATCCTTCTTTCAAAGGCTCAAGAGGTACTTGATAAAGAGTTCCCTGAGCTCGCAGCAAAGATAAAGCTTCACATTCCTGATGAAAATTCGAGAAGGGTTGGCCAATCGGTTGCAGCAGCAAGTCTGCCGAAGCTGAACTGAATTTTATAATTAACAAATACCGCTGCAGGCGCGTTTTCTAAAAAAGCGCATTTGCGGCGGTATTCTCGATAGTGACGCTGTATTATAGTGCGTTCTAGGAACATTTAAAGGATAATTTAAGGAACTTGAGGAAAAAAGTATGAGAACCAGCGGAATTTTGATGCCGATTTTTTCTTTGCCCTCGCCTTACGGAATAGGCACCTTTGGCAAAGAGGCTTATCGATTTGTTGATTTTCTTGAAAAAGCGGGGCAGAGCCATTGGCAGATTCTGCCCATAAATCCTACTAACTACGGAGACTCGCCCTATCAGTCATTTTCTTCATTTGCAGGCAATCCATATTTTATCGACCTTGATATTCTGATAGAAAAAGGGCTGCTTGAAGAAAGGGAGCTAAAGGCCTTTGATTTTGGGGAAGATGACGAGACCGTAGACTACGGCAAGCTTTATCAAAACCGCCTGCCTATTCTTAGAATTGCAGCATCTCGCTTTAAGGCGAACAGTAGCTACAATAAATTTATTAAACAGAATGCATATTGGCTTGATGATTATGCTCTCTTTATGGCTTTAAAAAATGCTCGCGGCGATATCGCTTGGAGCGAATGGGAGAAGCCTCTCAAAAAGCGGGAGGAGGAAGCGATTAAGAGCGCGCGGAAGCAATATAAAGAGGATATTGATTTTTACCGCTTTGTTCAGTTTGAATTTGATGAACAATGGCAGGCCTTGAAAAAATATGCCAACAGCAAGGGTGTGGATATAATAGGAGATATTCCTATATATGTAGCTTTGGACTCTGCGGATGTTTGGGCAAATCCGTCACAGTTTTTGTTGGATAAAAATTTAAATCCCAAAAAGGTTGCAGGCTGTCCGCCCGATGCTTTTTCTGCTGACGGCCAACTGTGGGGAAACCCTATATATAACTGGAAGGCTATGAAAGAGTCCGGATATGCCTGGTGGAAAGGTTATCTTGGCTTTGCGATGAAGCGCTATGACCTTACGAGGATTGATCACTTTCGCGCATTTGAATCCTTTTATGCTATACCGTATGGTGATGAGACGGCTAAGAACGGGCGATGGATAAAGGGCCCTGATATGGAGCTTTTTGATGCGGTTAAGGCTGAGTTCGGAGAGAATCTCCCCATTATTGCAGAGGATTTAGGATTCCTGACTCCGGCTGTTTTTAAATTGCTTAAAAACACCGGTTTTCCGGGGATGAAGGTCCTGCAATTTGCTTTTGATACCCGCGAGGAGAGCGATTATCTGCCTCACAATTATGAGCGCAACTGTGTTGTCTATACAGGCACCCACGATAATGACACCATTATGGGCTGGCTTGAAACTGCAGCCCCGTCAGATGTTGAAATGGCTCGCCGTTATTTGAATTATCCGCAAGACGCGGGCTTTAATTGGGCTATGATGAAAGCGGCTATGATGTCTGTGGCAGATAGGTGTATTCTTATGATGAATGATATTATAGGTCTCGGCTCCGAGGCTCGAATAAACACCCCGTCAACCCTAGGCGGAAATTGGCGTTGGAGAATAAAAGGGGAGTGCATCAATGATTGGTTGGCAACAGTCGTCAGAGAAAATACAGCACTCTACGGTCGACTGCCCAAAAAATAATTTATCAATGAAAGCCGCGAGTGTGACCTTGCGGCTTTAAATTTTTTAAATAATTTAATTTTTTAGTATAAATGTTGGTTTTTTGTTATTTTTGTTTGTTTTGATTTGTATTTGTATTGAAGATGATGCAAAAAAACTATAAAATAAATCAAAAATCCATTCTATTTAGGTTTGTATAGGTCGATATAAACAAGAAAAAATTTCCTACACCTATATAAATGTAGGCCGAAAACAAGCAATGAAACCTGAAAACAACATAAAAACAAAGGATTTTTGGAAAAAATCCTACAAAAAACAAAGAAAAGTAAACAAAAATAAAGAAAAAAGTATTGACTTTTGGTTGGCATTGTGTTAAAATAACATCACAAAAGGCAAAAATCAATATAAATTAAAAAAGGAGAACGCCTTATGGTAAACGAGTATGAAATCAAAAAACAAATTTGCGACATTGGTAAACGCATCTACGACAGAGGGATGGTTGCTTCAAATGACGGTAACATTTCCGTTAAGATAGGCGACAATGAATTCCTTTGCACTCCTACCGGCGTGAGCAAAGGATTTATGACTCCTGAGTACATCTGTAAGGTAGACCGCGACGGTAAGGTTATCCAGGCTAATCCCGGATTTAAGCCCTCTTCCGAAATCAAGATGCATATGCGTGTCTACAAAGAGCGCCCCGACGTTAAGGCTGTAGTTCATGCGCATCCGCTTTATGCTACAGGATTTGCTATTGCAGGCATTCCGCTCACACAGCCCATTATGCCTGAGGCTGTTATCGCTCTCGGTTGCGTGCCGATAGCTGAATATGGCACACCTTCTACCGAAGAGATTCCCGACGCAGTTGCTAAATATTTGCAATCTTTTGATGCGGTATTGCTTGAGAATCACGGTGCGCTTTCTTTCTCTGACAGTCTCCTCAATGCTTATCACAAGATGGAATCTGTTGAGTTCTACGCTCGTCTGCTTTACATATCTAAACAGCTTGGCGGCCCGAAGGAGTTAAGCGACGCTCAGGTGCAGCGTTTGTATGAGATTCGCCGTCAGTTCGGCATGAAGGGTAAGCATCCTGCTGATCTTTGCCCCAATGCTAAGAGCGGTAAGGCTAGCTGCCACGGTTGCGGCGGAAACTGCAGCGGCGATTGCGGCGGTCACTCAGATGGAGATCTCATCGCTGAGATTACCAACCGCGTTTTGAAGCAGCTTGGTAAATAAGAGGGCAAAAGCATGAATGATGATGCTTTGCGTTCTTTGGTGGATGCGGTAGCTCGTCAGGTTGAGGGGGCCTTTAACAAGGATATCTCTTTGGACAAGGCTCGCAAGCTTAGCGAGCAGATACGAAAAAAGGCTTCGGAAATGGGCGTTAAAGCTGTTGTTGCTATATCAAATAGGGCTGCTCGCCCGGTGCTTGTGGAATGTATGGATGATTCCTACATTGCAAGCTATGATGTGGCGCTGCAAAAAGCATTCACTGTAGTATCACTTAAAATGTCCACATCTAAGCTTAAGACGCTGGCTCAGCCTGGAGGTTCGCTTTACGGGATTCAATTCACAAACGAGGGTCACATTGTGATTTTCGGGGGTGGCGAACCGCTTTGCGATGCTTCGGGTGCTGTTATAGGCGGCCTTGGTGTCAGCGGAGGAAGCGAGGAGCAGGACACCGCTTTGGCGGAATACGGCAAACAACTTTTTGAGAAAGGCGGAATATAGAAATGGACGTTAATTCTTCCAATATTGAAGAAATTGTTCGTCAGGTGCTTGAAGGGATGAAAGGTCAAGGTTCCCAATCATCTTCAGCTTCGAACAAAAGTATACCTTCCACCGCCCGCGTAGCTATGCTTACAGGTCTTGAGAAATTCGAAATTAAAGAATATCCCATGCCTGAGGTTGGCGACGATGACATCCTTGTTAAGGTTGAGGGATGTGGTGTCTGCGGAACCGATGCACACGAGTTCAAGCGCGACCCCTTCGGCCTTATCCCTGTGGCTCTTGGTCACGAGGGCACCGGAGAAATCGTTAAGATGGGCAAAAATGTTAAGAAAGACAGCGCGGGCAAACCCCTCGCGATAGGTGACAAGGTCGTCACCTGTATGATATTTAAGGATAATCCGGATATCACGATGTTTGACCTTAACAAGCAGAATGTCGGCGGCGCAGATGTTTATGGTCTGCTTCCGGATGACGACATTCATTTGAACGGTTGGTTTGCTGATTATATGTTAATCAGAGGCGGTTCATCAGTTTTCAATGTAAGTGACTTGGATCTGGATTCCCGTATTCTGATTGAGCCCTGCGCAGTTCTTATCCACGCGGTAGAGCGCGCAAAGTCGACCGGAATTCTTCGCTTTAACAGCCGCGTGGTTGTTCAGGGCTGCGGCCCCATCGGTCTTATCTGCATCGCTATTTTGCGTACCATGGGTATTGAAAACATCCTTGCGGTTGACGGCGAGGCAAAGCGTCTTAATTTTGCTAAGGAATTGGGAGCATCTGCAACAGTTAACTTTAAAGAGCATAAGGGTATTGAGGCTCTTGCTGCTGCGGTTGAAAATGCCTTTGGCGGTTATCCGGCAGATTTTGCTTTCCAGTGCACAGGTTCGCCTGTGGCTCACAGCAATATTTATAAGTTCATCCGCAACGGCGGCGGACTTTGCGAGTTGGGCTTCTTTATCAACGGCGGCGACGCTACGATAAACCCCCACTTCGACATCTGCTCAAAGGAAATTACAACCGTTGGCTCTTGGGTTTACAACCTGCGCGATTACGCCACCACCTTTGATTTCTTAAAGAGAGCTAAAGGAATCGGGCTGCCGATGAGCAAGCTTATCACTCATAGATATGGGTTGGAGCAGATCAACGAGGCGCTCGAAACCAACTTGAAGATGGAAGGCCTCAAGATCGCAATTATCAATAAGTAATAACAAACATAAAACATAAATTTAATGAATTTTTAATTGGAGGAATCCCCTTATGAAAGAAGCTCTTGGAATGATCGAAACTCGCGGCCTTACAGCTGCTGTTGAAGCTGCTGATGCAATGGTTAAGGCTGCTGAGGTTACCCTTATCGGCACCGAAAAAATCGGCTCCGGTTTGGTATCTGTTATGGTTCGCGGTGATGTTGGCGCTGTTAAGGCTGCTGTTGAAGCAGGTTCTGCCACCGCATCAAGACTTGGTGAGCTTATTGCTGTTCACGTAATTCCGCGTCCTCACGGCGATGTAGAAAATATTCTTCCCAAGCTTTAATGATATAGATTTTGTATAACACACAGGATCAGTCAGAAAGGCAGGCAGTCGTTATGGCAGATAAAAAAGAAGATATAGTTGCTCCGGCCCTTGAGGCTGTGAAACTACCACCCAAAAAGGAGGTAAGAAAAATGGCACTTGAAGCATTAGGTATGGTTGAAACCAGAGGCTTAGTAGCTGCAATTGAGGCTGCTGATGCGATGGTTAAGGCTGCAAATGTTCAGCTCATCGGCACCGAAAAGATCGGCTCCGGCTTGGTATCTGTTATGGTTCGCGGAGATGTTGGCGCAGTTAAATCTGCTGTTGAAGCCGGCGCAAGCTCAGCTTCCCATTTGGGCGAGCTTATTGCAACACATGTAATCCCGCGTCCCCATGAGGATGTAGAGAAAATTCTCCCCTCAATAAAATAAGTTTGTAATCCATTAAATAATTAGGAGGATATAACAATGGCACTTGAAGCATTAGGTATGGTTGAAACCAGAGGTTTAGTAGCTGCAATTGAGGCTGCTGATGCAATGATCAAAGCCGCTAATGTACAGCTCATCGGCACCGAGAAGATCGGCTCCGGCTTGGTATCTGTTATGGTTCGCGGCGATGTTGGCGCAGTTAAGTCTGCTGTTGAGGCTGGTTCTGCTGCCGCTTCTCGCTTAGGCGAAATCATTGCTACACATGTAATTCCGCGTCCTCATGACGATGTGGAAAAAATCCTTCCCGTTCTTAAATAAGAGCAGGAGACTGAAAGTTCTCAACACGGGGAGGCGCCCTTGCCTCCCCGGCTGAAGCTTTTAAAATCTTAATTTCCAGCCGGTATTGTTGCGGCTGACTCTATCGCAACAGGGATTTGTTGCACCAAACCTCACGAAAGATCAGGTGAATACGATGATCATCGGAAAAGTTGTGGGAAGTGTTGTTTCCACACGAAAAAACGAGAATCTTATAGGTAGTAAGTTCATGGTTATTGAGCCAATCGCCGAGATGGGCGATCCTTCTGAAAAAATCGTCGCTGTTGACAACGTGGGCGCCGGTATAGGAGAGATGGTTTTAGTAGCCACAGGCAGTGCTGCGCGTATAGGCTGCGGGATGAAGGATTCTCCCGTGGATGCAGCTATTGTCGGTATTATTGATGACGGAACCGGACTGGCCGGAGTGATTCATTCATGAATATAGAAGAATTTAAAGGATTGCTGCGTGAAAATGGTATTGTTGGCGCAGGCGGAGCGGGTTTCCCCACCTATGCCAAGCTTGACAAAAGTGTTGACACGCTAATTCTCAACTGTGCGGAATGTGAGCCTTTGCTTAGACTGCACAGACAGGTGCTGAAAATGTATACTCATGAGATTCTCAGCACTTTGGACCAACTTGCGAAAGCTGTGGAGGCAAAAACAGTCTACATCGGCATCAAAGGTTCTTACAAAAGAACCGTTGCCGCCGTTGAAGCAGAGATTGCTTCCTTTGATAATATGAAAATCTGCACTTTGCCTGAAATGTATCCTGCAGGCGATGAGGTTATCCTGACATATCAGGCCACCGGAAGGGTAGTGCCAGCAGGATCGATTCCTCAGGCGGTAGGAGTTACGGTGCTTAATGTGGAAACGGTTTATAATGTATACCGTGCAATGCAGGGTGTTCCTGTAACCCATAAGTATGTAACTATTACGGGTGAGGTTGCTTCTCCGGTGACGGTTTATGCTCCAATAGGTATTACTTTCAGGGAGCTTATAGCCAAGGCCGGCGGAGTTACAATCACCGATCCTGCATACATAATCGGCGGTCCTATGATGGGCAACCTCGGCAGTGCGGATGATGTAGTCACAAAAACAACAAATGCAGTGCTGGTGCTCCCAAAGGAGCTGCCTTTGGTGCAAAAAAAGCTCAGCAAGCCTGCTATTGATTTAAAGCGCGCTATGTCGGCATGCTGCCAATGCAGTTATTGCACAATGCTTTGCCCGCGCCACTTATTGGGCCACCCAATAGACCCCAGCGCTTTTATGTTGGCGGCATCCAATAATATAACAAATAATGTGACACCTTATGTAAATGCAATGTTTTGCTCCGGTTGCGGTCTTTGCGAAACCTACTCATGTGGGCAGGGGTTATCTCCAAGATCTCTTCTTGCAAAATGCAAGGGCGGCCTTAGAGAGCATGGTGTCAAACCGCCAAAGGTCACTTCGAGCAAGAATGTAGACCCTATGAGGGAAACCCGTATGGTAGCGCTTTCGCGTTTGCGCTCGAGATTGGGCCTTGACCCGTATAATAAATCAGCTGGCGTAACCGAGGATGAAATCAAGTCTTCAAAACTGCGAGTTCTACTATCGCAGCACATCGGTGCTCCGGCAAAAGCGGCAGTTAAAGCGGGAGATAAAGTAGAAAGAGGGCAGGTAATTGCTACAGCTGCAGAGAATGCGCTTAGCGTAGCTATCCACGCTCCGATGAGCGGAACGGTTAAAGAAGTGACCGACCGCGCAATTATCATAATCTAATTACTTTGGGAGGAACTGAAACATGAAAAAAGCCATAGGAATGGTAGAATTTAAAACCGTTTCCTCCGGTATGAGGGCAGCTGACCTTATGGTCAAAACCGCAGAGGTTGATATTATTCAGGCTGACACGGTATGCCCCGGAAAGTTTTTGGTTATCATAAGCGGAGCTTTGAGTGCTGTTAGAGCTTCGGTAGATGCTGCAAAGCTAAGCGATCCGGAACAGCTCATAGACAGCTTTGTTCTTGGAAATCCGCATGATTCTATATTTACCGCGCTTTACGGCGCCACAGACATCGGCGAGCCCAATGCTTTGGGCGTGATAGAAACCTTTTCGGCAGCTTCTGCTGTGGTTGCAGCTGATACTGCGGCAAAAACAGCGCTAGTTGATCTTATTGAGCTTAGGTTGGCGAGAGGTATGTGCGGAAAATCCTATCTGTTGATGACAGGTGAGATAGCGGCGGTTCAGGCTGCGGTCGACCGCGCAAAAGCGGGCGCCGGCCAAGACGGAATGTTGCTTGATATTGCGATTATACCTCATCCGGATAAGAAACTCTGGCAGAATATTCTGTAAAGGTTGTGACTAAATGCTTGCAATTGAACGGCGCAATGCGATACTCACAAAACTTAACCTAGAGGGTAAGGTTATTGTTTCAGAACTAAGCCGCGAATTTGATGTGACTGAAGAAACAATTCGTCGAGATTTAGAAAAGCTTGATAAGGAAGGGCTTGCTAAGAAAACATATGGCGGTGCGGTTGCTAATCAGGATGTGAATACTGATTTGCCCTTTAATGTTCGCAAAAGTGCAAATGTTGAGATGAAGAAGCATATTGCCGAAAAAATTGCCGAACTCATTCACGATGGCGACTATATTATGCTGGATGCAAGCTCAACCGCGCTGAGCGTTATAAAACATATTAAAAACCGCAAAAAAATCACCTTGATAACAAATTCGGTGGAAATTTTGCTTGAGCTGGCTGATAAGGACGATTGGAAGATCCTTTCTACCGGTGGCACCTTGAAAAAGGGCTCACTTTCTTTAGTTGGGGCTTCTGCCGAGAAGATGATAAGAGGATTTCACGTTAATATTGCGGTTTGCTCCTCAAAGGGTATAGACATTAACATGGGAATAACAGATTCCAATGAAAGGGATTCTGAAATAAAGCAGGCAATTTTTGCCGCTGCCGATCGCAAGGTTCTCGCTGTTGACAGCACAAAATTCGACAAGATATCTTTTGTTCGTGTATGTGACATAGAAAGTGGCATTGATACTGTTGTGACAGATTCGGATCCCGGTGAAAAATGGACCGATTTTCTTAAAGAAAAGAATGTAGAGTTGATTTACTAAGAGTTCCGTCAGAAAGGAAGAATTTTATGAAAATACTTGTTATAAATTCCGGCAGTTCCTCTTTAAAATATCAATTATTTGATATGACTACCGGTGATGTGCTTGCCAAAGGAAATTGTGAGCGTATCGGAGCAGGCGGCACTATTACACACAAGCGCCCCCAAAAGGAGAATTATGCTGCCGAGGTGGATCTTCCTACCCATGACGAGGCCTTAGCATTAGTTTTAGATCTGTTGGTTGATGATGAATACGGCGTTATAGCCGATATCGGTGATATTGACGCTGTGGGCCACCGCATTGCGCACGGCGGCGAGAAATATAAAGCCTCCACGGTTATAGATGATGAGGTTGTAAATTATCTTGAGACCATCGTGCCCATAAATCCCTTGCACGGACCTCCGGCTATTAAGGGCATCCGCGCTTGCAAGAGACTTATGAAGGATACGCCCCAGGTTGGTGTGTTTGACACTTCATTTTATTCTCAAATGGAAGATTTCCGCACTATTTATGCTCTTCCTTATGAGCTTTATACCGAAAATAAAATCCGTCGCTACGGTTTCCATGGAACCTCTCACAGATATGTTTCTGCTAAAGCGGCTGAACTTTTAGGCAGGCCGATAGAAGAGCTTAAAATTGTCACTTGCCACTTGGGTAACGGTTCCTCAATCACCGCTGTTGACAAGGGCGTTGCAATAGATACTTCCATGGGCTTCACCCCTCAGGAGGGCGTGCCGATGGGCACCCGCAGCGGAACTATCGACCCGACGGTTATCCCTTATATTATGAAAGAGAGAAATTTGACAGTCGACGAGGTTGAGGATCTGCTCAACCGAAAGTCAGGTCTGCTTGGTGTGAGCGGTCTTTCGAATGATGCGAGAAATGTTTCGCAGGCTGCCGCTGAGGGCAACCCGAGAGCCGCTTTGGCTATAAAGATGCTGGCAAACAGCATAAAGAAATATATCGGAAGCTATATTGCCGAAATGAACGGCATCGATGCCTTGGTATTCACAGCGGGTATAGGTGAGAACGACAATAATATGCGCAGAATGGTCTGTGACAATATGGATGTTTTCGGTATTGCAGTTGATGAAGAAAAGAATTCCTCGGTGCACGGCAGTGCGGCTGATATTTCGGCTAAGGGAACAAGGGTTAAAACACTTGTTATCCCCACAGATGAGGAGTATATGATAGCGCTGGATACAGCGAAATTTTGCAAGGAGTGATTCTAATGGCTAATATTTCTGAAGCTGAGATTCGCATGGTGGTAAGCCAGATTCTCGATAAAATGCAAGCCTCCCCCGCAAAGGATTGGGACAGCACACAATATGGCGGCCGTAAATTTGTGGGTATATTTGAGGATATGAATGATGCTATCAAAGCTGCTGAATCAGGTTATCGCGCAGTTCGCGCAATGTCTGTTGAGCAACGCGAGGCAATTATCACCGAAATCAGGCGCCTAACCCGTGAAGAGGCTCCTATTATGGCAAAGCTCGGCGTAGCAGAAACCGGTATGGGCAGGGTTGATCACAAGCGCCTCAAACATATTTTGGTGGCTGATAAAACTCCCGGAACGGAGGACATTGTTTCCAACGCGCGCACTGGTGACAACGGTTTAACACTTGTTGAAATGGCACCCTTCGGCGTGGTAGGCTCTATCACACCCAGCACCAACCCGAGTGAAACCGTTATCTGCAACAGTATCGGTATGATAGCCGCGGGCAACGGTGTGGTTTTCAATCCTCATCCCAACGCTATTGCCACTTCGAACTATGCAGTCGATCTTGTTAACCGCGCTTCCAAAGCAGCAGGCGGTCCTGAAATGCTTGTTTGCTCTATGGTTAAGCCCACTATGGAATCTGCCGCTGTTATGCAGTCGCATCCGCTTATCCGTCTGCTTGTATGCACAGGCGGCCCCGGTGTTGTGAGAGCAGTTCTTTCATCTGGCAAGAAGGCCATCGGCGCAGGTGCCGGAAACCCGCCGGTAATTGTTGATGACACTGCTGATATCGTTAAAGCGGGTAAAGATATTATCGATGGTTGCACCTTTGATAACAACCTGCCTTGTATTGCTGAAAAGGAAGTTTTCGCTTTCCGCAATATAGCAGATGAGCTAATTTCTTCTATGAAAAAGAACGGTGCCTACCTTATAGATGCAGAACAGGCTGAACGCTTATCTAAAATTGTTCTTGTAGAGAAAACCGACAAAAAAGGAAATGTTAAAAAGGTTGTCAGCCGCGAATGTGTAGGGCGTGACGCTGCAGTTCTCCTTTCCAAGATTGGTGTAAATGTAAGCGATGATATTCGCTGTATAATTTGCGAGGCTTCATTTGACCATCCCTTTGTTCAGGAAGAGCTTATGATGCCGATATTGCCCATCGTTCGAGTGGATAATATTGATGAGGCTATCGAACTTGCCGTAAAGGCTGAGCACGGCAACCGCCACACAGCACATATGCATTCTAAGAATATAGATCACCTTTCACGCTTTGCCCGTGCTGTTGAGACCACTATTTTCGTTAAAAATGCACCCTCTTATGCGGGTATAGGCTTCGGCGGTGAGGGTCATGCAACATTCACCATCGCAGGGCCTACCGGAGAGGGTATCACATCTGCTCGCAGCTTTACTCGCCAGCGTCGCTGTGTTATGGCTGACAGCTTCCGCATAATATAAAAGGAGTGTGCAACTATGGCTTATGATTCTGCTTTAGTGGCTGAAATCGTTAATCGTGTTATGGCGCAGTGCACAAATGTTGCCGGTGATAATACAGTTCCGGTCGGTGTTTCCAACCGCCATATCCATTTAAGCGCAGAACATGTAGAGGTTCTCTTTGGCAAAGGTTATGAGTTAACTCCTCTTAAAGAGCTTTCTCAGCCGGGTCAGTATGCTTGCAAGGAGCAGTTGACCATTATCGGGCCTTCTTTAAGATCTATTGAGGGTGTTCGCGTTTTGGGTCCTGTTCGTTCAAGTTCTCAGGTTGAAATTTCACGCACAGATTCGTTTGTGTTAAAGGTAAAGCCGCCTGTTCGCGAATCGGGCGATATAGCAGGCTCTGCTCCTATCACCATTGTGGGTCCTAAAGGGACCGTCACACTCAAAGAGGGCTGTATCATAGCAAATCGCCATATTCACATGAGCGAAGATGAGGGCGTAGCTTTCGGCCTTAAGGATGGAGACAGCGTCACTGTTGATGTGAACGGTGAGCGCCGCACCACATTCTACGATGTTCAGGTAAGAGTCAACAAGGCGTTCCGCCTAGAGATGCATATCGATACTGACGATGCGAATGCAGCTGGAATCGGTAACGGCGCCAAGGTAAAAATAGTTAAATAAGTTTTATTACATAAAAAACAGTCTGTCCAAGAACTTCTTGGACAGACTGTTTTCTATTTTATCACTATCATTCAAGCGGAACTTCTATTTTTTTAGGTTTATAAATAGCTTCCTTTATCAGAGTGAATATCACAGCGCTTGTGGGAACTGCAATCAATGCGCCGAGTACACCGCCGATGTTGCCGCCAACCAAAACCGCACCGACAACGATGATGCCCGGAAGACCTACCGCTTTACCCACGACCTTGGGGTAAATAAAGTTGCCTTCGATTTGCTGAAGCACAAGGAAAAACACAATAAACAGCAGCGCTTTTATGGGGCTTGATATAACAATAAGCAAAAATCCGATAACCACTCCAATGGTGGCGCCGACTATCGGAACCACAGCTGTCACAGCGATAAGCGCAGATATTATAAGCGCGTTCGGGAAACCGAAAATACTCATACCTATGAAGCAAAGTGTTCCCAAAATCAAGGCTTCGGTAAGCTGGCCGCCGATGAAACGGGAGAATGAGTCGGCCGTTTTGGAAGATATATAGTATACCTTCTCGGTTGCTTTTTTAGGCAAGAAAGTATCCATCATTCGCCTGACAAATCGGCCGATTTTTTCCTTTTGAGCTAAAACATAAACCGATATAACAAAGCTGAAAATAGTGTCAAACACGCCTGAGAAAACCGAAGTCGTGATGTTGACCGCGTCACCGAAAAGTTTACTTGATGAGCCTTGCAGCCATTCCTTAAAAGAATTGGCCATTGCAGCCCAATTAATTTTAATATCGGGGATATTGGTTTGCTTAATATTGAATTTATTCAATAGATCTTCGAGCCATTCTCTCGCCTCAATAACAAAGCCGGGGAGCTTGTCCGCAAGATAGGTTACGGTATCAATGATGTCAGGAATGATAACCAACATAAGCAAAGCAACAATCCCGAAGGCTATCAGGTATGTTAAAACCAGGCAGAGAGGTCTTTGCAGACGCTGCAGAATTTTTTTACGGCTTCTTTTCATAAAGTCGAAAAGCTTTGTTTCAAGAGCGGTGAGCAGAACATTGAGCACAAATGCAATACAAAGCGCCGATATAACGGGAGAAAAATATGAAAAGATTTTGGAAATTAAGGCCCACACGCTGCTTAGGTTTTGCACAGCAGTAAAAATTACCGCGCCGAAAGCAATAATTAAGAGAATCTTTTTAATATTTTTATAGTTAAGCTCCATAAACCCACCTTCGTTTGAAAAATAAGGCATATAACCCCCAAAGGTTATATGCCTATTATATATTATTTGTTTGATAGAGTAAATAATAATTTGTTAATTTTTGTTTTTAGAGGAAAATATTTTATTTAGTAGCACTGTTACCAGAATAATTACACCGATAACAATGAAGATGCTGACCATGCCAACAACAAGATATTTTAAACTTGCGATAAAAGCAGCAAAATTTATAGACATAACAGTTCTCCTTATCAGATGAAGAAATTGAGTATTAAACCGCCGGCGATAACAGAAGCAATTTGCCCCGAAACATTTACGCCGATTGAATGCATAAGCAGGAAGTTCTGCGGATCTTCCGCAAGACCCATTTTATGAACAACTCTTCCGGACATGGGGAATGCCGAAATACCCGCGGCACCTATCATAGGATTAATTTTCTTAGATTTGGGGAGGAAAATATTAATGAATTTTGCAAACACAACACCGAAAGCTGTGTCGAAAATAAAAGCAAAAAGACCGAGTCCTAAGATAAGTAGGGTGTCAAGTCTCAGGAATTTTTCAGCCTGCATTTGACAAGCGATAGTGATGCCGAGGAAAATGGTGATGAGGTTTGCCAGAACATTCTGGGCCGTGTCAGAAAGGGAGTTAAGCACTCCGCACTCGCGGATAAGGTTTCCGAACATAAGGAAGCCGATAAGAGATACAGATTCCGGGGCAACTATACCTGCGATAACGGTGATAACGATGGGGAAGAGGATCTTTGTGAGTTTGGAAACACTCTTTGCCGAATATGGCATACGGATGAGCCTTTCTTTTTTCGAGGTCAAAAGCTTGATGACGGGGGGCTGAATAATGGGAACAAGTGCCATATAAGAGTAGGCCGCAACCATAATGGCACCGGTTATGTTATTATCAGACCCTAAAAGCTTGTTAGCAACAACGATAGCTGTAGGACCGTCTGCCGCGCCGATAATACCGATAGATGCAGCTTCTTTAATGTCGAAGAACATAGAAGCCACGCAAAGCGTGAAGAAGATACCGAATTGGGCTGCCGCGCCGAACATCATAAGCTTCGGGTTAGAAAGCAGCGGGCCAAAGTCTATCATGGCGCCGATACCTATAAATAGGATAAGCGGGAACAGTTCGTTTGATATACCCGCGTTAAAAAGGGAGGTCAGCGCGCCCTCTTCACCTACAGCACCGGAGAAAGGGATGTTAACAAGAATCGTGCCAAAACCTAAGGGGAGAAGAAGTGTGGGCTCCATATCGTAACGAATGGCAAGGAAAATCAGCACACCGCCGATTATCCACATAACAACATAGCGCCAATCTGTAAGCTGCGCGATGTTTTCTACGAGGAAGCTGAGTTCTTTTAAAATGTCCATCAAATTCAACCTTTCTTTGTTTTTTGGGGAATAAAAAAGACCCTTACCGTGCCCGGGGACACGGTAAAAGTCTTGCCGTTTAATGCAAAAGCGGGTTTTATACAATAAAAACCGAATTGACGCAAATTGCAGCGCAAACACGCCGGCTACTCCCTTAAACCTTAGAAATAATAACACACTTTTTACCAAAAATCAAGTAAATTATCAAATGGAAGCAGATTGCTTTTGATGACGGCCGGTAATGGAGTATTCCACCCATTCGGAAATGTTGACGGCGTGGTCGCCGATTCTTTCAAGATATTTAGCTATCATAATAAGGTCTATGCAAAATTCTCCGTTTTTGGGGTCGAGAGATATAATGCCCACCAATTCCTCTTTAATTCGGTTAAAAAGTTCATCCACAATATCATCATACACCATAACCGAGTGCGCAAGAGATAAATCACTCATCACAAAGGATTCAACGCTGTCACTCACCATTTTAATGGCGGCGGTTGCCATATCCTTTATGTGAATGCCACCTTTAATCCTGCTGTAGTTAACGAATTTTGCAATTTCGGCAATATCTGATGCCTGATCGCCTATACGCTCCATATCTGATATCATTTTAAGCGCGGATGATATCATTCTTAAATCTTTTGCTATTGGCTGTTGCTGTAATAGAAGCTTCATACATATAGCTTCAATATCCCTTTCTTTTTGGTCGATATCGGCTTCTGCCGCAAATACCTTCTCTGTCAAACTTAAATCGTTATCGAGTAGGGCTTTTACCGAAAGGGAAATTGCATTCTCGCAAAGCGCCCCCATTTTCACTAGTTCTGTGTGAAGCGTTAGAAGCTGCCTGTCAAAATTATTTCTCATGTTATCCGAATCTCCCTGTGATATAGTCCTCTGTGCGCCTATCCTTTGGAGAGGAGAACATCTTCTCTGTTTCCGAAAACTCTATTACCTCACCTAAGAGAAAAAAGGCTGTATAGTCCGATATTCGAACTGCTTGTTGCATATTATGTGTCACCATTATAATGGTATACTTTTCTTTAATTTCACAAACAAGGTCTTCTATTTTTGAGGTTGAGATAGGGTCCAAGGCAGAGGTAGGCTCATCCATCAGCAGAACTTCGGGCTCTACTGCCAGCGCCCGCGCAATGCAAAGCCTTTGCTGCTGACCTCCCGACATAGCAAGCGCACTTTTTTTGAGATTATCCTTGGTTTCGTCCCAAATAGCGGCGCTACGCAGTGATTTTTCGACTATTTCATCAAGCGCTTGCTTTGAGCGGATGCCGTGGGTTCTGGGGCCAAAGGCGATATTGTCATAGATCGACATAGGGAATGGATTGGGCTTTTGAAAAACCATACCAACCCTCCGCCGTAAGATATTTACATCCATATTGCCGTAAATACTTTGGCCGTCGAGAAGAACATCGCCGTTTATCTTGCAGCCATCTACAAGGTCATTCATACGGTTAAAGCATTTGATAAGGGTCGATTTTCCGCAACCTGATGGGCCTATAAATGCGCTGATGTTATTTTGGGGCAAATTTAAATTAATGTTTTTTAAGGCTTTGAAATCGTTGTACCATAGATTTAAGTTTTTAACTCGAAATTTATCCATTTTATTCCTCATCCTTTGCTCGGTCGCAATTTGCGGGCTATAAGTCCCGAGAGCATATTTATTATTAAAACTAATATGAGCAGCACTGCAGCCGTGGCATAGGCTTGCTTTGTATAAAGCCCCTCATTCATTAGGGCATACATATGAACCGATAGGGTTCTTCCGCTTTGCATAAGGCTTTTTGGGATGCCTGCCACCGTGCCTGAGGTGTAGATAAGAGCGGCGGTTTCACCAACTATTCTGCCTATAGATAAAATCACTCCGGAAAGTATCCCCGGCACGGCAGACGGCAGCACCACCTTAAAAATAGTGCGAAGCTTGCCTGCACCCAGACCAAAGCTGCCCTCTCGGTAGCTTGATGGCACCGACAGCAGCGCCTCCTCGGTGGTGCGCATAAGTGTTGGCAGTATCATAATTGCAAGAGTGAGAGCCCCAGAAAGCAGGGATAAATTAAATCCTAATGAGATAACAAAGATAAGGTAGCCAAAAAGTCCGTACACGATAGAGGGTATCCCGGCTAGGGTTTCGGTGGTGGTGCGGATAAGCCTTACCAAAGGATTTGTGTGTTTAGCGTATTCAGTGAGATAAATTGCCGAAAATATACCTATCGGCACGGCAATTAAAAGGGTAAATACAGTCAAGGTAAAGGTATTGATAATAGCCGGCAGCATTGATACATTCTCGCTTGTGTATTCAAAAGAGAAAAGCTCAGTGGTTATATTAGGAACACCTTTTGCGAGGATATAGCAAATAAGGCAAATTACCAAAGCTATCATAATAATTGCAGAGCCCCAGGTGAGAAGCATTAATATTAAAGAAGCGGGGCGATTTTTATATGCTTTAAACTTCTCAAAAAAGGTGAATTTGTTTATGGCGACCGATTTGCCGAGAGGCATTATTCATCTCTCCTTCTTACGAGTGAAAACAGGAGGTTTATTATCAAAATAAACACAAAAAGCACCACCGCCGTTGCGATAAGAGCTTGGCGGTGAAGGTCGGTGGCGTATCCCATCTCGAGAACGATGTTTGAGGTCAATGTTCTAACACCGCTTAAAACACTGTCAGGAATTATCGGCTGGTTGCCTGCAACCATCTTCACAGCCATGGCTTCACCTATAGCTCGGCCGATTCCTAAAATCACCCCTGCGGCAACCCCCGATTTTGCAGCAGGGAGTGTGACCTTGTAGATGCTTCTTTCGTGTGTAGCACCAAGTGCCAATGCCCCCTCGTAATAGTTTTGCGGCACGGCGCGGATGGCCGCCTCCGAGACGCTGATGATGGTCGGCAGTATCATTATTCCAAGCAGCACAGATGCTGTAAGCACGCCTTTGCCCGAACCACCGAAAATCCGTCCTATTATCGGAACTAATGCCATAAGTCCAAAAAAACCGTAGACTATGGAGGGTATTCCAGCGAGCAGATCGACTAAAGGCTTGAGGATTTTGTATAGCCATTTGGGGCAAAACCGCGCCATAAATACTGCGCACAAAACCCCTAACGGCACCCCGATGATTATAGCCCCTGCTGTAACATAAATACTGCCCACTATCATAGGAAGTATTCCGTAAAATCCTTTAAGCGGACTCCAGCGAGTTCCTAAAAGAAAGTTAAAAACACCGATTTCCTTTATTGCGGGCAGCCCGCTTGCAAACAAAAAAAGACATATAAGTATTACCGCTATGACTGCCATCATAGCGCATATTAAAAATACGAACTTCATAATATTTTCTTTTATCTTTTGCATCAGCTTAAAATTTCACTCCATAGTGTGCTTTTACCTGTGTAGATATCTTTGAGTTGGGATAAGGATATCCCGTCTATGGGATTATCTTTATTAATTATTACTGCAATTCCGTCAAGAGCGATGGTCGTGGAAGTAAGGCCGGCTGCTTTTTCGCTTTTTTTAAGTTCTCGGGAAGCCATACCTATATCACATATACCGCCTAAAACACTGTTGATTCCGTTGGTGGAGTCGCTTTGCTGAAGCTCTATGGTAACCTCGGGATTTAAGCTTATATAAGCCTCTTTAAGCTTTTCCATTACCGGCGCTACAGAGGAGGAGCCTGTAACGGTTATTTTGCCCGATTTGTAGGAGGATTTATACTCACCGCCCGAAACAGCAGCTATATATTTATTCTCCTCTGCTATGCTTTGGCCCTCTTTGCTTAAAATAAAGCTTATAAAATCGCGCGCCGTGTCGGAAAGGCCGGCTCCTGTTGCGATAATAAACGGTCTTGCAATCTTGTATTCGCCTGATTTTACATTTTCTGATGTCGGCGGCGTACCGTCTACCTTGAGTGCCTTTACACTTTCATTGAGGCTGCCGAGCGATATATAGCCGATTGCATATCTATTGCCGACAACGGTGGTCGTCATCACAAAGGTCGAGTCGGAAACTTCGGCGGTGATTATTGTCTCTTCAATATCTAAAAGCTCCTCAAAAGCAGTTCTTGTTCCCGAGCCCTCCTCTCGAGAGAGCACGGTTATATTATTTTTTTCTTTCTTGCTGCAGCCTGAAAGGGGTGAAAACAATATTATCAGGGTTATAATAAGGCTCAAAATTTTTTTCATTTTCTTCTCCGTCAGCCTATACTGTTTTTATTATATTGTGCAGTTTAAAAGTTCTTAATAACAAAACGGTTAAAATTTTACAAAATTGTAATGTGAGCAATTTGTCAAAAAGTTGATTTTTTGGTGTAAATGTGGTAAAATACCCTATACAGTTCAGTTTTTAGTATGGCAAGTTTTCGGCTATACTAAGCGGAGGTGTTAAGATGGATAATATTGACAGCAACAAATTCGAAGATATAAGCAGCGAAAGTAATGAACTTTTTAGCTACGATCATTCAAACAGTCTTGCAGAGAGCGGGGAAACAAGCTTTGACCTTAACAGCTTTTCTGTGAAGTCTGAGTCTGGTGAAACGGGTAAGAAGAAGCCTAAAAAAAGCCGCCAAACCGGCAAACAACACATTCTCAAAGTGTTGTTGACAGTTTTTTTGGTAGGGCTTATAACCGTAAGCTTAGTAGCCGGCAGCTTTATGTTTTATGCCTTTACTATGGTTGACGGAACTATGGAGGAAGACCTTAACAGTCTGGATCTTAATTTCACCACCACAATTTATGTTAGTGACGGTAATGGCGGTTACAGGGAATACAGCCGACTGCACGGTGAATTCAACCGAATGTGGGTTGATTATATCAATCCTGATAATGTAGAGCTTCCCGATGGTTATGACGGTATTCCCCAAACCCTTGCTAAGGCCTTTATAGCGATAGAGGATAAGCGTTTTTCTGAGCACGAGGGTGTTGACTGGAAGAGAACAATGGCTGCATTTGTGAATGAGTTTGTTCCGATTTATTCCTCCCGTCAAGGTGGTTCGACAATAACTCAGCAGCTTGTTAAAAATCTTACTGATGACCGTTCGCAAAAAGCCAGCCGTAAGGTTAGGGAGATTATGAGGGCAAGATATCTTGAAAGTAAGTATTCTAAGGATACTATACTTGAGTGTTATCTCAACACCATCCCTTTGGGCCACGGCATCTACGGAGTTGAGGTTGCAGCTAACTATTATTTCGGCAAAAGCGTTAAGGATCTTACCCTTTTGGAATGCGCCACTATTGCCGCAATAACCAAAAGTCCGACATACTATGCGCCTGATGATTACCCTGAAAACAATAAGGATCGGCGCAACGCTGTGCTTTACGAAATGCTCGATCAGGGGTATATTACTCAAGAGCAGTATGATGAAGCTGTAAATACAGAGCTTAACCTTGTGACCGAGGATAGGGTTTTGAATCAGGATAAGGTCAACTCCTATTTTGTTGATGCGCTTATTGATCAGGTTACAAAGGATTTGGCAGAGAAGTATGGCTATGAGGAATCTCACGCAAGCCAGCTTTTCTATAACGGCGGATATAAGATTTATGCAACAGTAGACCCTGAAATTCAGGCTGCTGCCGAGGAGGTTTTTGAGGACACTGAATCCTACACCATAAAGGGTAGTGACGGCTCGACTATGACCGGCGGTATCACAGTTATGGATTATAAGGGTAATGTCAAAGCAGTTGTCGGCGGCATAGGTGAGAAAACCACCAATCGCGGCTTTAACTGTGCTACCGATGCTGTCCGTCAGCCGGGCTCCACAATGAAGCCTATTGCTGCCTATGCCCCTGCAATCGAGCAGGATCTGATAACCTATTCGAGCATAGTCAATGATACCAAAACAAATTACAACGGCTGGACGCCTAAGAACTGGTATTCCTCATATTGGGGAAATATAACTGTTCAATATGCTTTGGAGCGCTCGGTCAACACGATACCGGTTTATCTTGTAAATAAACTCACACCGCAGACCTGTTATGATTTCCTGACACAAAAATTAGGGGTAACCACCCTCAACCGCGAGGATATCAACCTTTCACCTTTGGGAATGGGGGGAACAAACGGCGGTCTTACGACCTTGGAATCGGCGGCTGCTTTTGCAGTTTTCGGCAACGGCGGGCTTTATTATGAACCGTCTTTCTATACAAAGGTTACTGACCAGGAGGGTAAGGTGGTTTTGGAGCACAATACCCAGCCGACTATGGCCATAAGCGAGGACACGGCAACCGTTATGAATCATTTGCTGCAGGGCGTAGTTTACGGTTCAAACGGTACGGGCGGTGCAGCAAGGTCTTATATAACAAATATGAAGATCTATGCAAAGACCGGAACCTCTAATGACCAGAATGACCTTTGGTTTGTAGGAGGAACACCCTATTATATTGCTTCCTGCTGGTGCGGCTTTGAGGTTCAGCAGCCGATACCTTCGAAATATAGCGGAATAGCCCTCAAAATGTGGGGCAAAGTAATGTCTAAGGTCCATTCGGGGCTTGCTGCGAAGGAATTTACCGACAGCAGCTATGCAACCGATAAGTACTATTGCACCTCTACAGGTCTTCTTGCAACCTCTGACTGCCCGTCAAAAGCGGTTGGCTGGTATAGGAAGAGCAATATCCCCGAAACCTGCACATCCCATGTGGGTGAAGCTTTGGGAGACCCTGGTACTGAGCCGGAGGAAACCACCGATGCGGGCGAGACTGCTTCGGGCGAGGCTTCAGGCAGCGAGAATTCTCAATAACTCAGAATGACGGGTTTTACACTTGTCGGTCAAAAATACGGGGCGCAGATACACGCCCCGTTTTATTTTAATAAAGGAAGAACTATGCTGGAATTTAAAAAGGTAGAAATTGAAGATATTGATATTTACAAAAAGTTTTCACAAAAGCATCGTGAGCTTTCCTGCGAGAATTCTTTTGTGAATCTGCTTGTGTGGCAGTGTAAATACAATAATATGATGGCTGTTTGTGACGGTCAGCTTATTATAAAATCAGGCGAAGGCTTTAATGAAAGTTTTAGGCTCCCTTTCGGAGATGACTTTGAAAAGGGGATACAACTTATAAACGAGTATTGCCAAGGAAAGACTCCTAAGTTCTGGGCACCCGAGGGTCCGCTGTTCGAGAAATTCAGGCAGAAATTTGATGGCATTTACGAATTTAAGGAGCAAAGAGATGCTTTCGATTACATCTACCTGACAGAGGATTTAGCAAACCTTGCCGGCAAAAAATATCACGGCAAGCGAAACCATATAAATGCTTTTACAAAAAAGTGGGAATGGCATTATGAGCCGATAACCGCCGAAAATGTTAAGGATGTTAAAGGCTGTGCCGAAAGATGGTATATTGAAAATCTCCAAAGGCTTGATTCTATAATGGAGTGTGAAAAAAACGGCATAAACACCATTCTCGAAAATATGGAAAAGCTCTCAGTTAAAGGCGGGGCAATTTATGTGGAGGGGAGAGTAGTTGCCTTTACATTAGGCTCGCCTATAAATGATACAATTTTTGATATCCATATTGAAAAAGCTTTAAACGATTATGCCGAAGCTTACACGGTTATCAATCGAGAATTTGCAAGAAATGAGCTGCAGAATTACAAATATATTAACCGTGAGGATGATTTAGGGCTTGAGGGGCTTAGAAAAGCAAAGCTTTCCTATAAACCTGAAATTTTGCTCAAAAAATACTATTGCCGTCCCAAGGGGTGAAAATCAAAGTGGAGAGTCAGTGCAGAGCTATATACAAAGAGGCTTTTTGTGAAGAGAATGCTTTTTTTGAAGATATGCTGTTTGAAAGTTGCTTTAGATATATCAGGTATATAAAGTTTGACGGCAAAATAGCAGCAATGCTCTTTGCGCTGCCTTGCCGGATAATTACAGAAAGCGACGATTTCGAGGGCTTTTATGTTTATGCTGCCGCCACCTTAAAATCCGAACGCGGAAAGGGGCATATGACAAGGCTTATAAATGAGTTAAAAAAGGAGGGCAAGGCAATTTTCCTGCGCCCAGCAGATGAAGGTCTTGTTGAGTTTTACAAAAAGCTCGGTTTTTCTGAAGTTGAGGGTGTGGGCTGTGATTGCGGTTGCCCGCAGGCTCTGCCTCAGGTAGGCTTTAGGGAGCTTGCCGAAAAACTGCAAATAAAGGCGGACGGCAGCAGCTTTCCGATTATGGTCTCGCAGTTTGAAACCGATATTGCAAAACTTAATTTTCCATATAGTATGGAATAAATCAAAGCCGAAGGAGAAACCTTCGGCTTTAATTTATTTGTCCCACTTGTCGCAAAGAGAGATTATTGCATCTGCAAATTTGGCAATGTCCTTATTGGCGGCTTCACGGTATTTATCGGCAACAACCGAAAGCCTCCCGACAGCGCTGAGCAGCCGCTTAAATGCGGACGACTCGCGCACCTTTTCCTTAATATTGCCAGAGCGGATTTTTTTAGCTGTGTTTCCTTTTTCAAGGCATATTCCGGAAATCAGGTCATATTCGGCACCGTTATAGGGCGCGGTGGCGTAAATAGAAAGTTCTTTTTCAACGGTTGCGGCGAACTCGTCACAAACGGCATCATTTCCGTGGTTGACAAAAACGGTTTTAGGTTTTTGCTCAAAACCTTTTAGCCAGTCTAGCAAGATGTTTTTATCGGCGTGGCCGCTTATGCCCTCAAGCTTTTCAATGCGGGCGTTGACCTGAATCGTCTCACCGAAGAGCTTGACTGTGGGTGCGCCCTCGGTGATTATTCTGCCCAGAGTGCCTTCAGCCTGATAACCAACGAAAAGCACGGTGCTGTCATTCCGCCATAAATTGTGTTTTAAATGGTGGCGGATGCGGCCGGCTTCACACATACCGCTGGCTGAGAGGATGATTTTTGGAGTCTTGTCAAGATTAATTCGCATTGAATCTTCGCTTGTAACAGAAAGCTTTAGCCCTGAGAATTTGATAGGATCGATGCCGTTTTTTAGAAGCTCTAAGGTTTCGCTGTCAAAGAAATCGTAAAGATCGCTGCCGTAAATTTCGGTAGCTTCCACCGCCAGCGGGCTGTCAACATAAACGGGGAAATTATCATGTCCTAAAATGAGTTTCTGCTCCTTGATTATTCTAATAAGATAAAGCAACTCCTGAGTTCGGCCTATGGCAAAAGAGGGAATAACAAGATTACCGCCGCGGTCAAGGGTTTCCTGAATGATGCGGGTAAGTTGGCTCACATAATCCGGAGCCTCTCCGTGAACGCGGTTGCCGTAGGTTGATTCTATAACAACATAGTCGGCCTCTTTGGGTTGAGCAGGGTCTTTTATTAGAGGGCGGTTTCGGTTGCCGAGGTCTCCTGAGAAAACAATGGTTTCTGAGTTGCCCGCCTCATTAACCGTGACGCTCACGCTTGCCGAGCCTAATAGATGGCCTGCATCGGTAAAGGAGATTTTGATGCCATTGCAGATTTCATATTCCTTATTATATTCACACGGCATAAATTGTTTGAGGGCCTTTGTGGCATCCTCTGTGGTGTAAAGGGGAGTATAAGGCTCTTTGCCAGCCCTTTTTGCTTTACGGTTTCGCCATTTTGCCTCGAATTCCTGAATATGGGCAGAATCAAGCAACATAATTTTGCAAAGACGATCGGTGGCGGCAGTAGTGTAGATTTTACCTCTAAAGCCGTTTGCCGTCAAGGCAGGGATCTTGCCCGAGTGGTCGATATGAGCATGGGTAAGGAGTAAAAAATCAATTTGCGAGGGTAGGATCGGCAGCTGACAGTTTTCATAAATATCAGGCCCCTGTTCCATACCGCAGTCTATCATAATGGTTTTGCCGTTAGCGTAGAGCACTGTGCAGGAGCCTGTAACCTCGTGTGCAGCTCCGTAAAAAGCTATTTTCATCCTACCACTCCTAAATGTAGAAAATGTCTTGGTCTTTACTATATTATATAATTTATATATCACTTAATCAATGTTTTTCTAAATAAAAAGCTCCGCCTCAAAAAGAGACGGAGCTTACTTCTTCTGCTGATTTATCTGTCGAAATCATTTTTGTTTTGATCATTTTTATTCTGATCATTTTTTCTGTTCTGATCATTCTGCTTGTTGTTCTGGTCTTTTTTGTTTTGATTTTTATTGTTCTCCATTAAAAATCACCCCGCTTTCACTTATATTATTTGTGAAAGCGGGGTGATTATACTAAATGTTAAATGCTTTTTTTGCATTATTAAATGTGACATTCAAAATATGCTCGGTAGTTGTTTCTCTGATTTCGGCTATTTTTTTCGCTGTCAGATAAATCATTGCAGAATGGTTTGTTTTAGAGCGGTATGGCGCGGGGGTCAAATATGGCGCGTCGGTTTCGAGCAAGATTTTGTCCTCCGGAAGCATTTTAACCACATCGGGCAGCTTGCGGGCATTTTTAAATGTTATCACACCGCCAACTCCGATATAAATCCCTAACTTTAATATTTCTTCGGCCATTTCCACACTGCCTGAAAAGCTGTGCAGAACACCTTTGGGGCGATAAGTCTTTAAAATCTCGAGTGTGTCACCATGAGCGTCGCGGTCATGTACGATTACAGGTAGATTTAATTTTTCGGCAAGCTTTAGCTGTTTTTCAAATAAAGCTTTTTGCTGCGGCTTGTTATCCTGAGTCCAGTAATAATCGAGGCCGATTTCACCTATGGCAACACATTTTTCGCTTTTTGCAAGGCTCTCTATTTGATTGAAATCAGAATCTTTTTCCACAAATTCAGGGTGGATACCCACAGCCGCGTAAATATAGCTGTATTTATCTGATAACTCTAAAGCCTTTTTAGAGGACGATGCGTCGCATCCGCAGGTTATAACTCCGCCGACACCGCATTTAGGAAGCTCTGCAAGTAAGAAATCTCGGCAACTGTCGAATTTCGCGTCATCATAGTGAGCATGGGTGTCAAATATCAAAGGCTCCTTTAAAGGCGTTTGGCAAAGAAAATCTATCATCTTATTTTGCTACCTGCGGGGATATTATCTATAAACAGAACCTTAACATCATCTTCTGCGGAGTCGGCGGCCAGAATCATACCACATGATTCAACACCGCAAAGCTTTGCGGGCTTGAGGTTGGATACCAGCACGACGGTATGGCCCACAAGCTCATCGGGTTTGTACCACTTGGCAATTCCGGAAGCCACTGTTCTGTCTGCTCCGCTGCCGTCATCCAAAGTGAGTTTTAATAGCTTTTTGGCTTTAGGCACCGGCTCGCAAGCGATGATTTTTGCAGCTTTAAGCTCGACCTTCGCAAAATCCTCAATGCCGATTTGTTCGGTGGTGGCCACATTTTCTAAGGCCGCCGCTTTTTTTGCAGCCTCTTGCTCAGTGGCTATTTCCTCTAACACCTTTTGAGCGTCAAGTCTTGCAAAGAGGGGGGTGGCCTCGCCAACAGAATATTCCTTTACAGCGCCGAAGGAAAGCTCGCTGCTTTGGTTGCAAAGCTGAGCCTTTATGCTTTCACAGCAATCGGGAATGATGGGAGAAAGCATAATACCAAGCAGACGGATACATTCAAGCAAATTGTAAAGCACTGCTGAGAGACGCTCGGAGTTTGTTTCGTCCTTAGCGAGCGCCCAAGGGGTGGTTTCGTCTATATACTTGTTGCAACGTTTTGCCAGAGTCATAATTGCCTCGCAAGCATCGGCATTATGGTATATATCCATTGTCTTGTAGTAATTCTTAATAGCCTCATCAGCGGCTGCCAAGAGCTCCTTGTCGCATTCCTCTGTGACGGCTCCGGCCTTTACCTTTCCGCCAAAGTATTTATTGGTCATAGCTATTGAGCGGTTAACAAGGTTGCCGAGGGTGTTTGCAAGGTCGGCGTTATATTTTGAGATGAAGCTTTCGTAGGTTATGGTGCCGTCCTGGGTGAAAGGAATTTCAGAAAGGAGATAGTAGCGCACTGCATCTGTGCCGAAACGCTTTGCTAAATCATCGGCATAGATAACATTGCCCTTTGATTTGGACATTTTGTCTTCCCCGACAAGTACCCACGGGTGGCCTAAAACCTGCTTTGGCAAGGGCAAGTCCAAAGCCATAAGAATGATGGGCCAGTAGATAGTGTGGAACCTGACTATATCCTTGCCTATAACATGCAGGTCTGCGGGCCAGAGCTTATTAAAACGCTCGCTGCTGCCGTCAGGATCAAAACCGATGCCGGTGATATAATTAGAGAGGGCATCTATCCAGACATAGATAACATGCTGCGGGTCAAAGGTTATCGGAACTCCCCATTTGAAAGAGGAACGGGAAACGCAAAGATCAGAAAGACCGGGCTTTAAAAAGTTATTAATCATTTCATTTTTGCGCGATTCGGGTTTTATGAAATCAGGATTTTGCTCGTAGTATTCAAGCAGTCTGTCCTGATATTTGCTAAGCCTTAAAAAGTATGCCTCCTCTTTAGAGTCAACAACTTCTCGGCCGCAGTCGGGGCATTTGCCATCCACCAGCTGAGAGGCGGTGAAAAAGGATTCGCAAGGCACACAATACTTTCCCTCATAATGGCCCTTGTAAATATCGCCCTGCTCATAAAGCTTGTTGAATATCTTTTGAACAGTTTTCTCGTGGTCGTCATCGGTAGTGCGAATAAATTTGTCATAGCTTGTGTTGAGGCTATCCCAAACCGCTTTTATCTCACCTGATATGTTGTCTACATATTCTTTTGGAGAAATACCTGCAGCCTTCGCATATTCCTCGATTTTTTGGCCGTGCTCGTCAGAACCGGTCATAAGGAAGACATCAAATCCCATCATTTTCTTATAACGAGCTATCATATCTGCAAGCACTATATCGTAGGCGTTGCCTATATGGGGCTTGCGAGAAGTGTAAGCAATGGCGGTTGTGATGTAAAATTTTTGTTTTTCAGACATTTATATTCCTCCTTAAGGCCTTTGTGTCAAATAAATAAGGTATGAAGCTACGGTGCAAATGAGCCCATAGATCAAGAGGGTTGCGCCGCTTATCATGGAACCTGAGCCTCCGAGTGAAGCGTAGGCAAATATTACAGCGCCTAATATGGCGGCAATGACATAAATCACACAGAGCAAAGTGTTGGAACGCTTTATCCTTGAAGCGCAGTTAAGGATGGTTGCTAAAGCCAATCTGCTACCCTTATATACAGCAGGGGAGAGAGCGCTTTTAACCGGTGTTACGGTGCTTTTGTGCATATGGCATCCCGCAGCCGACATAACCTTAACTGAATCGCTGTAAAGCCCTAAATAATCGCATATCATTTCCTCTGTGAGGTTTGGGTCGGAGTTGTCGATAAGAAGTGTTACTCCAAGTTTAGTAAGTTTTCTTAGTTCGCGAGCAGTTTTGGGATTTACATTGTACTGTACTATAAGCAGCGCGCAGGCCTTGTCTCTTGTTGCAACATAAACCGGAAAGTAGCCTTGACGGAGAATTTTGCGGTCCACTTCTACAGAAGGAACATCAATTCCGTGAGCTTCCATAAGGGTACGGTTGCCTATGAAAAGAAGGCGGTTATCAACCCAGCCTGAAATTCCCATTCGGTCCTCATATTTAACCGTGTCGGCATCGGGGAGAACCGAAATATTGCCTGTCTTGGCAATTCCTTTGAAAATCGGGGCAAGGGTGCTGCCGATATATTCTGTTAAAGATGCGGCTCTTATAAGTGTGTCATCCAGATTGTTTTCTGCGAGTATCTTCATTTGATGCAGGGTAACTGTTCCTGTTGGGAATAAATCACAGGAACCCAAAACAACGGCGTTTGCCATCTCTAAATGTTCTGCGCCTGTTTTGCCTGCGATCATTGCGCCTGTTCGGTTGAGCTTTTTGGCCGAGTTGTAAAGCGGAAGGGTGTCAATGAAGAAAAGCGTAGGCAAAGCAGCAAAACACTCTATTGCGGCGGCGGCAAATAAGCCGTGGACGGCGCCGTCAAAGTAAGAAGCGCAAGCAAGCCCCGTCACACACGAGAGCAACAAAGACAGAATAGCCAAAATTCGTAGCCTGCCTCCTAAAAAGGAGCCATAGGTAGTGTACTTAAAGTATCCCGACAGGTGATCGGCTTTTTGTGAAGATGCCACAAGAACATCTCCCTCGATTGCATCCTTGGCCATTGCAAAGGTGACCGCATGGTCACTTATAAGCTTTACCGCTTGCTTCGTCTCATTTCTGCTTATAAGCTTAAAATTAGAAAGATTGAAAGAAATTTTCCAAAAAGAGGAAAGGCTACGGAAGCTGAGTATTATTGCCTCTAAAAGCAGGATATCAAGAAAAAGCTCATCGCTTATTATGCCGAATACCGCGTAAAGAACGGTAGTTAACGCTGATGTTGCAGAAAGTGAGTCGGGCTCACAGCGGCGGCTAAAAAATTTGGGCAAGGATTTAAACATCGGGATATTAAGTATTATAATTATGCCCAAAAGAGACGAGCAAATGATCATACCTACAAATGTGTGTGAAAGCAATAGATCAATGATAAACGGGAGCTTTGCTATTGCCAAAAGTGATGTTAAAAAGAAAGAGAAAAATGTTGCCAAAAATGTGTTCCGTTTTTTTATCGAAAGGCGGCGGATTATTTTTTTGGCCTGCGCGATATCGTTAAATTCTTCCTCGGGAACAAAATCGTCAAAATCATTCTTTTCAAGCTCAACTTCACTTTTCTCGGTTTCTTCGGTCGAATTTGCCAAGCTAATAAGCTCGCCGGTCAGGTCAATGTGCTGAGTTTTTGTCGTGACCGAGATGTGCGGAGCGGAGGCATCACCGCCGGATATTGGCGTAAATGTGACGGTTGCGTTATTGTCGCTATTGTCGGCTTTGATAGGCTCGGTTGCAACAGAGGGCATATCAATGTCCGATATCACAATCGGAGCGGGAGTAGCTTCGGGCTGAGGCTTTGCGGGAGGATCTTCCTTCACAATCTCGGGCTGAGGCTTTGTTTGAAACTGAGTTGCCATATTTTTTTCTGCCGTTTTAGGCGTTGGTGTAGAAATTACGGGAGTGTCAAAAGAAATGCCATACTTTTGAGAGAGCCTTTTGATGGTTTCCTCGCTGTCGGATTTAATAATGTCAGCCACGCTCTGCAGTTTATAAAGCGGCTCGCGGTCAAGCCCTATTTTTTTGCCATCATCGTCAAGGAAATAGGGCTGGCATTTATCCATTAATGAGGATTTTTGAGGTGCTGGCTCAGAAACAGGCGTTGATGGCATAGCAGAGGCCTTAGTTTCGGGTATATCAATCTCTATCTGCTGTGCGGCTTTCTCTTTGGTTTCAGAAATGGGCTCTGCGGCCTCAAACTCCTTATTAGCCGCCATTGCGATACGTTTTTTAAGGGCCTCCAAGGCTCCGGTTGAATCGGTAATTTCGGTTTTTGGGAAATTCACTCCTAAAACCTCGTCGGCGGTCAGGGCGTGGGGAGCATGCGGCTTTTCTTTTCGCTCTGCATCAAAAACAACAGCATCAGAGTTTATATCTTCCAAAAGTTCTTTATCTTGTTTGTTTGAATAAAACTTCATTTTCTTCTCCTTTTGCGAACCACTTCGTACATCAGCACGCCCGCTGCAACCGAAGCATTAAGCGAGTTGATTTTACCCAGCATCGGTAGGCTGACTATACGGTCACACTTTTTGGCGATCAGCCGCCCTATTCCTTTTCCCTCGTTTCCTATGACAAGTGCGCAGGGCATATCGAAATCTACTTGAGCAAAATCGTCACCATCCATATCCGCGCCGAAAACCCAGACACCGTTTTCTTTAAGGCTGTCTATTGTGTCGGCAATGTTGGTTACACGAGCCACCTTCATATATTCGAGGGCGCCGCTTGCCGATTTTGCCACCGTAGCATTGAGGGAGGCGCTTCTCCTTTTTGGAATGATTATACCGTGAACGCCGCAGGCCTCGGCAGTTCTTATTATAGCGCCGAGATTGTGCGGGTCTTCGATTTCGTCACAGATAATTACAAAAGGCTGTTCGCCCCGCTGCTTTGCAAGCTCAAGTATCTCCTCGGGTGTGGAATACTCCTGAGAGGCAAACATCACGGCTACACCCTGATGATTTGCGCCGCCGCAATAATAGTCGAGCTTCTGGGGGCTGATCTCTTTTATAAGTATTCCTTTTGCTTTGCATTTTGCAATAATTGCGGTCACAGACCCTCCGCTCACACCGTGAGCCACAAGCAGGCGGTCTATCTCCCTGCCTGAGCGCACAGCTTCAAGAACGGGGTTTCTGCCGCAGATAATATTTGAGTGAGTGGTGTTTTCTATATTTTCCATGCTTTTTAGCGCATCCTTTATATTAAATATACATAATAGATTATAACACAGTTTATCTCTAAATGAAATAGTTAATTTTATAAATAACTGCAAAAATTCAGGAAAGAATAAACACAAGGAGCGTGATTATATGTTTGATAAAAAAATCATTAAGGTTGAAGGCTTTGAACTTATGGATTCGAGGAGTAATCCAACAGTGGGCGCAAGGGTCACACTAAGTGATGGCAGCGTAGGCTTTGCGCTGGCGCCGTCGGGCGCATCGACCGGAGAATTTGAGGCTCACGAAAAGCGTGACGGCGATAAATCGCGCTACGGCGGAAAGGGTGTCAGAGCGGCTGTAGAAAATATAAACAGCACAATTTGCGAGGGGCTTGTAAAACTCGGAACAACAGATCAAAGAGCGGTTGATAATTATTTGATAGGGCTTGACGGCACAGAGAACAAGTCAGCCCTAGGCGCTAATGCGATACTTGCAGTTTCATTGGCGACTGCTAAGGCGGCGGCTGCTTCACACGGTCTTCCCCTCTACAGATATCTCGGCGGGATAAACGGCGTCAAGCTGCCGAGACCTATGATGAATATTTTAAATGGCGGCGCTCATGCTGCAAACAACATTGATATTCAGGAATTTATGATAATTCCGGTCTCGGCCTGCTGCTTTGCGGAGGGTTTGCGGCAGTGCAGCGAGATATATCATACCTTAGGCACGATTTTAAGAGAAAAGGGTATGAGCACAGGTGTGGGCGATGAGGGTGGTTTTGCCCCGAATTTAGAGACAGATGAAGAGGCAATAGAGCTTATAACAGAGGCAGTGACAAGGTCAGGCTATACTATAGATGATATAAAAATCGCTTTAGATGTGGCCTCCAGCGAATGGTATGAAAACGGGGAGTATTTACTGCCTAAGCGCAATATAAAAATGACTGCCGATGAGCTTATAAAATATTATGAAGCTCTTATAGAAAAGTACCCGATAATCTCTATAGAGGACGGCGTTGCCGAGGAGGATTGGAGCGGTTGGCAGGCCCTAACACAAAGGCTCGGGGACAGGCTGCAGCTTGTGGGTGACGATTTATTTGTTACCAATGTAGCAAGACTCAAAAAGGGAATAGCCCAAAAAGCGGCAAATTCCATCCTTATAAAGCCTAATCAGATAGGAACTCTAACAGAGACTTTAGATGTTATAGAGCTGGCCAGAGCCAACGGTTATACAGCCGTTATATCCCACCGCTCGGGCGAAACCGAGGACACCACCATCGCTGACCTTGCGGTTGCGGTTAATGCTGGGCAGATAAAAACCGGCGCCCCTTGCCGCACCGACAGAGTCGCTAAGTACAACAGATTGCTTATGATAGAAAACGAGATAAAAATATAAAGAAAAAGGCCTCTGTGCAAAAGCGCACAGAGGCTGATTTTATACTTCTATGATAATTGGCATAATGCCTTTTTCGGTGATGTCTATAACTGCATAGGAAGCGTTGCCGCTTCTCGGTCTTGAGCAGGAGCCGGGATTCACAAGATAGATGCCATCGTCATATAATATTTGTGAGATGTGAGTGTGGCCGTAGAGAACAATATGACAGCCGTTTGCCTTTGCAGTTTCCAATAATCGCTCTGGACTGTATTTTACAGAAAAGGTATGCCCGTGGGTGAATAGGATTTTTTTACCACATAAGTTTTCCACTCCCACACAAGGATAGCTTGATATATAGTCGCAGTTTCCGCTGACGGTGTGAAAAATCTTATCAGGGCACAAAAATTCGAAATCCTCTATATCGGAGGTGTTGTCCCCTAAAAAGAAAATGTGCTTAGCTTCCCTTTGGCTATCAAGTATTTTTTCAATGGCCCGCGTGTTGCGATGTGAGTCCGAAATTACGACAATTCTCATACATACACCTATTCTACACAATCGTTTATTTTCATATTATATATTAAAACAGATAGCGGAGGAAAATTCAATGGATAATAATATAGAAAAGAAAAAACAGCTTAACTCTATGATGGGGGCTTCGGGTGAAAATCTCAGTGAAGACGCCATCAAGGCCGCCAAAAAAGGCGACGGCAAGGCCTTACTCTCATCGCTCTCAAATGAAGACCGGCAAAAGCTTAACGATATTCTTAAAGATAAACAGGCTCTTCAAAATATATTAAAAAGTCCACAGGCGGCAGCTATCTTAAAAATGATTTCAGGCGGAAATAAAAATGGATGATTTAAGCCAAAAACTGGCGGGTATACTCAACGATCCGGAAAGTATGGAACGGGTGCGCAAAATGGCCGAAAGCATCCTCGGTGAAGAGCAGAAAGAGGAGAAGATACCGAATTTCGGGGATATAGGTGGTATGCTCGGGGCAGACGAACTGCAAGGTATTATGGCTATAATTTCAAAGCTTAATTCTTCGGGAAACGATCCTCGAACACAGCTGCTCAAAGCTTTAAAACCTAATTTAAGCGAGCCGAAAAGGGAAAAGGTAGACACCGCCATCAAGATACTCAAAATGCTGGAGGTTTTACCGCTTATGAAGGATAGCGGACTTCTAAAGTTTTAAAGTGCACTAAGGGGGAGGCGGTATGAATCAAAATGAATTTATGCTCCGCCGTCAGGCGGCAGTTGACCGCATGCGCGAAATGAATGCCCGCGCAGTAAATTCAAACATCTGCGGGCAGAAAAAAACGGCAGCGCCTCAAAACAAGAGCGGCAAAACCGAGCCGGCAAAAGGCTCTCTGCCACATTTGCAGCCTGAGCCATCCAAACAAAAAAGGCAAGAAAACACAAGCTTTCAAAATAGCTTTAATTTACCCTTTTTGGAAGCATTAAAGAAAGACAGCGATACCACCCTCATTATAGGGTTGCTCTTGATTTTGATGAGTGAAAAGAGCGATAAATTTCTTCTTTTTGCTCTGGTTTATATACTTTTATAAAGGAGAAGACCTCGGTTTGCGAAATTTATATCGCAAAC
>JAZORP010000053.1:0-18653 GCA_045656665.1 Acutalibacteraceae bacterium | reverse complement strand
AAAGAAATCATTTTATATGATGAGGCTCGCCAGACAAGAGAGCTTGTAGCTACAAAAGATTAAAACTATATAAAACAAGCCTCCGGCTTAGCCGGAGGCTGTCTTAATTCGAGCAAAACGGCTGTCCTTTCGTTCTACCATTTTTATGCTGATTTTATTTGATTAGATCTCAGCGAAGTACTTAATGGTGCGAACCATCTGGCTTGTATAGCTGTTCTCGTTGTCATACCAAGAAACAACCTGAACCTGATAGGTATCATCATCAATCTTGGTTACCATTGTCTGAGTAGCATCAAACAAAGAACCGTAAGAGATGCCGATAATATCGGAAGATACGAGCTGCTCCTCGGTGTAACCGAAGGAAGCGCTTGATGCAGCCTTCATAGCAGCATTGATGCCTTCCTTAGTTACATCCTTGCCCTTAACAACAGCAACAAGAATGGTGGTAGAACCGGTCGGAACCGGAACACGCTGAGCAGAGCCGATGAGCTTGCCGTTAAGCACAGGAATTACAAGACCGATAGCCTTAGCAGCACCTGTAGAGTTCGGAACGATGTTGCAAGCAGCGGCGCGCGCACGGCGAAGGTCACCCTTTCTGTGGGGGCCGTCAAGAACCATCTGATCGCCTGTCCAAGCATGAACGGTGGTCATGATACCGCTCTGGATGGGAGCGTATTTGTTAAGAGTGTCAGCCATGGGAGCAAGGCAGTTGGTTGTGCAGGAAGCAGCAGAGATGATGGTATCATCAGCTGTAAGAGTGTCCTCATTTACGCTGTAAACAACAGTCTTAAGGTCAGAGCCTGCAGGAGCAGATATAACAACCTTTTTGGCGCCTGCATCGATGTGAGCCTGAGACTTCTCTTTAGAGCAATAGAAACCTGTGCACTCAAGAACAACATCAACACCGATCTCACCCCAAGGAAGATCCTTAGCATCTTTTTCAGCATAGATTTTAATAGTTTTACCGTCAACAGTGATGCTGTCCTCACCTGCAACTACGGTATCTGCAAGAGCATATCTACCCTGAGCAGAATCGTACTTAAGAAGATGAGCGAGCATTTTAGGGCTGGTAAGATCGTTGATAGCAACTATCTCATAACCCTCAGCACCGAACATCTGACGGAAAGCCAGACGACCGATACGGCCGAAACCATTAATAGCAACTTTAACCATTGGAAAATACCTCCTAATTTTTTTACTTTACTATTTTACCCCATTTACTACCGTTTTTCAAGACATTTGTTTAATATTTAACATTATTTTTAATTTTTATATATTTTGGCATAATACTACTACACAGTAGAGGGTGACAATTTGATATTTTTGCCAAATAATTTTAGTTTATATACCGCAGCTCTGCGAAATTATATTCAATTATCGGTGATAAGACACGGCCTGCAACCAAAACATCTATCATCTATGAAAAAAATTTTCGAGGCTGAAGCTCTGTTTTCGGCCTCTTGCAACGATATAGAGCCTTTAAATATTATGGAATATTATTACCGCCTTTTACTGTCTGCCAAAATAAAGCTTGCAGAAAAAGGACGGCGGCTGACCTGCGCTTTAGATGGCGGCGGAATATTTCTTATAAACAGAAAGCTTTTTGCCGCTGTTTTGCTAGAAATTGCAAGTAAGGCATCAAAAATTTCGCTCGCCACTAAAAGGGGTAATATTATAATATATGCCGCAGGCGCAGATTTCAACAGATGTATGCAGCTTGTAAAGCCACTTGGCGGGAACGGCTTTTATGAAATTAAAGCAAAGACTTTGCTAATCGTAATCCCAGCCTCTAAAACTAATAAAAAACCTTTATATACAAAAAAGGATTGGGAAGATATCCGCAATCCTTTTTCGGTTATAAATCTTTATTTGATGTAAAGTCTATCAGTTTTTCGGCAACGCTAATACCGTCAACCGCGGCAGAAACTATGCCGCCCGCATATCCGGCGCCCTCGCCGCAGGGAAACATTCCCCTTACCGACACGCTTTGAAGGTTCTCGTCACGCAATATCCTGATTGGAGAAGAGCTTCTCGTTTCAGGGGCTGTGATCACGGCCGACCTGTCTGCAAAACCGGAGATTTTTTTATCAAAACTGAGTATTCCGGCCTTCAAGCTTTCGGTTATAAATGAGGGGAAAATCTTTTCCATCTCGCAAGGCACAAATTTTGGCTTTACTGTGGGAATTACCTTTCCAAGGTTAAACTCATCCCCAAAAACAAAATTACCCACTGTTGTAACAGGCACAGCTGGGCCACCTATATTATAAGCCGCCCGCTCAATATTTCGCTGCAGCTCGCAGCCGGCAAAAATATCATCTCCCGCAAAATCACTTGGGTCAACATTCACAAGCAGCGCGCTATTGGCATTTCTACCGCTTCTGCGGCTGTAGCTCATTCCATTAACGGCTATGCCGCCGGCTTCACTTGAGGCATTAATAACCTCTCCCCCAGGGCACATACAAAAGGTGTAAACCCCTCTTCCGTTTTCCAAATGCACCGCCAGCTTGTAGTCGGCCGCGCCGAGATACGGGCTGTTATGAAATTCGCCGTAAAGCGCTTTATTTATATCGCTTTGCAGATGCTCTATCCTGACACCCATCGCAAATGGTTTGCGGACCATTTTAAGCCCCTTGCTATAAAGCATCGAAAATGTATCTCTAGCAGAATGACCAGTCGCCAAAATGAGGCTGTCGCAAGGTATCTCCCTGCCCCCTGCGCTAACCGACACTATCCGCCCGTTTTTAACAGAGATATCATCAAGCCTTGTGCTAAAACGGACCTCTCCCCCGAGGGAAATTATCTCCTCGCGTATACTTTTAACCACATTCACAAGGATATCGGTGCCGATATGAGGCTTTGCATCGGTGAGTATTCTGTCAGGCGCGCCGTGAGCGTTTAAGACCTCGAGCACAGTGCGGCTTCGCGGATTCTTGATTCCGGTATTTAGCTTTCCGTCCGAAAATGTGCCGGCGCCGCCTTCACCAAACTGCACATTGGTTTCTGTGTCAAGAGGTTTGCCGCTAAAAAATTCGGCCACCATTTTGGTTCTTGTGTCAACATCGGCCCCTCTCTCAAGCACAATGGGGCAAAGCCCCGCCCTTGCAAGGGTCAGCGCCGCAAACATTCCGGCAGGACCAAAGCCTGCGATAACCGGCCTATTTTCAGGAGAGTAGCATACCTTTTTCCATACATATGGTTTGATTTCGAATATAGATGCCTTGGCCGCCCTTGAAGCTATCTCTTTTTCGCGAGCCCTAACCTCAACCAAAACCGAGCAGCAAAAATGAACATCATTCTTTTTGCGCGCATCCACCGACCTTCGGTAAAGCTCAGCTTTAACAATATTTGAAGCATTTGTCTTAAGCTCTTTTGCCGCCACACCGCTCAAATCGGAAAAATCTGTACTCAGCGGCAAATTTATATTATTAATTATAATCATTATTTTTTCTGCCCCGCTATCGCATCGGCGGCGCACATAGCGCTTGACCATGCCCACTGCAAATTAAATCCTCCGCAGTCGCCGTCAATATCAAGTATTTCGCCCACAGCATAAAGGCCTTTATTAGTTTTGCTCATCATAGTTTTGCTATCAAACTGAGAGGTATCAAGCCCCCCGCTTGTGACCTGTGAATTAATAAACCCTGTGTTCCCCGTCACTTTAAAGCTAAAGTCCTTTACAAGAGAGGCTATGATCTTGATTTTCACATCGTCCAAAGCTGATACTCTTTCGCCCAGCTTTAATCCCGCGCATTTGAGGATAACTTGACCGAGTCTCTTATTGAGCATACCGGTGAAAAACTCGTCCAAAGTGCGCTCTTTAAGGCTTTGCGCTCTCTTATAAAGCTTTGAAACTAATTCATTATACTCGGTATCAGGCATTATATCCAGACTTATTTGGGCGTCGTTAATATTATTCGCCTCGCCTGACACCTGCAAGATTGGAGGGCCTGAGAGCCCATAGTCGCAAAATAGGGTCTCGCCATATTCCTCGCGCAGAACTCGGTTGCCGGATCTGAGTTTTACAAGTGCATCCACCTTTATGCCTTTTAATTGCTTTACAATATCAGTCTCGGTCTTAAGCTGAACTATAGCAGGTGCGGTTTTAACGGTTTTAAAGCCTGCCTTTTGCAAAACAGACAGCATACTACCGTCACAACCAAGCCTATCTCCTCCCGAAAACAGCCCTGCAGCAATTATCACATTACGGGACAAAAAGCTCAAATTGCCGCAAATTATCTTATAATTGCCTTTTGAAATTTGAACATTTGAAACCTTAGTCTCGAGGCTTATCATAACACCGAGTTCTTCGGCGGCAAAGCGCAAACAATCAACCACCGAGCCGGCCTGAAGCGATGCCGGATATCCTTTATCTCCTTCAAATATAAAGGGCACACCTATGCTCTCGAAAAAGCTTTCGCATAAAAAAAGGTCGTATTTTTCCAAAGCGTGGCGGCAAAACTGCGGATTTTTACCGTGATAACGGGATAGCTCAATCTTCTTGTTTGTAATATTGCAGCGGCCGTTACCCGTAAGCAATAACTTTTTACCAACTCTGGGTAGAGCCTCTAAAATGCGCACGCTAAGGCTCGGCTCTTTCTGCTTTAGGTAAACCGCAGCGCAAAGTCCTGCTGCGCCGCCGCCTATAATAATTACATCTTCTACCATAAATCTCCGCCTAAACTTTTTGTTTTTTTAATACTACCATATTTACAAGAGTTTTGCAAATCATATTAAAAAGCGGCTGTTTTACAGCCGCTTGCTTTCTTTTTTTAGGATGGAATTAATAATAATCCAACACCTTTTTTTAAGTCAGCTTTCGCTCTCCCTATAATTCCAATCTGCCGTATTTCTCGGCCATCTTTTCTATCTCTTCTTTAGGCAGCATTCCGTCTATAGAATTTTCTGCAAACAGATTGCAGGCCGCCGCAGATGAAGCAAATTCAAGGATATGTTTATCATCAAAATTATTGTAGATACCGTAAAGGCTGCCTGCGCAAAAAGCGTCACCCGCTCCTACGCTACCCTTAATATCACTGCCCGAAATTTTAAGGGACGGCACCGCCGTAAAGCTTCCCGTTGCAACATCCAGGCAAAATCCCGCTTGCTTGCAGTGGATTATGACCTTGTCTTTAACGCCGCATTCGGCCATAAACTCCATTGTTTTCCTGATGTTCTCAATATCCAGCTCACCATTCTCTTTATAAGCCTCCAGATCAGACAGCATCCCGCTTTCAATTTCGTTCATAATAGCATAATTGCAATATTTAAGGGCAGGCATGATCTTGGCCTTATAATCGGCCGTGCTGTCACTCACAACATCAACAGAGGTTTTTATACCTTTTTCCTGAACCTCGTGCAAAAATCTTGCCATTACTGTGCCGAACTCCTCATCCGCACGGTCGAAAGCGTCAAGAAGAAGAATATAACCTATATGAAGCATTTCGCAATCAAGGGAAGATATATCAATATCTTCTGGGGAAAAGTCAACATTTGCCCCTCTTGCATGGAAAAAGGTTCTCTCCCCCGAAGGCATACTCATAACATCACTAAAGCTTGTGGGGCGGTTTTCAGAAACCGAAACTCTGTCGCAGTTTATTCCATAATGCTTCATCTGCGAAACCACGAACCGGCCGTATTCATCGTCACCTATTTTTCCTATTACCGAAAGCGGCACACTGTTATCAATTTTAGCTATATCGATAGTCGTGTTGGGAACACATCCACCTACCGCCTTTTTTACCTCAGAAATATTTGCAAGCATACCCACATTTGGATAACAGTCGACCGTTTTAACGATATCGGTCAAAATATTTCCTGCGATAGTTATTCCTTTTCTTTGGACTGCCATATTTATTACCTCACTTTGAAAAATAGTTTTGATAGCTATATTTGGTTGCAACACAGGTTGGAACAAGCCACTTACTGTTTACAATATGCCCCGCCTCTTGCAGCTGAGCCGTAGTAACATTAAAATAATTATGATATGTGGTTTGCGGATTGCCACCTATAGGATCGTCAAAGGTTATATCACAAAGATACCACTCGCCGTCAAGCTGCACCGCATTCCATTTATGGCCGCCGCCATTTGCAATACCCTCTACACCCGTGCAGTTAATACCGACCATAAGACATAAAAGCTGAAACGCTTCGGAATAGGACTCGCAAACCCCCGTTTTATTAACTAAAACTCCGTAGGCCGTCCAATCATCAGATACGGTGCTGTCCCCGACGGGGTTTAGATTATATGAAGAATTTAATATGATATAGTCATATATCATCTTTTCTTTAACAACATTCTCTGCATATGCAGGGATAGTGCTGATGACGCTCTTCACTTTTTCTTCAAACACGGCTTTCTTTGCCTTGATTGAATTTCTCAGAGCGTCTGTTATCTCCTGACCGCCTGTGCAAGAATTCACGCCGTCTGAATAGCTGAATATAAGCCCATACTTAGTCCCGTTTTCACAATATATCGCAATCTGATTGCCAAGGTAAAAATGCTCGGGGTTGTCAAACATATATAGGAAATATATATACTCGCAGTCATCCGTTGTGATATTCGAGTCAAGATACACGCTCCCTTGCAGATTGCAAACAGCATTATCTATCTTGCGGTAATATCCTTTAAACCTCTCATCTAATGTTGAGTATAAATAACGCTCGGTATATTTTAAGGCGGAGTGCACCTGACCATCAGCGCTCTCAAGGGTTTCGGAGGCATTCTCTGCCGTTTGGTCCTCTCCCTCTCCTGCAACGGCGCCTATCGTTGGAATGGCGGGCGGCAAAATAGCAGTTGGTTGCTCGACCTCGGTTTTTTCGGGAGGGGTAAGCTCGACCTCAACCGAGCTGCTTTCCTGCACACTTTCGGTTATTTCAGAATCGCTTTCTTCTAAAGACTCAACAAGCTCTTCTATTGACGAAATGCTATTCTCAGCTAAAGACTGTTCTTCGCTAACGGTCCCCTCTGCGCCCGTTTCCTCGGATGCGGTTTGTTCCACTTTAGAAACCTCAGGAACAGATGATATGTATAACGATGAGATGAACCCATCTGTTTTACGGCAGCCCGACAAATTAACAATAAAACAAGTAAGAAGTAAATATGCTAATGCTTTTTTCATCTCTAAACCTTCTTAAATACTATAAGCGGCTCTGTCTTCTATTAGCACCCACAGCAGCTTTTAAAGAGCTTGTCAATATCAATCGCTTTGTGCTCTGTGTCTTTAATAAATCCTAACTTTTGGAAAACATCCTGCGGTGCAGTATCAGAGTAAAAACAGTTCATAATACTGCGCTGGGCAGCAATATGAAGTGTGCTCCTTAAAATACCGTCGGCAAAAGAAATATCATCCAAAGGCTCAATATGGTGAATTATCATCCTTTCACCATCTAAATCATACAAACAAAATCCAAGCGTTTCCTCTCGGTCACTCGCCGTGACACAACCCGAATTTCTGTTATAGCAGATACCTGCTTTATCGAATAATGATTTTATCCTTTCTTTGTCCTTCAAAGGTCCTAATAATATCATTATTTTTTTGCACCCTCTTGATTAACATTTGTAAGGTGGCGCATTTCTCGCTCGTTGAGCGGTCGCCATTTTCCCTGAGGTAGCATACCGAGCTTTACACCCGCTATCTCGGTACGCTTAAGTCGCAACACATCAAGCTTCACTACTTCGCACATTCGTCTTATCTGACGGTTGCGGCCCTCCGTAATAATAAATATGAGAACTGTTCTGTCGGCCTTTCGCTCTGCCACAAAGACATCGCAAGGCAGGGTTTTTCGGCCGTCCAGCTCTATCCCCTCTCTAAGGCGGATAAGCTTTTCGTCTTCGACCTCTCCGTTTATAGTCACACGATAGGTCTTATTAACATGGGCCGACGGATGAACAAGGTCGTTCGCAAAATTACCGTCGTTTGTCATAATAAGCAGGCCTTCGGAATTTCTGTCCAACCGGCCTACCGGGAAAAGCTTTACCCCCACATCCTTAACAAGGTCACTCACGCATTTGCGGTCATGCTCATCTTTTAAGGTGGTTACATACCCTCTCGGCTTATGCAACATTATGTAAACCTTTTCCTTTTGCGGAACCACATTCTTGCCCGAAACCGTCACCTTGTCTCTCTTAGGGTCCACCTTAGCGCCCAAAACAGCTACGCGCCCGTTTACTCTGACCTTGCCTTTTTCTATTAACTCCTCGGCTTTTCTGCGAGATGCTATTCCGCATTCAGATAAATGCTTTTGAAGCCGAATCTTATTATCCTTCATTTATTTCTCCCATATACTTGTAAAAATGTATTTAATATTCTCAGCCACTTTGTCCCATAGGCTTTTTTGCGACTCTTTTGCCGCTATTGCTTCTTGTGCGCAAAGCTCTGCCGTTGCTATGATCTTTTCCCCTTTTTTATATATAGCGGAGCCTATCTTCTCACCCTTTTCTATCGGGGCGTAAACAAATTTCGGCAAATTAACGGTGCAACTAAGGTCATCAGCACTTAGCACACAAAGCTTGTGTGGCTCAACCTCGATTTTAATATTATCTACTTCTGCGCCTATCACAGGAACCTCATAGCTATCCCTTTCAGGGGTTATCTCAGTCTCTGTCACCGCCGAAAGTCCATACTCAAGCATTGAAGTATGGTCACTCCAATCATTGGGGTCATTAAGGGTCACTGCTATAACAAACCTGCCGTCTTTTTTTGCGGCAGAAACCAAACATCTGCCTGATTTTTTGGTGAACCCTGTTTTTATACCGACTGCGGAATCGTAATTTTTTAGCAGCTTGTTGTGATTGGAAAGTGAGCGTCTGTAGGGCGGATTGCCGTACTCCAAAACTGCTGTTTCGCAATCGGCGGCCGCGGCAAAATCCTTATTTCTCATAGCATACATCGAAAGCCTTGCTAAATCTCGGGCTGTTGTATAATGCCCATCAGCATCCAGACCCGACGGTGTTACAAAACGCGTGCTTGTAAGACCTAATTCTGCCGCCTTGTCATTCATCTTTTTAACAAAGCCGTTAACCGTGCCTCCAAGCGTATATGCCACAACGTTTGCAGCATCATTGCCGGAGGCCAACATAAGCCCGTAAAGCAGCGCGCCAAGTGTCACCCTGTCCCCTGATAGCAGACCCATTGATGAGCCCTCCACCCGAAGCATTTCGGCCGTCACGGTGACCTCTTTTTCAAAATCACCATGCTCGCAAAGCAAAAGTGCCGTCATTATCTTGGTCGTGCTGGCCATAGGCAGGGTCACATCAGCATTTTGCTCATATATAACTTCGCCCGTGTCGCCGTTTATGAGAATTGCCGCCTTTGCGGATGTTCCCAAAGCCGAAACCCTCATCGGAGCGCATAGTAAAATAAAAACTAAAATTAAACAAGCCGCTTTTCTCAAAGAACACCACCTCAACTAAAGTTTATTAAGGCGGCGGCAGTTGTATTACTGCTTGTTCTCGTCCTTTTTAGGGAAAAGCTCTTTTGCTTTTTCTATAATTTCAGGAGCCATTGAAACGGCCTTTTCAACCGTTGTCAGCTCATTGTAAACCGGCAGCATTTTGACATTTCCGCCCGAGATGACGATAAAAGCTATGGGGGATACTGTAACCCCCGCGCCGCCGCCTCCGCCGAAAAGCTGACCCTGAGTTTTACTTGGGAAATCACTGCCACCCGTTGCAAGGCCGAAAGCTACCTTTGAAACGGGGATAAGGGTGATATCCCCTATCACGGTCGGGGTTCCGGTGATTATATCAGCATCAACCATTCCTCTGAGCTTGTCCATAGTTGTATCCATGATTTCTTTAATGTTGTTTTCACTCATTGTTTTCTTCCCCATTCATAAATTTTTTATATTCGAGAAAAATTTTTAAGGCTGCAATAATCAAGAAAAACAGCTTGAATTTTACAACCAACGAAAAACTGAAAGAGGGTTTGTTTAACTCAAAATCGCTTTTAATATTAATTCTTTTAAATTCGGCGCCCGCGCAAGAATCTATGCAGGCCAGCACAGGATATGCCGCAGAGCATATCGCGCCGTATTCGATAGCGGTTTTTGCGGCATCCTCCGCTGCCACCGAAATATCGAGAACTATCTTTTTAAATTTAATATGCCGCAAAAGCTTTTTTATATGTGTGAATACATCCAAAGCAAGCCTCAAAAGCTTTTTAACTGCACCCGTAAAGCCATGCTTTTCTGAAAGGGAGGCGAATAGGCTCTTTGCTCCATTTTCCGCTTGGGGCGAAAGCATGCCCTCTTTGCTTTTTTTTGCGGTTTTCTTTTCCTTTTCAGGAGATATACTGAAAAGCTTAATCGAAGCAAATCTGATTTTTATATAAAAATCTTCTCTAAAGCTTATGTCAACGCTAAACGGCAGAAACAAAAGCCCGACAACAATAACCGCAATAGCCGTTGCAATTATAAGAGCTGTCAATCTTCCTGCTCCCCTTCGCTAATCTCAAGCTGTTCGCCAATATCATTTTCTTCTTGAGATGTATTGGGCAGTTCGGGCAGCTCGCTTAAATCCGAAATGCTGAAGCATCTCAGGAAATTCTTTGTTGTTCCGTAAAGCAGAGGTCTTCCCGGAAGTTCCAGCCGCCCGCGTTCCTCAATCAGACATTTTTCAACAAGGGTGGTTATAACTCCCGAACAATCTACGCCTCTGACCTGCTCCACAAAGGACCTTGTCACCGGCTGATTATAAGCTATGACCGACAGCACCTCCAACGCCGCTGAGGACAAGGGTGTATTCCGCTTAATATCAAAAGCTTTTTTGATATATTCGGCATGCTCTTTCTTTGTTGCCAGCTGATAGGTGTTTTCAAGTCTTAAAAGCTCTAAACCGCTTTTATTTTTTTGAAGCTTTTCAGCCAAAAGCTCCATAGCCTCAACCACCGTTTCGGGCGGTATTTCAAATATCTGGGTAAAACGGTCAATGCTCATCGGCTCGCCGCCTGCAAATAGAACTGCTTCAAAGCTTTGAATTAACTGTTCTTTACTCATCTGTTTTTATGCCCCTTAATAAGTGTTATCTCCTGATTCTCAGCATCGCCCTCGACCTTAACTCGGTTGGCCTTGCAAAGCTCGAGCACCGCAAGGAAGGTTGCCACCAGCTCGGAACGGCTACCGGCGGTTTTGTAAAGCTTTGTCAACTTCTGCCTGCCGCCGCCCCAAAGAGTTCTGATTACAAAAACTATCCTCGTGGAAACAGAAACGATTTTTTTGGCCACTATTTTTGTGAATGGCGCGGTTGATGGCGGCAGCTTGCGCTTGCCCCTGCCCACAGCCGAAAGATATGCCACATACAGCACATCGCTTGTGTGCACCAGCTCATAGGTCTTGTCAAAATCATATTCTGACGGACTTTTAACAAAGCGGTCCAAACCGCCCTGCATCTCAGAAAGCTTCTTTGCCACCTGTTGGCAGACCATATATTCGAGCAGCTCGCCTGTAAGCTCTTCTTTAAGCTTTACTATCTCCTCGTGCTTTGGCAGTAGGCTGACCGTTTTTATATACAAAAGCCTCGACGCCATCTCTAAAAACTCGCTGCCGAGCTCCATTTCATCCTGCTCGAACAGCTTTATCTGCTCGAGATATTGGTCTATAAGCTCTAAAAGAGGGATATCGTAAATATTAAGCTTGTTTCGGGCTATCAGCTGCAAAAGCAGGTCCAGCGGCCCCTCGAAGCCCTCTAATTTGTAGGATAATGTGTTTTCCATTTCTACTCCCGAAATTTAAAATAGTTTAAACGGCAGCGCCGCTAAGGCCTTAAGCCCTGTTAATACCACATCACTCAAAAAGTTAAGCGGCAGGCTGAGTATCCCTGAATAAAGTAGTAATATGAGCAACAGAAAAGAATATCTTTCATATCTCATAATCGCATAATAGTATTTATTTGGCAAAACAGCCGATAAAACCCGTGACCCGTCAAGCGGAGGAATGGGTATCAGATTAAACACCGCAAGACTCACATTTATCATGGCTATCCAATAGAGGAAATATGTTAAATAATAAAACACGATATTAACAGTAAAAAATCTAGTGAATATTAAATCTACCACATTGCTTAGTAAAAGGGCTATCAGAGCCATCAAAAGGTTGGAGATTGGCCCCGCAAGGGCGGTTATAGCCATATCGCGTTTGGGGTTGCGGAAATTCCTGTGATTTATCTGCACGGGCTTTGCCCAACCAAAACCGAAAATAAGAATACTCAGAGCGCCTATCCAGTCTATGTGCGCAAATGGATTAAGCGTCAGTCGGCCCTGCCAGCGGGGTGTGTTGTCGCCCAATTTAACGGCCGCCCAGCCGTGAGCAAATTCATGCACCGGCAGTGTGAGAAAAATAACCGTTAAGGATGAAAGTATATAAATCACAGTGCTTATAAAATCACCGCCCGAAATCAATGACCTCAGCAAACCACACACTCCTCCAAATTACTAAAATTATTCATTGTAATTATACAATATTATTGACCTAAATACAAGCAAAAGATACCGCCAAAACACAAAAAACCCTGCGGAAATTCGAAAATTTCCGCAGGGTTTTAAGGTATTTTACATTTTTTCGGTAACGCCAAGCTTTATAAGGCTGTAGCGGTCGGCAAAATACGGACTGACACCGTCATTCCAGGTCCCCGGCAGCATAAAGCGCCAAGGGCTTATTGAGGTGTTTTCATTAGGTCCGCAATAGTGGTGCGGTCCTAAAATATTTCTGTTGCCGATGGTGAAAATAATGCCGATTTCATTTTCACCGCTATGAGCATACTCGCTTATATCAAGCTCGCGCTCGTATATAAGCTTGCCGGCAGGCTTGCCGTTTACTTCAACCTCTGCCACAAACCAGCTTCCCTCTAAGCGCAAGGAAATGTTGCTGTTTTCAAAATTCACCTTTTGTGTCAGCTTCATTTTCCCCGCAAAGAATGGGAAACCGTCGGTCACAGGCTCAGTGACGGTTTTGGGAGTCTCGCCTATATAGAAACCGTTACCGCAAACATAGGGCGGCTCTGTTCCCGGAGTGAACTCGCCATCGGTATAAACTCCAAAGTCTCCCGAAAGGTAAATCGGGTCAAGCTCGGTGTCATAAACGAGGCAATTCTTCAAAGACTCTGTCACATTTTCGCCAAAGAGCGCGTAATATACATTCTCGCTCTGGAACCAATTAAGCCTTACCGTGAAATCGTTGATGCCCACTTTTACAAGCTCGGTAATATCGGCTGTGAGCAGATGACTTTCTACCGGAGAGCAACCTGTGAAAGAAAATTCTTTTCCGTTTACTGTAAGCAGGGTTGCTTTGCAATCCTCCGCATTTAAAACTATCCTTTTAGGCAACTGCCTTATCTCGAACTCATATTTCAAATAAAGCTCGCCCTCGTAGCGCTCATTAAGCAGTTTATCGAAAAGCGCCGGGTATGGATAAGCCTTTGAAAAACTCACTCCGTCCACTGAATAACGGACATAGTCAACAGTCAAAGCATTTTCCTCAAACTCAACCTCTGCATCTTTAAGGTTAAGCACATACTGTGTCAGAGGCTTGCTATCCTGAGGGTTTGCTTCATCAGGGAAAACCAATATCGCCTCTCCGCGCTCAAGGGAGATTTCGAGAGGGATATTTTTCTCTTCCAAGGTGATAAGGTCAAGCTTTTTAAAGGATTTTATCCCGTCTCCTAAATCAAAGCTTTGTGTGGCGCATTCGGTTTCGGAAGCGTTCTGAATCATCATATATGCCTTGCCGTCAAACTCGCGGTAGGTATAGTAAAGATTGTCGTCCCTCTTTGCGACCTTAAAGGGTTGAGCAGCAATCATTTGCTCTAAAGTGCAATTGGAATTTAAATAATCATAAGAGTAGGGCTCTGCCTCTAAAAATTCAGGTTTTTGACCTAAAATGAGTATTTTGCCTCCATTTTGAACAAAGGAACGGACGAGCTTTTCGGTCGACTCATCCATCGTCAAAATATGCGGCAACACAAGATATTCATAAGCACATTCACCGCAGCCTATCTTGTCGCCGTCAACGAAGCCGTGGCGTTTCAACAACACCTCATCTAAGAAATGATAACTCACACCCGAAGCAGATAGCATTCGGCAATCGTCCTTTAAGGCCTTGTCGAGCTTTTCGATATTAAAGCCGCCGTATTTAGGCTCGGTCATCATTTCGCGCTTGTAATCAAAATAACCGCTGCGGATGGGATGAAGCATCGCCACATTTATCTTCTCTCGGCTCTCACTCAATAGCTTGCCAAGTCGTGCGAAATAAAGGTTAAATGAGGCAAATTCGTCCTTCACCCAAGGGTTCACATCGGAATAATGGGCAGGATGGTCAAGCTTGCGCTGGCCGTACTCCGCATAAGGCAAAAGATGGTGACAAAGCATATTTACACCGTTTAAGAACTGAAAATCAGCAATTCGCTTCACATCTCGGGGTGTGATCTGCCATCCACAGCAACCATACGACTCTGTAAGCACCTGCTTTTTGCCAGTCTGAGCTGCTACACTTGCAATTTGGCGGACGGCCAGCTCTTCTTCTGCTCCTCCGTCAAGCCAATCTATACCCGGCATTGTCATATACTCATAAAAGGGCATAACACCGCCGCAGCACATTATCTGCGAGCCAAGGCTTCTTTCCTCAACATAGTGGCCAGTGAATTCGACTCCATTGTCAAGACACCAGTTATACAGCTTCTCCGCGAATGCGTGCAGCATAAGCTCCTGCATCGCACTCCAATAGCGATAGCGGAACTTGCGGTATCCCTTTTTCTCAACGAAAAGTAGCCCTAATTCATCTAAAATATCTACGCCGTACTTATCCTTAAAATAAGCTTCAACTACCCTTGTATAAGGGGTTCTGTTGCGGAAGTATTGCGGCTCGTCGGTGAAAAAGCCGCGAATTTTGGCTGAGAATTCATCCCCTATATAAGCCTTGTATTCCTCATGAGTGAGGTCAATGAATTTATCAACTACCTTTTCATCAAGTATATCAGCAGTTGAGATGCTTGTGTGGATATAGAGATTAAGACACTCTCCCTCTGCCTTTTCATCAGTCACTCGTACTAATTCTTCTCCGGCGGTCAAATAGCTGACCGTGGCATCAGGATCAAACTCCCCTATAGCATAAATTATGTATTTATCGCAGTTTTCAGGATCATTTAAAAGCTTTCCGCCCGCAAAACCGCTTGGCCAGCCGTTTTCATCATAGGCCCACGCACCCATATCAAGCTCTTTAGCGCGGTCGGCGCAGGCCTTTATGCACTTCATCCACTCTTCCGAAAGGTATTCGGTTTTAAGGCCGCCCCTCGCATGCATAAAAAACCCACCGATTTCATTTTTATGCATCCAATCTATCTGTCGGCAAAGCTCTTTAGGGTCAAGCTCATCATTCCAAGACCAAAACGGAATCGGTTTGTAGCGATTCAAATTCTCTGAAAAAAGCTTTTTAACATCATTTAATTCCAAGTTGTTGCTCCTCCTTAAAAAGGATTGTGATTTAACAACACCCGATGCTTAATATCTAAATATTAAACATCGGGTGTTTAAAATATTTATTTAAGCAGATAGTCACCGTAAGCACAGGGGCAGCTGTGCTCAACGCCTATTTCGTCCATCCACCCGCGGGTTTCAAGCGTGCGCCACGGGCCTGAGCCCTTGCCGCCGCCGTTATCATTATCCCATAGCCAATCAGGAGCAGTGTAAAGACAAACTTTTGGGGAAATCGCCTCGTAAATATCCTTGTCCACGCCGTTTTGGCCGTGATGCGCCATCTGAACGATGTCGCATTTGATCTTCTCGGGGCCGCAAGCAGCCAATAGGTTTATGCCGCCCGTAATGTAAAGATCGCCAAGGAACAAAACTTCCTTTTTGGGGAAATGCACCATAATCGGCACCGATGTATCGTTTATATTGTTGTATTCCTCGTAGTTTTCACAATCCATCAGCACTTCAATAGAAACGCCGCCACATTCAAGCATATCACCTTTGATAAGCTTTTCGGGCTTAACACCGTAGGTCTCAAGTTGTTCTAAAAACAACTTAACTTTTTCATAACTGCCGCCGTTCTCCACGGTTTTGAACCACTCTAATGGAGGAAAATTAAAACACATTTTTTCAATAACTATATCAAGATCAGGCTTGTTGGCAAACAACCAACTGAGCGCACCAAAATGGTCATCATGAGCATGGGTGATTATCCAAAGATCAACCTTGCCGCCGCGCTCTTTGATAAGATTATAAAGATGCTCGCCATCCTCTTGACAAAGGTGACCGCCGTCTATAACAATAGTCTTGCCCTCTGGAGTGTCAACTATATATGACATCATCTGCACCCAGGAGCGATTTGCAACCTGCAAAAGACTGCCGCCGCCGAATCCCAAATCAAGTTCATTAAGCTTCATAATTTCCCTCCGTATTGATGCTTAGAATTTTAAACCTCGTATGTTTAAAATTTTAATAAAGCAGATAGTCGCCGTTGGCAGCGGGTAACTGGTTCTCGTCAGCAACGCCCAATGCAGTCATCCATCCGCGAACCTCGATCGTCTGGTAAGAACCGGTACCGTCGTGGTTAGTCCATAGCCAATCAGGAGCAGGATAGAGGCAAACATCAGGATCAATAGCTGCATAAACATCCTGTTCTACACCGTTTTGGCCGTGATGCGCCATCTGAACGATATCGCTCTTAAGCTGCTCAGCAGTGCAAACTTCCAATAATTTTCTGCCGCCATCAACATGAAGATCTCCGAGGAATAAAACATCCTTTCCGTTCGGGAAAATCAGCTTAAATACAACCGAAGAGTCGTTTATGTCTTCGCAGCTATTATTATAATAATAGTAATTATCCATCAGTACGTCAACTGTAACGCCGCCGCACTCGATTTCACTTTCTGTATCAAGCTTTTTGGGTGTGACACCGTAATCACTAAGTTTCTGTAAAAAGTCCTTAACGATACTGTAAGAGCCGCCCTTTTCAGCAGTTTTAAACCACTCCAAGGGTCCGAAGTCGAAGTACATTTCACCGATTTCTATATCAAGATCAGGCTTATTGCTTAATAACCAATAGAGCGCACCGTAATGGTCGCTATGAGCATGGGTGATTATCCAAAGGTCAACCTTGCCACCGCGCTCTTTGATAAGATTATAAAGATGCTCGCCATCTTCCTTGCATCTGTATCCGCCGTCTATAACAATAGTCTTGCCATCGGGAGTGTCAACTATATAGGACATCATCGCCGTTGACGACTGACGACCTGCAACCTGCAAGAGTTCATAGCCATCAAGACCTACGTCCACTTTGTTTTCTGAAACTGCAGTTTCTGCCCAATATAAAAGGTTTTTGTTCTCAGATACAACATAGGTAGTTGCTGCTCCGTTAACGGTTGCATCCTCACCGTCTACAAAGTAAGGAGTGAGGGTGATGTTTGAATTTGCATCAGCTACATCAAGAACACTTCTTACAGAAACGCTGTAGTTGTAAGCATCATTATCAGTTACATAGGCAACCTGACCGTCAACAATGATGTTCTTGAACTTGAGAAGGTCCTTAACATTGATCTTGCTGTCAGCAACGAGATCCATAAGGTCAGCCTTTTCTGCAGTGTTTCTTGCGAGCATCAAGCTCTTCATTGTTGCAAGGTCGGTAGCGTTGATCTTGTTGTTGCTATCGAGATCGGTAGCGCAAACATCGCCATAGGAGGTGATATATGCGTTAGCGCCGAGGTCAATAACCTCTGTTGTGCTGACATCAGCCGACTTATTAACGCCGCCCTCAACATAATCAACCTTGAAGCCTGCCTTCTTGTAGGTCTTGCCTGCGCCGGGGTTAATAGAGAATCTAGCGTAGCCTGCAGCTGCGCCGTTGTTTGTCAAACGGTCGCTTCCGGTTATAGAGAGATTGTCTAAGGTGAGGCCGCCGCGGTTGTTTGTTCCGAGAGAGATGTAGCCGTTCTTAACGGTAACGCTCTCGTTGGAGATAACAGCAGTGTCATTAATATAGAGGGTAGCAAGGCCGTTATTAACAACCAGCTTGAGGGTATAGGTGTTGCCGATGGTCATAGAGGTAGAGACAGCATTATAAAACTGGTAGCCGTTGGGAGCAAGGTAGTTAGAGGTCCACTTGCCAGCATTGAAAATACCAACATTAGCGCCCTTAACAGTAACAACAAAGCCTCCGTTATGAATCCAGCCATCGCCCATGTCGCCGACAGTAATGAAATACTGCTCGCCGTAGAGAATATCAACCTCTAAGGTGAAGTTCTGGAACTTCTGATGCTTATAGGTCGCATACAAAGCGCCTGCTGACAGATAGTTGGCGGTCTCATAGCCTGCGGTTGCTCCGCGGACGAGGTTGCCGTTAGCAGTGTTATAGAACTTGGTGCCGTTAATCTCGCTGGTTACATCAACCAAGGTCTGAGCAGTGGAAGCTCCGGTGGTGGTGTCAGCATAGAAATTAAAGTCGTTCTTAAGGTTGGTAACAGCATTCTCATTGAAGTTGTTCTTGTAAACATCGTCAGCCTTAACATATACATTAGGCTCTTTGGTGTTTACGATTGAAAGGTTGTCAAAAGTAGCAGATGAGCTGTACTGAGCGGTCATAGAAATATAACCCTCAACACTGCCGACATTATAGCTGTCGATAACGGTTTCATAATCGGAGCCGTCGGTTGTCACCAATACGCT
>JAZORP010000052.1:0-6168 GCA_045656665.1 Acutalibacteraceae bacterium | reverse complement strand
ACTATTGCTTAAAACTAAAAAGCAACAAGAGAGCAACCGAAGGAAATGTCGAAACACATACAACAAGGAGTTTCTTGTTTATGTATGCGTAGACGATATGGGGAATCTTTTAAGACCGGATTATTTGTCGCAGCATTTACAGACTGTGCTCAAAAGAAATAACTTAAAGCATATTCGGTATCACGACTTGCGACATTCGTGTGCTTCGTTACTGCTTGCCAACGGTGTATCTTTAAAAGAAATCCAAGACTGGTTAGGTCATTCGGATTTCAGCACAACTGCAAATATTTATAGTCATTTAGAGTATGGAGCCAAGGTCAAGTCTGCTAACAAAATTGCAGAGAACTTGAGCCTTGAAGAAAAGACAAAGGACGGGTAAATCCCGTCCCATACATAATTTGTTTCTAACAGATTTCTAACGGATTTTGGTAGAAATACCCTTGTTTTTGACATTAAAATCACTTGAATTTCAAGGTGTTTTCTGATAAAGAAAATCTCTCAAACCCGCATAAACACTGGATTTGAGAGATGATGGTGCGGATAACAGGACTTGAACCTGCACCGAGTTGCCCCGACTAGAACCTGAATCTAGCGCGTCTGCCAATTCCGCCATATCCGCATATTAAGTTTTTGACCTCTAAATTTCACACGGCGAGGTAGTCCGAGGTGGAGTTTACTTTCAGATAAATCTTAATTTTCAACTTGAACCACAAATATAAAAACGCATTTCTGCGGTTTTATAAAAAGTTACAAAGAGACCGTGTTACCTATTCTGCCATATCATCATATTAATTTTGTCGCTATGGCGTTTAGGATATTGTACAACACAAAGGGAATAAAATCAAGAGTTTTTTCGCTTTCACGGTTAAATTTATTTTAATTTTATCATAGAGATAGACTTGCCTCGCATCATTTGCTTGAATTGTTCATAAATCTATGGTAAAATGACAGTAAATAAAGTTTTACAAAGGAGATCTATTAATGAGCTTGCAGGAATCCGGCGAGATGTATCTTGAAACGATTTATGTTTTAATCCGCAGTGGCAAATCTGTGCGTTCAATAGATGTTTGCGAACATATGGGGTATTCCAAACCCAGCGTCAGCCGCGCGGTCGGCCTTTTAAAGCAAGGCGGCTACCTCTCAGTTGATAAGGACGGTTTTCTCCATCTTACCGATGAAGGTGTTGAAATTGCCCACAAAATTTATGAGCGGCACACTATTTTGACCGAGTTTTTAGCAGGCCTTGGAGTAGACTCTGAAACTGCCGCTGAGGACGCCTGCAAAATCGAGCACCACATCAGCAGCCAATCCTTTAATGCTATAAAAAATTACATGGAGAATAAGTCAAAATAATATTATGGAAAATCTAAATCTTATTATTGCAAAAAAGCTTACAAAGCTTCGTAAAGAAAATAATCTCACTCAACTTCAGCTTGCCGAAAAGCTCAACTACTCGGACAAGGCCATTTCCAAATGGGAGCACGGTGAATCTCTTCCGGGGATAGAGGTGCTTTATAAATTAAGCAAGCTGTATAATGTCAGCCTTGACTACATAGTGGGTGAAGCTACTGTACAAACCACACCCAACACCCCCAAAGCCCGTAAAAGGCGCATTATTATAACGATTTTATCGGTATTGCTCGTATGGCTTATAGCCCTTGTGATTCAAACTGTTTTTGATATTGCTTCTAGCTACAATCTTTGGATTCTCTATTGCTGGGCGGTTCCGATATCCTGCATAGTCGGCATCGTCTTTGACTCTGTGTGGAATCGTTGTCGATTGCTATTTATACTGGTTTCACTGCTTATCTGGTCGATACTGATTTGCTTTGCAATTCAGTTTGCGGTTTACAATATATGGAGAATTCTTTTGATAGGCATCCCCCTTCAAATAGCTACTATCCTCTGGTCAAAAATGGTGAGATAAAAGCGAAGTTTCATTATACAAAGCAATAAAAGCACCAACCATAAAGGTTGATGCTTTCATTTTTGGAGCGGGTGATGGGAATCGAACCCACACGACCAGCTTGGAAGGCTGGGATTCTAGCCATTGAACTACACCCGCATTTGAACAAGGATTATGATATCACAAAGTTTCGCAATAGTCAAGAGTTTTTACAAAAATAAACTGAGAATTCTATATTTAAAGGGCATAACGGCTGATATTGCTGTTATGCCCTTTGCATTTTACTTATTGCTTGCCGGTAGAGCCGAAACCGCCTGTTCCCCTGTCTGTATCAGAAAGCGAGTCGATTTCGGTGTACTCAACTGCTAAGAACGGCGCTATGACCATCTGAGCTATTCGCTCGCCGTCTGCAATGGTTTGCTCTATGCCAGAATGATTGTGCAAGGCAACCATTATCTCGCCCCTGTAATCGCTGTCAATAACGCCGACCTTGTTCGCCGGAGCCAAGCCACGCTTTGTGGCAATACCGCTTCTGGCGTAAATCAAGCCTGCATACCCCTCAGGAATCTCAAGCGCCAAACCTGTGTGGATAAGGCGGGTTTCACCTGCCTTTATTGTGACCTCTTCTCCCTCACAGGCATAAAGATCTGCCCCTGCGGCAAACTGAGAGCCGTATGTAGGAGCGTGTGCTGCCGGATTTAATTTTATAAAGTTGACCTTGATCATTTTAACTCCTCCATTATTCGTAAATATTGCCTGAGCCCATTTTTCTCTGCCAAACCCCATCAAGCCATACAACGCTGTTTGTCTCAATGGATTTCCGGACATTGATAATACGCTGATTTGACGAGCCTCTGAAAATAAGATCAGGGCTTTTGAGCTCTTCTACAAACTTTCCGTCCACCAAAACATCTATATTGCAAAGCATTTGCTTCACGGTCTCGCTATCCCCCACTTTGCCTTCAAGCAGCTGACTGTCATACAAAAATCCGGTATAACACCAAACGTCTTTATTTGGCAGCCTTTGCTTAATAAGCTTTAAAAGCTCGGCTAACGGGGCTTGATTTTCAGGCTCGAAAGGCTCTCCTCCAAGCAATGAAAAACCCTGTATATAATCAGGCTCAAGCGCTGCGATTATCTCCTCGGCAACCTCTTTTGTAAAGGGGCTTCCGTAGGAAAAATCCCACGCCTCTGCATTAAAACAGTTCTTGCAGCGATGGCGACAACCGCTCACAAAGAGCGAAACCCGCACCCCCGGACCGTTTGCGATATCAAATTTTTTAATCACCGCATAGTTCATTTCTCAAAAACATTCCTTGCTAAAATTTGGGAGCGACGAGCAACGCCGCTCCCAAACCTATTACAATAATTACAAGTGTAAAACTCGCTCTTTAATTTCCTGTGTTCTGCCCTGATTCCAATACTGGGTGCCGATATATCCGCAGGTGCGGCGGGCAACATTCATCTTGTCTTGATCGGTGTTGCCGCAGTTAGGGCATTTCCACACGAGCTTGCCGTGGTCATCCTCTTCAATTGAAATTTCACCGTCAAATCCGCAGTTGTGGCAATAATCGCTCTTAGTGTTAAGCTCGGCATACATAATATTGTCATAAATAAACTGCATAACCGAAAGCACCGCATCCAAATTATTCTGCATATTAGGCACTTCCACATAGGAAATAGCGCCGCCGGGAGAAAGCAGCTGGAATTTGGCCTCTAAAGCCAACTTGTCAAATGCGTCTATCTCCTCACCTACATGAACATGATAGCTGTTTGTGATATAATTGCGGTCGGTCACGCCCTTAACGATACCGAAACGCTTTTGCAAACATTTTGCAAATTTGTAGGTTGTGCTTTCAAGGGGTGTGCCGTAAAGAGAGTAATCGATATTCTCATCGGCCTTCCATTTAGCTGTATACTCATTAAGCTTTCTCATAATCTCAAGGCCGAATTCTTCGCCCTCGGGCTCGGTGAGCTTTTTGCCGTTCATGCTGTAAACGCACTCCCAAAGGCCTGCATATCCGAGCGATAGGGTCGAGTAACCGCCGTGGAGATACTTGTCAATCGTCTCTCCTTTTTTAAGGCGAAGCAATGCGCCGTACTGCCAAAGGATGGGGGCCGCATCCGAAACTGTGCCTGTAAGGCGCTCGTGGCGAGCCTGCAGGGCTCTGTGGCAGAGCTCCATTCTTGCGTCGAAAATCTTCCAGAACTTTTCAATGTCGCCGCCTGCTGAAAGGCCGATGTCGACAAGGTTAACCGTTACAACGCCCTGATTAAAGCGGCCGTAATACTTAGGCTTGCCGTTTTCATCAACATAAGGTGTCAAAAAGCTGCGGCAGCCCATACAGGTGTAGCAATGGCCCTCACCGTTTTTATCAACCTTGTTTTGGAGCATAATCTTCTCGGAGATATAATCGGGCACCATTCTCTTGGCGGTGCACTTGGCTGAAAGGCGGGTCAAATACCAATACTTTGTACCCTCGCGGATGTTGTCCTCTTCAAGCACATAGATAAGCTTCGGGAAAGCGGGAGTAATCCAGACGCCTTGCTCGTTCTTAACACCCTGATAACGTTGCTTGAGCACCTCTTCAATAATCATCGCAAGGTCCTGCTTCTCGCGCTCGTTCTTGGCCTCGTTAAGATACATAAATACAGTTACAAACGGAGCTTGACCGTTGGTAGTCATAAGAGTGACTACCTGATACTGAATTGTCTGAACACCCTTGCGCACCTCTTCGCGCAGACGCTTTTCGGCAATTTCGCGGATTTTATCCTCAGAAGCATCAATACCAATTTGCTCAAGCTCGGATTTCACCTGATTGTAGAGCTTTTTGCGGCTTATATCAACAAATGGCGCCAAATGTGCAAGGCTGATGCTCTGACCGCCGTAGTGACAGGATGCAACCTGAGCAATAATTTGGGTTGCTATATTGCAGGCGGTGGAAAATGTGTGCGGTTTTTCAATGTAGGTTCCACTTATAACGGTTCCGTTTTGAAGCATATCCTCAAGATTTACAAGGTCACAGTTGTGCATGTGCTGAGCAAAATAGTCGGCATCGTGGAAGTGGATAAGACCTCTCTCATGAGCGTCAACAATATCAGGCTCCAAAAGAATTCTCTTTGTAATATCCTTGCTGACCTCACCCGCCATGTAGTCACGCTGAACACTGTTAACAGTGGGGTTCTTGTTTGAATTTTCCTGCTTTACTTCCTCATTATTGCACTCGATAAGGCTCAAAATCTGCTCATCGGTGGTGTTAGATTTACGAACAAGCGCTCTGGTGTAGCGGTAAGTTATGTACCTGCGAGCTACATCAAAGGCGCGCTGATTCATAATCTGATCCTCTACCATATCCTGAATTTCTTCAACGCTTAAGGAACGGTTGATATTTGCAGCTGCGCTCTCAACATCCTCTGCAATACGCCTTATCTGAACTTCAGTCATACGCTCGCTCGGGACAACGCTTTCGTTTGCCTTTGTTACTGCCACAACTATCTTTTTGGGGTCAAACTCAACCTCCGCCCCACTTCTTTTAATGATCTTCATGCCTAAACTTCCCCCAAAATATACGATTTTATGAATTATTATCACACTATATATTGTGTTAGCAAAATTTATTATATCACATATATAAAAAAAATCAAGGGTAATTTTTAAAAAGTCAAATTTTTCTATTATTTTTTGATTTTGTATATTAAATATATCCGTTATGGGCACCGAACCGAGGCGAAACCACCATCCACCATAAAATAAAAAAAGGAGGGTGTATACCCTCCTATATAATTATTTATAAACTTTATCGGGATCGATCATGATTTTCCCGTTTTCCCGCTCGTAAGCCTCAACACAGTTTTTAGCTAAGAATTCGAGCTGAGCATTTAGTGACCGCATATTTTTCTTGGCTACATAAGAAATTTTATATAGCAATTCAGGCTCAAAACGGATACCTGTTTGCACCTTGTTTGTTGGCATACGATAACACCTCGCATTTATTTTGCAAACATTATACTGATATTATGCTTGCATTTATACAAACAAAGTGTTATCATATTTATAAACATGTCGTAGGGACCGGCCTCCGGACGGTCCGAAAATATAACCGAGCAAAAATTCATCACTATGTCGCTCATGCCGCGACGGGCACGCCCTTTCTTATGTAGGCGAAAAGAAAGGGCGGAAAGATTCGCCTTAGGGTAGAGCTAATAATCCGAACCTGCCTCAAAGCGCTATATTTCGGTGCTTTTTACCCAATTCATTCTTG
>JAZORP010000051.1:0-9517 GCA_045656665.1 Acutalibacteraceae bacterium | reverse complement strand
ATTTCGGGAACCTCTATGTTGCTGGCTTAGATAACACCTGAATACCTCACCCTTTCCATTTTTTTGCTGATTTTAAACATTCCGCTTTTTTTGTTAGGATTTAAAAAGCAAGGCGCCGCTTTTACGGTGTATTCCCTATATGCCGTTGGCATCTACTCATTAGTTGCGTGGCTTATTACAGATGTGCTGCCTGTAGATGTGAGTATTGCTTCCCCCTTGGCGGGTGACGACCTGCTTTTATGCGCATTGTTCGGCGGCTTGATTTCGGGTATAGGCAGCGGTCTTACCATTAGGTATGGCGGAGCTATAGATGGTATCGAGGTTACGGCGGTTATCTTTGCAAAAAAGCTTAATATGACTGTCGGCACCTTTGTAATGCTGTATAATATTGTTCTTTATATTATAGCAGGAATTGTTTTGCAAAGCTGGATATTGCCGCTATACTCTATCGTGACCTACGGCGCCGCGCTGAAAACAGTTGACTTTATAGTTGAGGGTATCGACCGTTCAAAAGGTATAATGATTATAACCGAAAAGGCCGATCAAGTGAGCTCTGCTTTGATGGAAACCTTTGAAAGCGGAACAACGAAAATCGCTGCCAAAGGCGGATACTCAGACTCCGACAAAACGGTAATTTATTTTGTGGTGAACCGTTTTCAAATCTCCCGTATGAGAAGCATTGTTCACACGATAGACCCACACGCTTTTATGACAATAACCGAAGTGGCCGATGTCTTTAGAAGCGAATCAGAAGCAGCTAAATAAATATACAAAAAACTCCGCAGTGAAGCGGAGTTTTAATTTTAAAATTTTACTCTTTCAAAGCCCTTTCAAGCCAGACAAAACCGAAATCCAAAGCTTCAAACATGGAATTTTTGGTGGTTTCTTTAACGATGCGGTCCTTCTCAGGAAGTTGAATGTCACTCTTCATCAGCTGAACACTCACTTTATCCGGCGCCTCATTGCCGCCCTCTTTCTTGGAAGAAAGAATGTTAAATCTCACAACATAAGGCTCAGCCATACTGCCATAATAAATTTCATTGCCGCTTCTTACAAGCGGTTTTTCTTTATAAGTTAATAATGTTTCAGCCATTTTTTATTACTCCTTATCCGGCATTTCTCTGTAAAGATTAAAGCGGAAGAGCATACTCTCATCTTCAGCATTGGCGCATCTGATGGTCGCCTCCGCAACCTCGGTGTTTTTTAAGATAGTTGAAAGGCCTATCATCTGGCAGAGTTTGGATTTAAGATTGAGCACATCCCCCTCTGCAGTTTCGAGGAAAACATCGCCTTTACATTTATCAATAGCCTTTATAAAATCATCAAAATTGATATTATGAAGTTGAATTTTATCGTTGTCCATAACAAAAAACCTCCGGAAAATTATATAGTTAAAGTATAAACCATATAAATTAATATGTCAAGTTAATTAATTAGTTGACTTTTTGCTGTTTTTTTTATAATATAATATTTGTAGAAAATTGGCATTTTGGAGGAAACCGATTTGGAAAACTCAAAAAAAAGTATGGAAACTATAGTAGCGCTCGCAAAAGGCAGAGGATTTGTTTACCCGGGAAGTGAAATATACGGCGGTCTCGCAAATTCTTGGGATTACGGCCCTTTGGGTGTCGAGCTTAAAAACAACATTAAAAAGGCATGGTGGAAGAAATTTGTTCAAGAATCCCCCTATAATGTCGGTCTTGACAGCGCCATTCTTATGAATCCCGAAACATGGGTGGCTTCGGGCCATTTGGGCGGATTTTCAGACCCGCTTATGGATTGCAAATCCTGCAAAACCCGCCACAGAGCCGACAAGCTTATAGAGGATTATGTTGCAGAAAACGGCCTTTCAGACAATCCAGCCTCAATGAGCGATGATGAAATGATGCAGTATATCCGTGATAACAGCATCGCCTGCCCGCACTGCGGCTCTCACGATTTTACAGACATTAGAAAGTTCAACCTGATGTTCAAAACATTCCAGGGCGTCACTGAGGACAGCACCTCAACCCTATATCTTCGCCCCGAGACTGCGCAGGGTATTTTTGTCAACTTTAAGAACATCGCCCGCACTACAAGAAAAAAGATCCCCTTCGGTGTTGCTCAGATAGGCAAATCTTTCCGCAACGAGATCACACCCGGAAACTTTATTTTTAGAATACGTGAATTTGAGCAGATGGAGCTTGAGTTCTTCTGCAAGCCCGGAACCGACCTTGAATGGTTTGATTTCTGGCGTTCCTACTGCAAAAAGTGGCTGCTTGATTTAGGTATTGATGAAAACAGCCTGAGGCTGCGCGATCACAACAAGGATGAGCTTTGCTTCTACTCAAAAGCCACTACCGACTTTGAATTTATGTTCCCGTTTGGCTGGGGCGAGCTTTGGGGCGTTGCTGACAGAACCGATTATGACCTGACACAGCATTCAAAGCATTCGGGCGAGCCTATGGAATATTTTGACCCCGAAACCAATGAAAAATACACTCCATATGTTATCGAGCCGTCTCTCGGAGCAGACCGTGTGCTTTTGGCCTTCCTTTGCAACGCTTACGACGAAGAGGCTGATGAAAAGGGTGACACCCGTGTTGTTATGCGCTTCCACCCCGCTCTCGCCCCGTTTAAGGCTGCGGTTTTGCCGCTTTCTAAAAAGCTTTCCCAAAACGCGCTTGAGATTCACTCGGAGCTTTCAAAGTATTTCCCCGTTGATTTTGACGAGGCAGGCTCTATCGGTAAACGCTACCGCAGAGAGGATGAGATAGGCACACCCATCTGCATAACCTATGACTTTGATTCTCTTGAAGACAACTGCGTGACAGTGCGTGATCGTGACACTATGGAACAAAAGCGCATCCCGATTTCAGAATTAAAAGAGTACATTGAAAAAGCAATAGAATTTTAAAATTTATGTTTCACTTGGAACCAAAGGAGAAAATAGTATGACACAGTTGTTAACTATGACGGCGATGCTCTTAGGCGGTCTTGCATTCTTCCTCTACGGTATGAATGCAATGTCCTCAGGTTTAGAGCAGATGGCAGGCGGCGGCCTTGAACGCACTATGAACAAGGTGACCTCAAACGATTTATCCGGTTTCTTTTTAGGCGCCGGAGTCACGGTTGCTATCCAATCCTCTTCTGCTTTTACCGTGATGCTTGTCGGTCTTGTAAACTCAGGTATTTTGGAATTCGGCAATACCTTTGGTATGATAATGGGTTCTAACGTGGGAACCACACTTACCGCTTGGCTTTTAAGCCTTGCAGGAATTGGTGAGGGTAATTTCTTTGTGACCCTTTTGCAGCCTATGACCTTTGCACCTATACTCGCTTTTATCGGTATAATACTTCGAATGGTAAGCAAATCCGATAAAAAGCAAAATTTAGGTATCATATTTATTGGCTTTGCAATTCTTATGTTCGGTATGGAGCTGATGAGCGACTCTATGAAGTCGGTTCGTACCCTTGATGGATTTGACACATTTCTTGCAACCCTTAAAAGTCCAATTGCAGCGCTGCTCATTTCAACCGTTTTTACTGGTGTTATACAGTCATCTGCCGCAACGATAGGTATCGTTCAAGCATTGGCTCTTTCGGGAGGTATCACTTGGGAGATGGCTATTCCATTGGTGCTCGGCGCAAATATCGGCACCTGTGTCACAGCCCTTATTTCATCTGTAGGCACCAATAAAAACGCAAAGCGCGTTGTTGTTATGCATTTCTCGGTCAATTTTTTCGGCTCGGCGCTATGTATGGTGATTATGTACATTATGAGAGCTTTCGGAATAAGCCTTCTCGCTGCAGAAATCACAATGATAGGCGTAGCTGTAGTTCATACTATGTTTAATGTTGTGACTACAATTGTTTTAGCTCCAATTAAGAAATTACTTATAAAATTCTGTGAGTTGATTGTACCCAACACTGAGGAGAAAACTCATACCGTTTTCTTGGACGAGCGTATATTCCATAACACACCATTAGCTGTCGGTGAATGTCGTAGGCTTATCAATGAAATGGCAGAGATAACAAGAGATTCTCTTCATAACTCAATTGCACTTCTAACAAAATTTGACACTCAAACAGCTGAAGAAATCAGAAAATCCGAATCCCTTGCTGATAAATATGAGGACAAGCTCGGTACATACTTGGTTCGCCTCAGCGGTAATGAGCTTAATGACAGCACTTCCCATAGTGTTGCTCGTATGCTCCACAGTATAGGAGATTTCGAGCGTATTGGAGATCATGCGCTTAATATTTGCCAGGTTGCAGAGGAAATTAACTCAAAAGGCATCAACTTTTCAAAAGATGCTTTAAAAGAATTGTCGGTCATCACAGCCGCCGTTAACGAAATAGTGGATATGACAGTTGATTCATTTGTAAACGACGATGTTGAGCTTGCCTCTCATGTTGAACCGCTCGAACAGGTTATAGACAAGCTCAAAAAACAGCTGAAGAATATGCATATAGGCCGTCTGCAAAACGGAGAGTGCACTATTGAGCTTGGCTTTATTTTCACAGACCTGCTGACCAATTATGAGCGCGTGTCTGACCATTGTTCTAATATAGCCGTCTATACAATGCAATTGCCGACCGATATGCTGGATGCACATAAATATCTCAATAAGATAAAAGCTTCCGCTACCGGTGCTTTTGTCGATGACTTCAATATGTATTCTAAAAAATATACACTGTAATATAGCCTAAAAGCCTTTGATTAGCGTCAAAGGCTTTAGTATTTATCAAATATTTTTTTGCTATTAACAATTTGTTATTATTTACCTGATAAAATAATAACGATAAATAATGAAGGGGTATGTGCTTTGATGTTAAAGCTTAAAAACATTAAAAAAGATTATGTGACGGGTGACTCTGTTGTTCAAGCTTTAAAAGGAGTCAATCTTGATTTCAGGAAAAACGAGTTTGTATCAATTCTTGGTCAGTCAGGATGCGGCAAAACCACCTTATTAAACATTATCGGAGGGCTTGACCAATACACAATCGGTGACCTTGTAATAAACGGCAAATCCACCAAGGATTTTAATGACAGAGATTGGGACACCTACCGCAATCACTCAATAGGATTTGTTTTCCAGAGCTACAACCTTATCCCCCATCAAACAGTTCTGCAAAATGTTGAGATAGCGCTGAGCCTTTCGGGTGTTTCAAAATCCGAGCGCAAAAAACGCGCTAAAGAAGCCCTAGAGAAGGTAGGCCTCGGCAACCAGCTAAAGAAAAAGCCGAGTGAGATGTCGGGCGGTCAGATGCAGCGTGTAGCCATCGCCAGAGCCATTGTAAACAACCCTGACATTATTTTGGCAGATGAGCCCACCGGCGCGCTTGACACCGAAACCAGCATTCAGGTCATGGATATACTAAAGGAAATTTCAAAAGACCGTCTTGTAATTATGGTTACCCACAACCCCGACCTTGCAGAAAAATACTCCACAAGAATTATCCGTATGCTCGACGGTGAAATAATCGGTGATTCCTCTCCCCTTTCTGAAGCTGAAATTGCAACCGAGGATATAAAATTACCCGAGAATATAAAAAAGAAAAAAGCCAAAAAGGAAAGAAAGCCATCGATGTCCTTTTCAACCTCTTTTAGCCTTTCTCTTAAAAACCTGTTCACCAAAAAAGGCAGAACAGCCCTCACCTCCTTTGCAGGAAGCATTGGTATTATAGGCATTGCGCTGATTTTTGCCGTTTCTAACGGTATGACAGCATATATCAATGCCGTTCAGGAGGAGACCCTTTCCTCATATCCTCTCACACTTGAAGCCACACACATCGACATAAGCTCCCTTCTGCAGACCTTTATGGGCAGCGCTGCCTCAAACGGCCAACACGAAAATGACGCAGTTTATCAAAAGGCTATGCTATACGAGATGATAAATTCCCTTAATTCTGCCGAAACCAATGAAAATGACCTGAAATCCTTTAAGGAATATCTCGAGTCGGAGCTTAAAAAGGAAAACTCAACCCTTAAATCGGCGGTAAACGGTGTTCAATATACCTATGATATGAATATGCCTGTCTACAGCAAAAACGTAGACGGAGATATTATTCTATCTGACACCCAAGCCCTTATGCAAGAACTGCTAATAGAATATTTCGGTATGGACCTTTCATCTATGATGAATATGAGGGAGAGCTACGGTATGGGTAATATGATGAGTTCTTCCACCGCTCTCTGGCAAGAAATGCTTAGCGGTGAAAACGGAAAGCTCATAAATGACATGCTTGACGATCAGTATGATATTATCTACGGCTCGTGGCCTACCGAATACAACGAAATTGTCATTGTGGTTGATGAAGACAACGAAGTGGACGATATGACACTCTACGCCTTAGGCCTTAAATCTAAAGAGGAGATCGATGCCCTAGCTGATGCTGCTCTTAACCAAACGAAGATAGATTCCCAAGAAAAATCGTGGTCTTACCAAGAGATATGTGATTTAGATTTTCGTGTTGTTTTTGCTGCCGATTGCTACACCTATGACGAAACTACCGACACATACGCCGACCTCAGGGAAACTCAGGCAGGGCTTAAATATCTCTATGACAACGGCACCGATCTTAAAGTTTCAGGAATTATCCGCCCAAAAGAGGACGCCGTTTCCTCAATGCTTACAGGCTCAATAGCCTACACAAGTGAGCTTACTAAGTATGTGATAGAAAAAACTAAAGACTCTCAGGCTGTTAAAGCCCAACTGAATGACCCGTCAACCGATATATTCGCCGGTCTACCATTCAGCGAAAACACCGGAAGTATGACCGACCAAGAAAAAATCGCCGAATTCAAAGGATATGTTGCAAATCTTGATGAGGCCGGTAAAGCAGATGCTTATATAAAAATAAACAGCATCCCGTCCGATGAGGAACTAAATGCTATTGTGTCGCAAACAATGAGCTCAATGACTCGTGAGGATATGAATTCCGCGATGACTATGGCTCTTTCCGAACAGATGAGCATGTCAACAAAAGATATTGAGGAATATATTTCTTCAATGACAGACGAGGATATAACATCACTTTTTGAGCAGATGATGACTGAGCAGGTCAAAGCTCAATATGCCGAACAGGTTAAAACTCAATTTGGCGCTATGACCGACACCCAGCTTGCCGCCGCCTTCGATATGGCGCAATCAGGCTATACCGATGAACAGTTTATCCAATACCACGATGAGGTTTTGGAATTTTCAGAGTCAACCTATGAGGATAATCTAAGGACACTCGGTGTCGTTGACCTTGACTCGCCATATTCTATTAATTTATATGCATCCAGCTTTGAAAACAAGGATATTATTGAAGCGGCAATAGAAGATTATAACGCAAATGTAGATGAGCTTGAAAAAATCACCTACACAGATTATATAGGACTTATGATGTCATCTATTACTACCATCATTAATGCTATCACCTATGTTCTTATCGCATTTGTTGCGATTTCACTTATTGTATCTTCGATTATGATCGGTGTTATCACCCTGATATCTGTTCAGGAAAGAACTAAGGAAATCGGAATTCTGCGCGCTATCGGTGCTTCAAAGAAGAATGTTTCAAGTATGTTTAATGCAGAAACGGTTATTATCGGCTTCGCTTCAGGGCTTTTAGGTGTTGTGATAACCTATCTGCTTTGCATACCTATCAATATGATACTCCATCATCTGACCGGCATCGGCAATCTCAGCGCAATTCTCCCCCTGCCCATAGCTGTAATTCTCATCTCTATCAGCGTGATTCTCACCCTCTTTGCAGGAATTATTCCCTCTCGCAGCGCCGCTAAGAAGGACCCCGTTGTGGCCCTGCGATCGGAATAAGTCTTATAAGCAATTAAAAATCACCAACAGTTCAATTTTGAACTGTTGGTGATTTTTTTAGTTATTTTAAAAATTTCGCATATCCTTGACCGTATTGCACACAGCGGGAAACTCGGCTTAAGGTTGCGGAGGAAATATCGCAATTTTCTGTCACTTGCTGATAGGTTTTGCCCTCTAAAAGCTGCTTCGCAGCCTTTATTCGTTGAGCCATCTGCTCTATCTCATTAACGGTGCAAAGATCGCTGAAAAGCTCTCGGCAATCCTCAGGCGAACTTAAAGATGATATCAGCCGAAATAGCTCATTTATCATTTCTTCATCAGCTTTTTTACACTGCATAGCATCACCCATAGGTCTCGATATCTTTATTAAGGAAGTTTTTGGTTTTCTGCGACTTCGGCGCATCGAAAACCTCTGCCGGAGTGCCCATTTCCTCAATAACACCGTCGGCCATAAATATCACCTTGTCGGAAACATTGCGGGCAAACTCCATTTCATGGGTAACAACTATCATTGTGCTGTCACCGCTTTTAAGGTCTCTGATAACCTTTAACACCTCGCCCGTAAGCTCAGGGTCAAGCGCGGAGGTTGGCTCGTCAAAACACAGGATGTCCGGCTCCAAAGCCAAAGCCCTCGCAATAGCAACTCGCTGCTGCTGGCCGCCCGAAAGCTCGCATGGGTAGTTATTTATCTTATCGCTCAGCCCAACCCTTTCTATAAGAGCCATAGCCTTAGCTTTAATTTCCTCTTCTGTGCCACGCTTTAAAAGCGTGGGAGCCAAGGTTATATTTTTCAAAACATTATACTGCGGGAAAAGATTAAAAGATTGAAAAACCAAGCCAAAATGCAGGCGATTTTCGCGAATCTCATTGTCATTAAGCCTTTTAACAGACGCTGCATCAAAAATCATTTTCCCGCCTACGGAGATTGTTCCCTCATCTGCCAGCTCTAAAAAATTAAGGCAACGCAGCAGGGTCGTTTTGCCGCTGCCCGATGAGCCGATAATTGATAGCACCTCACCCTTTTCAAGGGAAAAGTCAAGCCCTTTTAAAACCTCGGTCTTGCCGAAGCTTTTTTTTATTCCGTTTACCTCTAAAACAGCCATAACTTACCCCCTAATTAAAGTAGTTAAGCTTCTTTTCGAGCTTTCCTAATAAAATGGTAAGAAGCCCTACAAACAGAAGATAAAACACACCCGTATAGAAGAGTGGCCAAACCATTGCCTTTGTAGCCGCCAATTCCTTAGCCTGCTTAATAATTTCGCAAACAACGATACAGTTAGCAAGCGCCGTATCCTTAATAAGAGTAATAATCTCATTAGACATAGGCGGTACTATACGCTTTATAACCTGCTTAAGTACAATTTTTCTAAAGACCTGTGATTTGGTCAGCCCTAAAACATAGCCCGCTTCATACTGACCTTTCGAAATGCTCTCTATACCGCCTCGGTAGATTTCGGAAAAATAGCAAGCATAATTAATGACAAAGGCAATTAAAACGGCTGTAATGCGCCCTGCATCGGCTATACCGTAGCTTGAATATATGTACCTGTCTATTTGGCTGAACATCGGGTAGTTAAAGAGCAACCCGGGAACATAATAAATTATAAATATCTGGAGCATCAGCGGAATTCCTCTGACCACCCAGACAACCACTTTAGATACGCCTTTTAAAGGACTGAAACGGCTCATTGAACAAAAGGCTATAGGCA
>JAZORP010000050.1:0-32292 GCA_045656665.1 Acutalibacteraceae bacterium | reverse complement strand
TTTTCCTCAAGATTTATTAGTCTTTTTGTGATATCCTTAGTTTTTTCCTCGGCCGCTTCATATTGGTTTAAATATTTATTGAGCGATTTTACCCCCATATTGCAACCATCTGTAATCAAATCAGCAATTGTTTTGTCTGATTCATTCATTATAAGTTTTACATTTGTTTTAATCCATGACATACTTTTCGCCATGGGATTTGGCTCTTTTCCATCGTCGTGGTATTTATCTAAAAGTGCTTGTATTTCCTCTTTTAACTTTTCGTGTTCGTTTTTGCAATCGGTTAAATATTTGCGAAAAACCTCGTCACGCACATAATCCAATACATCATCAATCGATGTGACACCCATTTTAATACCTGCGTCACATTCTCTCAACAGCTTTATTGTATCCTGCTCTATCATTCGGCTCTCTCTCCTTAATATATAAAAGGTTTATAAAACCATTATGCCGATTTTAATTGTTTTTATACGAAGCTTTGCCGCCTATTTTTAATAATAACTATCGGTAGGGTAGAGCTAATAATCCGAACTCCGTTTTTTAAAGGCGGATTTCTGCTCACCCTGCGTTAAAATACTCGTAAATCCGTCAGCCTTACAAGAATGAATTGGGTAAAAAGCACCGAAATATGGCGCTTTGAGGCAGGTTCGGATTATTAGCTCTACCCTAAGCCGGTCAGTTTCGTTTTGCACAGAATTATATTGAATTGTGTAGGGACCGGCCTCCCGTCAGGCCACTCGCTCAGTGTGCGGTTTTCTGGATACAATAAATGCTCATTGGGGAAAAATATCCGCAATCCGCATTTATTAAAGAATAGATTTGAATAACCTATGTTGTTGGAATTTCTGAGTCAGGAAGTGTCCCCTGAGGAGGAGTTTCCTGCGCGTCCTGTTCGGGCTGACCACCCTCAGCAGGGGGAGTCATTTCTTGATCGCCGCCCTCTTCAGTTTCAGAATTATTGCCTGTTTCGGGAGGGGTTTCAGTTTCATTGCCCGATTCCTCTTCGGGAAGGGTTGTCTCCTCGTCCGAGCTCTGTGAATCACCGTTGTTTTGGGCGCCGTCATTCTCGGTGGTTGCGTTGCTCTCCTCTTCCGTTTCAATCTTACCGTTGCCCGAAGTGACACCGCCGTTGCCGCCAGAAAGCTGACCACCGCCTGTTATCCCGCCTTGAGATGAATTCTGGTTCGACGAGGATGCGCCTGAGCCTGAAGACGAACTTGAAGACGAACTCGAATTTGAGTTGGAAGAAGATCCTGAGGAAGACCCGACAGAGGAGCCTGAAGAAGAGCCTGAGCCCGACGAAGAACCGAATTTTTGTCTGTACCAATCGTTCTTCTCTATGCCGTTTAGCTCTATATAATCCTCCTGCGAAATATCCTCGTATATAAAGGCGTGGATTATTTTTGCCGCATAATCAAGATCGAAATAAATGCAGGATCCCACTCCGGCGCTTGGCGCAGACATCTGATATTCATTTTGTGGAATTCTGGTCTGCTCAAAGGTGGGGGAATGCAAAAGTATATTAAAAGCAAGCCCTATTATCTGCGAATATGAAAGTGAGGTCTCGGTGCAGGGTATCAAAGATTTTGCAAGCTTTACATACTGAGTTTTCTCCAAAGTCAAAGCCTTGTTAAACAGTTGCTCCATAACAAATCTCTGGCGGTCGGTGCGGCCGTAGTCGTTATTTGTTCCCCAAACATTAGCCATATATCGTATTCTCGAATATGCCACCGCCTGAATACCGTTGAGATGATGTGTTCCGGCAGTATATATATGATGATCTGACGAATCAACCCCTAAATGATCGCAAATTTCATCGATGCAAGCATTAAGGCCGTGAGCTGACACACTGGTTTTTGCAACCTCTTGAGCCGTGAGCTCGGCCTCTATTCCACCAACGGCGTCAATAATATCGGCCATTCCGTAAAAATTGACCGTGGCATATTCAGAAATATCCAACCCGAATATCGTGTTAAGTGTCTTGATGGCAAGCTCCGGCCCGCCCTTCGAATATGCCGAGTTTATTTTGTTATATGTGGTCTTGCCGTTATTGGTTATCGGAACAAGCGTGTCCCTCATCACCGAAATTATTTTAACCTTCTTAGTATCAGTATTTAGGCTTAAAATCATAATACTGTCCGAAAGGCCTTTGAATGATTTAGGGTCTCTTGTGTCGATTCCGAAAAGGGCGACATTGACCACATTATCATCCAACACATTTTCGAATCCCAAATCGTCGGGATCAGCGGTGATGTTGTTGTAATTATAATCGAATATCGCAGCAACAGCGCCAAGTGCTACAGCAATTACCAGCACAAGAGATGTGCAGGTTATCATTACGGTCTTTTGCCACTTTTTGCGCGAGGACCACCATTTTGATATCTTGCCTGCAAGCCCTCTCTTTTTCTTGGCATACTTGTTCTTTGAGGAGAAGATATCTAAATAAACCTGATTCTGATTTTCTGCGTTCACTTGGATGCTCGAATCCGAAACTATATCTTCAAATTCCTTTTTATTATCCATAATCGATTCCTTTCCAGTGTGTTTAAGATAGGATAGAAAAATCAAATCCATCAACCTATCTTACCGGTTTAATATCGCTTTATAAATATCGCCCTTTTTGATTCCTGTTATCTCGGCGGCTTCCTTTGCCGCAGACGAGGTAGAACCACCGTCGGCGATAAGTTTTTCTGCTATTTGTAAAGCGTCCTTGAGGCTGTATTCTTTTTTATTTTCCTCAGCCCCTTTTACTATAAGCACAAATTCGCCTTTGGGGGGAGTTTGCGCGTAATATTCAATAGCTGAACTCAAAGTGGTTTTAAAAACCGTTTCGTGAATTTTCGTAAGCTCCCTTACAAGAACTATCTGCCTATCGCCAAAAAAAGCTAACATATCCTTAAGGGTTGCGGGCAGCTTGTGCGGAGCTTCATAAAAGACCATAGTCCTTTTCTCTGTTTTTAAAGATTCCAAATGCTCGCGGCGGTTGATTTTATTCATCGAGAGAAAGCCCTCAAAACAAAATCTGCCGCAAGGAAATCCCGAAATGCTGATGGCTGTTATGAGTGCGCTTGGCCCAGGAACAGATTCAACCTCTATCCCATTTTCACGGGCGGTTTTCACAAGTTCTTCCCCAGGGTCGGATATAGCGGGCATTCCCGCATCCGAAACAAGGGCGCAGGTTTCCCCCTTTAAAAGACGCTCGATAATAAGATTTCCTTTTGAATTCTTATTATGCTCATAATAAGAGAGCATTTCCTTTTTAATGTTAAAGTGATTAAGGAGTTTTACGGTGACGCGTGTATCCTCGGCAGCGATAAAATCCACCTTTCCCAAGGTTTCAACCGCTCTGGGGCTCATATCCCCCAAATTACCTATCGGGGTGCCCACCACATAAAGCCTGCCGCCCATTTAAAGATACGCCTCCTTATACGCTCCGTATATTTCTATCATTTCTTTTGAAAAATTGCCGTCCTCTTCAACATACAGCGTAGGCTCTATCCTAAGCCCCATATTGCCGCAACGGCGGCCCTCAATCAGCACAAGCCAAGGCTCCTCGCCCTTGCGCTGACAAACGAGCCTTAGCCTTTTTGGCTCGATTTTGTAACGACTCATTAGTCCCATCAGCTCAGCTAACCTTTCGGGCCTGTGGCACATACAAAGCCGCCCGCCTGTCTGCAAAAGCCTTGCCGACACCGCTATAATATCCTCAAGCGTGCAGGCAACCTCATGCCTTGCAACACACTCCACCTCGTCAGGATTTTTAAGCCCGGCGCCCGGCGCCTTATAGGGCGGATTACAGGTTATAAGGGTATGGCAGCCAAACTCCACCTTGCCTTTAAGGTCTTTAAGGTCGCTGTTTATTACCCTGAATTTATCAAGCCCGAGACTCTTTGCCGTCATTTCGGCCAAATAAGCAGCCTCCGGGCTGATATCTACTCCAACCGCCTGCTCAAGCATACCGTCGCGCAGCATAAGCAACGGAATAATTCCGCAACCCGTACCGAGATCAACCAGCTTGTCCCGCGTCTTTGGATTTGCAAAAAAGCGCAAGACCACCGCATCTGTACCAAAGGTATGATGCGGTGACACGTTTACAAAATAACCCTTGCCAAGCGGCTCTTGTTTTATCAGCTTCTGGTCCATTTTACGCCTTGCGGGGTATCCTCTAAGGTTATACCCATTTCCTTTAATTTATCGCGGATTTCGTCGGCAGTTTTAAAATCTTTGTTTTTACGGGCTTCTGTTCGTTTTTCAATCAGCTCTTCAATCTCACTGTCAAGGCTTTCGGTATTGCGGTTGTAAACCAAGCCTAAAACGCCGGTCAGCTGATCAAATATATCTGCAAAAGCCTCCAAAGCCGCTTTGCCCGCATTATTCGCTATAGCGGTATTAATATCTCTAACCAGCATAAAGACTGCTGCCAAGGCATCGGCCGTATTAAGGTCATCCTCCATAGCAGCGATGAACTCTTCTTTGCGTTCCTCAACAAAGGCTGGTATTTCTCCGCCCTCGCTCGCATTTTTAAGGGCAAAATCAATGTTGTCGCGGCAGGTGTAAAGCCTCTCAAGCGAGTTTTTAGCCTGTTCGATTATATCAACAGAGTAGTTTATCGGGCTTCTGTACTGAGAAGAAACCATCAAATAGCGAATGGGCTCGTAGCCATACTTCTCAGCCACATCGCGCACGGTGAAAAAGTTATTAAGTGATTTAGACATTTTGTGATTGTCAACATTTATAAATCCGTTGTGCATCCAATAATGTGCGAATTCGCAGCCGTTTGCCGCCTCACTTTGGGCGATCTCATTTTCATGATGAGGGAAAATCAGGTCAAGCCCGCCGCAATGGATATCAATGGTCTTGCCGAGGTATCTGCCCGCCATAGCCGAGCACTCAATGTGCCAACCCGGCCTTCCGTTCCCCCAAGGCGATTCCCAGAACGGCTCACCCGGTTTTGCGCCCTTCCAAAGGCAGAAATCCATCGGGTCCTCCTTTATATCGCCGGTCTCAATTCTGGCGCCTGCCTCTAAATCCTCTAAAGGCTGGTGAGAAAGCTTGCCGTAGCCCGAGAACTTTTTGGCCCTGTAATAAACATCGCCTCCGGCGGTATAGGCATAACCGTTCTCCACAAGGCTCGAAATTATCCCTATTATCTGTTCAATGTTCTCGGTTGCTCTGGGGTGAACTGTGGCCTCGCGTACATTAAGCCCTTTTGCATCTTTCCAGAATTCTTCAATAAATCTTTCCGCAACCTGCGGTACAGTGATACCTTCCTCGTTTGCTTTTTTTATAAGTTTGTCATCGATATCGGTGAAGTTCTGAACAAAATTCACCTTATACCCGCGCCATTCGAAATAGCGGCGCAGTACATCAAAAACACAAAGCGGCCTTGCATTTCCAATATGAATATAGTTGTAAACCGTAGGTCCGCAGGCGTAAATTTTAACCTCGCCATCGGTAATAGGCTTAAACTCATCCTTTTCGCGTGTAAGGGTGTTGAAAATCTTCATTATTTACTCTCCTTTAGAGTTGACTATTAATTTTTCAAGCTCGTTTATGCGGCTTTCTAGGCACTCCATCTTTTGCTTGACAGGATCGGGCAGATGTATCTGGTCAAGGGTTTCGGAGCATTTAACCTTTTTACCGTCCTGCCTGACAACGCGGGCCGGCACACCTACAACCGTGGAATTGGGGGGAACCTCCTCCAGCACCACAGCGCCTGCCGCCACGCGTGAATTGTCGCCAATTTTAAAAGGTCCTAAAACCTTGGCGCCTGCGCTTATCATAACATTGTTGCCTATCGTGGGGTGGCGTTTGCCGGTATCCTTACCGGTGCCCCCTAAAGTGACTCCCTGATAAATCAACACGTCATCGCCTATTTCGGCCGTCTCACCTATAACAACACCCACTCCGTGGTCGATAACAAGACGCCTGCCGATAGTAGCGCCCGGATGAATTTCGATTCCGGTCTTTCTTGCCGCCCTCTGCGAAACATAGCGCGCCAAAAACATCAACCCGTGCTTGTAATAAAAATGCGCGCGGCGATGCATTCTTATCGCCTTAACTCCGGGATAAAGCAAAAAAACCTCTAAAAAGCTTCGCGCAGCAGGGTCTCTTTCCCTAACGGCTTTTACATCCTCACGAAGTCTCTCAAACAAAAGAATAACCCCCTAAAATCTTCTAGGCTCATTTTGAAGGATCTATATAATCCTTGCTGTTTATCAGATAGATAGCACCAGATATAATACATAATACGGCCGAAGCCCATAACAATATGTTAATTATTATATTCGAAGCTGCCACAAACCAATCTGCAGTGAAACCAAAATCCATAATAATCGCGTAAGCCAAAAGCGCAAATATAATGCCTGCCATCTGGCTGACTGTTTTACATTTGCCCCACATATTTGCAGCTATGACTTTGCCTCCGCTCGAAACCACAACAAGCCTTATTGAAGAAACCATAAACTCCCTGAATAGCACGATAAATGCTATCCAAGTGACCTGCCAGCCTATGCCCAAAGCAATAAAGCCCAAAAAGGCTGCGGTAGTCAGCATTTTATCAGCTAAGGGATCCAAAAACTTGCCAAAATCGGTGACGAGATTGTATTTGCGCGCAAGCTTGCCGTCAATCATATCTGTGAGAGAAGCGGCAATAAACAAAATAAGCGCCACTGTATAGTGAAACGGGAATTCAATCATAAGCGCCGCCATAAAAAGCGGGGTTGCGATAATTCTTGCTATTGTAAGCTTGTTCGGTGTGTTCATTCTTCTGATTCTCCTAACAAATCGTATTCTATACAGTCGGTAACCCTGACATTTACATACTCGCCTATTTTAAGCGACCTTGTTGACACAAAGAAAATCTTTCCGTCAATTTCAGGAGCATCTGCAGGGGTTCTGCCGTAGTAGCATTTGATGTAATCATCCCAGCCCTCGATTAAAACCTCTGTGACCGTGCCTTTCTTTTCAGCATTTTTCTCGGCGGCGATGGTCATTTGCATCTCCATTATGTTTTCCATGCGGTCGATCTTAAGCTGTTCAGCCACCTGATTTGGGAAAGCCGCGGCAGCCGTGCCCTCCTCGGCTGAATATGTAAAGCAGCCAAGCCTCTCAAAGCGCTTTTGACGCACAAACTCGGCCATTTCGCAGAACTGCTCATCAGTTTCTCCGGGAAAGCCTGTTATTAGGGTGGTTCTAAGCGTTATTGCGGGGATTTTGACCCTAATTTTATCTATTAAATTCGAAAGGCTGTCACGGTCGCCCTTGCGGTTCATTCGCTTTAATATTTCCCCGTTCACATGCTGAAGCGGGATATCAAGATATTTTACGAGCTTTTCCTCGCTTGCTATTGTTTGGAGTAGCTCGTCGGTAATGCGGTCGGGATAGGTGTAAAGCGTCCTAATCCAGTGAAGCCCCTCTATTTTGCAAAGCTCTCTAAGCAACTGCGGCAAGGCCGGTCTGCCATAAATATCTTCGCCGTAAGCGGTGGTGTCCTGAGCCACAACGATGAGCTCACTTACCCCGCGTTCAGCCAACTTTTTGGCCTCTGCAACACAGTCCTCAATAGTTCTGCTACGCATCCGCCCCCTTATTTTCGGTATCGCGCAATAGGTGCAGCAATTATCACAGCCGTCGCCGATTTTTAGATATGCGCTGAAAGGATATCCTCCTAAAATACGGTCACCGTTAAGGTCAAGCTCGGTCTTTTCCCCAAAGCTGTTTTCCCTTTTACCTTCAATAGCGTCCTTAACTATTTGGGCAATTTTCCCGTTGGAGCCTATCCCCACGCAAACATCCACCTCAGGTATCTCCTCGGTAACATCGTCGCGATAACGCTCGGCTAGACAGCCTGTTACAATAAGAGCTTTGCATTTGCCGCCCTTTTTATATTCGGCCGCCTCCAAAATATTTTCTATAGCTTCGGCCTTTGCCGCTTCTATGAAGCCGCAGGTATTTATGATTATGGCCTCAGCCTCGGCCTCCTCAGGGCAAAGCTCAAAGCCTGCGCCTTTGAGAAGACTCAGCATCATTTCAGCATCCACCTGATTCTTGGGACACCCCAATGACACCATACAAACCTTATACATCTGTTATTCCTCGCAAAATTCAAGTTCTTCGCTGTATTTTTTAAGAGCCGCTCTCACATCAGAATAGGAAAAACCTTTCCTCACCAAAGCGGCATAAACCTTTTCTATGCCGTTGTCCTGAGTTAGCTTATAGGCATATTTCCCCTCTAAAAGGCTTAATATTTGCGCCTGCTCATCGGTCTTTAGCGAATCGAGCTTTTCTTTCGCCAATTCATACGGCACGCCTTTCAGAAGCATTTTATGAATAGCCTCTCTTTTCGAAATGTTGCTCTCGGCGCATCTTTCGGCAAGCCGTTCGGCATAGCGGTCATCGTCCACCATGCCAAGCTCTGTCAGCTTTGCCAAAACCTCGGCGCTGGCCCTTTTAGAGAAGCCGGCCTTTAAAAGCTTTTCAAAAAGCGCCTTTTCTGTGTAATCCATTCGGTCTAAATACCACAGCGCCCTTGATTTGGCCCTACGGTATTCCGACTGAGCCTTAAGCTCCTTTATATCCTCTTTACAAAGCGACATATCGCAGTCAAGCCGGTTTTCTGCGCAAACATCTTTATCTAACAGCAACTCCTCGCCGCTGTCAAGACATATCTTCATAAGATGTTTTTTGTCTTTCTTAATTGCGGTGATAAGCATTATTCGTCAACCGCTATATCAATGTCCACACTTTTGCGGGGTCTAGCAGTCGGCTCCTCAGGCATAATTTCAATACTGTCGTCAGAGTTCGTAGACACAGGCTCAAGCTCGCCGTTTTCCTTAACAGCCGCCATAATTTTGTTTTCAATCTCTTCAGCCAGCTCTATATTATCCTCAAACAGCTTCTTAACATTGTCTCTGCCCTGACCGAGCCTAGTTTCACCGTAGTAGAACCAAGCGCCTGATTTTTTGAGTATTCCCATTTCGCAGCCTGCATCAACAATTTCTCCCACATGAGAAATACCTTTACCGTACATAATATCAAACTCGGCGGTTTTAAAGGGCGGGGCCACCTTGTTTTTAACGATTTTAGCCCGTGTATGTGTTCCTACTATCTCGCTGCCATCCTTTATAGGCTCGCCTTTTCTAACATCAATTCTCACGCTGGAATAGAACTTGAGGGCGCGGCCGCCTGGTGTGGTTTCGGGATTACCGTACATCACACCTATCTTTTCGCGCAACTGATTAATGAAAATAGCGGCGCAGTTGGATTTTGAAAGCGCGCCTGCAAGCTTTCTTAACGCCTGAGACATAAGCCTTGCAAGCTGGCCTACATGGCTGTCGCCCATTTCTCCGTCAATTTCAGCGCGGGTAACCAATGCGGCTACCGAGTCGATAACTATAATGTCAACCGCTCCCGAGCGTACTAAAGCCTCGGCTATCTCAAGCGCCTGCTCACCTGAATCAGGCTGTGAAACCAAGAGACTGTCAATATCTACTCCCAAATGGCCGGCATACACAGGGTCAAGCGCGTGCTCAACATCTATGAATGCAGCGGTGCCGCCCATTTTTTGAGTCTCGGCCACACAATGGAGCGCTACGGTCGTTTTACCCGAAGATTCGGGGCCGTATATTTCAACTATTCTGCCCTTGGGGATACCGCCGATACCCAACGCAATATCCAGCATAAGCGAGCCGGTTTTTATGTGCTCAACGCTCATGGCTGCGTTTTCACCAAGCCGCATCACGGCGCCTTTGCCGAATTTCTTTTCGATTTGGTCCATCGCGGTTTTAAGGGCTTTTTGCTTTTCCTCGTCCTCAACCCTCTTTACAGGAGCCTTAACATTCTGTACCTTAGCCATTTTTTATTCCTCGCTCTCGTTATTTTTTATTCCAAAGACCACTCTTGTGATTGCGTTTATATCCTTTTTAAATCCAATATCAGCATATCCTGCCGATTTTAAAAGCTCTGCCACCCTCTCGGCCTCGCCGACACCTACTTCAAAGGCCATCATACCAAAAGGTTTGAGACATTTTGTGTAATTTTTTATTATTGCTTTATAAAACTGCATTCCGCCTTCCTCTGCCAAAAGGGCGGTTTTCGGCTCGAAGGCAGTTTCAGGCGAGGTGAGCTCCCACTCACTCTCGGGGATGTAGGGAGGATTGCTAACAATAAGTTCATATTTCCCGTCATTGGCCAACCCGTCAAACACATCACCTTTTATAACCCTCGCATTTTCGGCAGCATTGCGTTCAATGTTCTTCTGGGCGTAGCGCAGCGCCTCGTCAAACTTTTCAAGCATCACCACTTCTGAATCGGCTTTGTGCTTCGCCAAAGTAATGCCTATACATCCGCTGCCTGCACATAGGTCTAAAATCTTAGGGCTTTGCCTTTCTTTTAAAAATTCGAGGCACACTTCAACCAACGTTTCGGTATCGGCGCGAGGCACCAATACCCCGGGGCCTACATAAAAGCTCCTGCCGTAGAAATCCCACTCCCCGAAAATATACTGCAGCGGATATCTTATTTCCCTCTGCCTTATAATCGCGGTAAGGTTATTTTGCTGAAACTCAGTTAAAGCTGTGTTGTACTTCGTGAGTATCTGCGCGGCAGAAAGCCCTGTTATGTGCTTTATTATCTGCTTTGCCTCGAAAACATTGTCCTCAATTCCTGCATCGCTTAGCTTTTTCTTTGTGGAATTGTAGGCTTCAAATATTGTCATTTATAATTTCTACCCCGTCCTGCTGTGTTTTATCAATACTTCTGTCAACATCCGGTGTTTCGGGCTCGCAGGCCTTAAGCGCCGCGATAGCTACCTCTATCATATCATCTTGGGGCTCTACGGTAGTTATTCTCTGTAGCCACAAGCCCGGCGCCGAAATAATCCTTGTCACGATGTTATCATATCTGCCACAAAGCTTTAAAACTTCAAACCCTATTCCGCAGGTAAGCGGCACCAACAATATTTTAACAATAACCCACAACCAGTAAACCTTGTAAACTCCGGGGAATATCATTTGCGCCACAGTCGATAGAATGACGCTTATAAGAATCATAAGTATCATAAACGATGTGCCGCACCTAGGGTGAAAACGCTTTTGCTCGCGTACATTCTCCACTGTCAAGGGCAGACCCTTTTCGTAGCAAAAAATGGTTTTATGTTCTGCGCCGTGATACATAAAGACTCGGCGGATATCCTTCATAAAGGAGACCAACCACACATAAATCACAAAAACCAAGAGTTTGAGCAGCTGTTCTATCCCCGAGCTCACAAATTCAGAAAACTCGGTTTTAAAAATAGCCTGTAGACCCGCAACGAAAAGCCAGGGTAAAAACATAAACAAGATCACCGCCAAGGCGACACCAAAAACCATTCCGATTATCATAACGATATTGACAAGCGCGTTCTTCTTTTGCTCTCCCTCGTCCCCCTTGTGGTTCTTGTTTTCGGCGCCATCGCCTTCAAAATCGGTAAATCCCGATTTATTGGCCGAGAGCATCATTGCTTTATACCCCTGCAACATAGACTCAACAAAGCCCACAACACCCCGTATCACAGGGAGCGACAATATCTTATATTTATCTCTCAGGCTTTTTGCTGTCAGATATGTTATATCCACATTTTTGTCAGGCAGTCTTACTGCCAAAGCGGTTTTCTCGGGGCTTTTCATCATTATGCCCTCTATAAGAGCCTGACCGCCTATTGATGTGTATTTAGCCATTTGTTTCTCCTTTAAAATCATCGGTCTCTCCCGAAGCGGCCTCGTCGAGCAAAATTTCTTCAGGCTCATAGAGAGGCAAAACTATCGTAACAGTGGTGCCGGCACCCTCTGTGCTTTCCACAAAGAGAAAACCCTGATGCTGTTTAACTATCTCATCCGCAACAGCAAGACCTATTCCTGAGCCGCGAATTGTTTTGTTGGCTTTGTAAAACTTTTCTTTCACATGGTCAATATCCTGCGCGGGGATACCCACTCCCGTATCGCTCACGACTATTCTTACACAGTTCTCCTCGGTGATTTGGTTGACAAGCACCTGTCCGCCGCTTTCGGTATATTTAACAGCATTGTCGATAATATTTATAAATACCTGTTTTATTCTGTTAAGGTCGCCGAGAACCTGCACCTCTTCGGACGGTTTTGTATATATTAGCTCGATGCCTTGCTTGCGTGAAAGTTCTGCATACATATCGACCGACACAGACAAAAGCTTTGAAATGTTAAAGGGCTGCACTGTCACAGTCAGCTTACCTGTCTGCATGCGGGAAAAGTCAAGCAACTCTTCGACAAGGCCCGAAAGCCTGTCAGCCTCAGCCAAAACAACATCCAAACCTCTGTTAACCAGCTCCTCATCTGTCCCGAGTGACATTTTTGCCGTCTCTCCCCAGCCTCTGATGGCAGTGAGCGGCGTTCTAAGCTCGTGAGAAACCGATGAAATAAAGTCGTTTTTGATATTTTCTGCTTGGCATAGCTCTGCCGCCATATAGTTAATAGTATCACAAAGCTCACCGATCTCATCGTTCCTTTTGATTTCGATCCTAGACTCAAGGTCACCCATCGCAATCCTTCGCGCAATATTGCTGACATCACTAATCGGCCGCACAATAGATTTAATAAAATACCAACCTGTAAAGGCATAAAAGGCGAGTATCGCAAAGGCGGCAACTGCCATTGTAATACCAAAATTACGCATTAGCTTTTGCGAATTGCTTAATGAAGTTATCCAGCGGTATGCCCCGAGAGGATTGTTGCTGCTGTCATAAAGCATAACGGTGCCTGCCAGAATAGCCTCGCCGTCAACAGTTTCGCCCCGACGGACTGCCGATTTGCCGTTTTCTTTAGCTTTGTAGTAATCAGGCATAATATCATCCTGAGTTCTGAAGCCAGTTGTCGAGACGATAATTTCATCTTCTGCGTCTATAACCTGAACTTCGATTTTATTTTTATATTTAAACTGCCCTGCAATATTAATTGCATTGTCCTCAAATGTTGATCTGTTTGACTCTGTTAAGGCATAAAACTCATAAGCATAATCACCGGCTAATACCTCTACTCTTTCGCTGTAGATTGCGCTGAAAAGAAGTGAAAAGGCAATCGAAACTGCGCAAATTATCACAGCCACTATAAGAAAAATGTTAAAAAACCATTTAACAGCTATGCTTTTAAACTTTATTTCCAGCTTCATTATTGCCCTCCCTTTCCGAAAAAATTATTAGTTTTAATTTGTATTCCACTTATAACCCATGCCCCAAACCGTTATTAAATACTTAGGATCGGATGGGTCATCCTCTATTTTTTTGCGGAGTCGGCGCATATTAACATCCACTATCTTTTCTTCTCCAAAATAGTTGCTGCCCCATACGCGGTTCAGTATATCGGTTCTGTCCAGCGCAACATCGGGATTGGTGAAGAAATACTCTATCATCTGGAACTCCACTTGGGTCAACTCTATATTCCTGCCCCCTTTAAGAAGGGTTCTCCTGCGGAGGTTCAACGTAAACTCTCCCAAAGTAATATCATCTGTTGCGGGAGCTTTTGCCTTGCCGGCATACATTTCAACCCTGCGGTAAAGCGAGTCGACTCTGGCAAGCAGCTCTGTTGGGCTGAACGGCTTTGTTATGTAGTCATCCGCCCCCATCATAAGGCCGCTTATTTTATCCATTTCCTGTGTGCGGGCGGTGAGCATTATTATGCCCAGGGTCTCACTGCGCTTTCTCAACTCTTTACACAGGGTAAAACCGTCCATCCCCGGCATGGATATATCAAGCAAGGCTATGTCAAACCCTTGAATGTCGTTATCGAAAATATCCAGCGCCTCTTCGCCCGAGCCGGCCTCTGTAACATCATAGCCTACTCTTTTAAGATTTATGGCTTCAAACTCGCGAATTGCCGCCTCGTCTTCAACAATAAGTATGCGTTTCATAATTTTCTCCTATCCATTAACATTCATCACTCTAACAACCTGAAAGAAGACTTGACAGAGTCGTAGGTGATGCCTTCAACCTGAGCGTAGCTCGAAATATAGCATATAAACGAGGTTGTGCCGTTGTTTACAATTTCTTTGACACCGTCGGCCTTATATTTCCCCTCATCCCAATCCTTTTTGTCTACCGCTTTTATATAGAGCAGCCTGTCGCTCACAGTCATCTCCTCAGGGTCGTAGCGATATATCTCCCGCAGATGATTTTCAGTGTCCTTCAAGACCGCAATATTGCCTATCCACTTTGATGGAATGGTATAGAAATATCCGTCATTAAGATTTATCATCGCTGTCGTTTGGCTCACAAGCCGCTCACCGTTAAAGGAGCACCAGTTTGTCAGATATAGCTTTTCGTTAAGCTCGGAATTTGTGACCGACGGAACCTCCAGCTGAACCGGTATTTCCAAAATGTTATCCTGATTAATGTCCTGCACGCTAAATGAAACCGAGCGCAGGGTAGAGAGGGTCTCGCCGGTTGCGGCATCAATCAGAGGGTTTACAAGGTCGCCCTTTTCCATAAACAAAACCTCGGTGACCGCGCCCACACCCTTTATTTCGTCAATATAGACAGCCGGCTTGCCGTTAGAAAGCGTGGCCACCATAGGCTCATTCACCGTTTTAACCGTGCTGTCAAGCGCGCAGGACGATATCTCGGTGATGCCCTCCTGTGTGAAAGCAAACAATGCGGCTGAATTGCCCTGCTCGGCCACTGCGGTTTTGATGAGCAGAATCTCATTTTGGTCATTCTCATCAAGATCGCAGGTGATAAAATGGGTATACTTTTGGAGCATTCTCTGTGTGAGGGCGCTATCACTCATTCCGTAAACCGCAAGCTGCATTTCGCTTGTACCGTAAATTTCCCAGCCGACAAGTATTTCTTTTATCCCGTCGTTATCAAGGTCGCAAAAATCTACTCTGTCAACCCCGCCGGCCACGATTTTCTGCTGAGCCACAGACTTCCATGCGTCGTCGCGCTTTGTTACGGCATTTATGTGCATGGTTATTGTCTCACCGTCGGTTGTGCTGTAAAAAGCGAAAGCCTCGTGGATACCGTCGCTGTTGATATCCTCTTGCACCACCGCAGAGCGATAATCCCCGCGTGAGGGATACTTAAAATCGTACGCCCCATCAACGCTTGCATCTATAGCTTCGGCAATGGGCTTAAGGTCACCCGAAAGAGCGGGCGGGGAAAGCAATTCGGCAGTGTCGGCCGCCAGCATATCGCATCCGCAAAGACATAAAATAAGTCCGAGCATCACACCAACTGCTACTATTTTTTTCAACACAGATCGCCGCCCTCCTTTTCAACCGATTTTAGATATAAATATACACCATAGATTATAGCACAACCAAAACCAAAAATAAAGATATTTTATTAATATTTTCGGTCAAACGGCCGCCTTTTGTTAAATTTTTATGCTCATTTGGAGTAAGATGCAAAAAAACCACCTTTAAACGCTCTATAAACGGCGCAAAAAGGTAGTTTTTATCCTTTGATTTCAAAAAAGCGAGTCGGTCTGTAAGCCGAGTTCTGTCTTGGACGGTTATCTATCTCGATGAGGGATTGCTCCCTGCACTCCAGCCGCTTTTCGTGGCACACCGGGCAAGTGTATTGCCACAGTCAGCGTTGCTCCGAATAGGGTTTACAGGATCTTGCCGTTCCCGGGAGACCGGTGAGCTCTTACCTCGCCTTTCCACCCTTACCGCATAAAGCGGCGGTATATCTCTGTTGCACTTTCCCTAAGGTCACCCTCGGCGGCCGTTAGCCGCTATTCTGCCCTGCGGGGCTCGGACTTTCCTCAGGCATTTCTGCCCGCAACCGTCTGACCGACTCGCAGATATTTTACCACACTTTGCAGTTTGTGTCAAAATAAAGTTATAGGAATAAAATATAATGTTTGGAGGGGAATTTATGAATAATTTTAATTTAAAATATTTTTTAGCCGCCAACTCCTGCGAGGGGTTTGTTTCCTCATTCGGTGAATGTTACGACGCGGCCAAAGGCTGGAAGGCTTACATAATTAAAGGCGGCCCGGGAACAGGCAAATCCTCTTTTATGAAATATATGGCTTCAAAAGCGGAACAAAGGGAGATAAAAATAGAGCTTTGCCCCTGTAGCAGCGATCCCGATTCGCTTGATGCCGTGATATTTCCCGATATGAAAACCGTTATCCTCGACGGCACCGCCCCGCATGTTGTAGAACCGATATACCCCGGAGTCTGTGAGGAGATACTCAATTTTGGGCAGTTCTGGAACAGCGACTCATTTAAAGCAACCCAAAGTCAGGTGCTGAGCCTCACTGATAAAAACAAAGCTCTTCATCGCTCTGCCTCCCGCTACCTTCAGGCTGTAGGTCAGCTTATGACCGACAATCTCAAAACCGCCCGCTACTGCACCAACCGAGAAAAGGCAAGCCTTTTCGCAAAAAATCTTTGCAAAAAGCATATTCCAAAACGCGACGGTATGGGATTTGAATGGGTGAGATATCTTTCAGGCATAACCCCAAAGGGGGTGGTTTCTTTTGCGGGAACAGTTTTAAGCAGCTGCAACAACACAATTATAATCGAAGATGATTTCGGTATAGTGGCCGACACGATAATGAACAGAATACGGGAATATTGTCTATCTTGCGGGTATGAGATAATAACGGTTAAAAATGCCTTTTTGCCCTCTATTTTAACCGACCATATCATAATTCCCGAACTCTCCTTAGCTTTTGTCAGAGAAAGCGAATATCAGCATTTTGCCTGCGACGGACGCCGCATACATTCCCGCCGTTTTACAAGCGCGGCGCAAATTTCGAAAAGCCGAGAGCGCATCAAATTCAATAAAAAGGCAATCCGTCAGCTGCTGTTTACTGCCTGCGCAGTGCTCGGTGAGGCAAAATCAATACACGATAACCTCGAAGCCCACTATATCTCCGCGATGAATTTCGAAAGTCTCACAAAATTTGCAAACGAATTTGAAAAAAAGATTTTTGGATAAATTTTTAATTATATATAAAAAATCAGGGCCGCAAAATGCGGCCCTGATGAATTTTTTAGGGATTAGTTCAATCCAATATAAGGCGCGGGATTTACCCTTGTGCCGTTAATGATTATCTCGAAATGCAGATGATTGCCGGTAGAATACCCTGTGTTGCCTACAGTGGCTATCATATCACCCTGAGACACGGTTTGGCCCTTGGACACACACAATGCATTGGCGTGAGCGTATCTGGTTTTCATACCGTTGCCATGATCTATAACCACGCTGTAGCCATAGTCGCCGTCATATCCGGCATAGGTCACAGTTCCGCTTGCCGCCGCGAAAATAGCGATGCCTCTGTTTGCGGCAAGGTCAATACCTTTATGATTTCTACCGTCGCCATAGTAGGAAGAAATCACAAAATTGCCTCTTTTTATAGGACAGATAAATCCTGCTGAAGAAATATTGGCTTTCTCGGTTGCCGAAATTTTCACAGGAGCAGTTCCAATAGTTATAACCTGATCAACCGGCTGTGAAATCACCTCCGACGAGATGGTCTTTCGGGAAGTTTCGCTACCGTTAAGGCTTTCTACCGTCTCGGTCTTGCGAGTAATTCCGTTTTGACCCTTGGTTGTGACCTTGTAATAGCCCATAACCTGCTTGTTTGTTTTTACATTTTTTGTGCCATAGTTAACCTGAGTGTCGGTCACAACCGTAGAAACGGTTTTGACCTCAAGGTTCTCTATAATATCGGTAATCGCCGAAATATCTTTGATGTCTGATTTTAAATAATAGCCCTTCTCTATCTTGACATCAGCAACAAAAACCGCGCTGTTTTGCGCACCGTCGATAAAATAAGCAGTGCGCCTTGACTCAACAAGGGATGAGAGCTCGCCTGACTGGGTGCAGGCAACCACCTCACCGTCGACAACAAGAGCAGAGGCCTCAACAATATCACCTGTGTTTTCAATGATGGCATCTGCCACCTTGTTGGCGCTGTCAAGCCTGTCCGCAACAGTTATCGTGAGGGTCAGTTTTGGGGCAGAGATGGCTTTATCCGCGCCCTCACTGCTGACATTTTTAACCACGATATCCCTTGCGCTCTCAATAACAGATACATTCCTAACGGTGGCGATAACATTGCCCGAGTATTTAACATTAAAACCAAATGTGACACCTGTTGCTGCAATAGTTATAACTACAGCCAAAATGCCTATCAAAGAAAAGGAAGCGATTTTAACTGATATTTTATTTTTATTTGCAATTTTGAAAGCTTTTACAAAAAAATTGTTGTTGCGAATTTTTTTAATAAGCGCTTCAACATCCAAATCCTTAAAAATAACATTCACCTTCTAAAAAAATTACATTTTGTAACCTTTGCAAATGTTATTATAACAAAAAGGTTACAAAATTGCAACCTTTTTTGTAATATTTTTTAACTTTTTGAGGATTGGGCGCCGCAAACCGCGTAGTTTTGCGGTTTGTTAAATTTTGTTAAAACATAGAAATCTGATTTGTGTCGGGCAAATCATTCATAGCGCCAAGCTCCGCAAGATTTTGAATTATGGTTTTGGATACACCGGCCTCTATCTGGAAATCCTCGCGAGAAATAAAATTGCCCCTTTGCGCAGCCTCATATATTGCATACGCCGCCTTTTCGCCAACGCCGCTTAATGACCCAAACGGCAATCTCATCTTTCCGTCTTCGGGCAGATACTTCATGGCGTGAGATTTGTTGATATCAATCGGCAACACCTCAATACCTCTGGCCATCATTTCATTAAATATGAGCATATTGTTGTAAACATCAAGCTCTTTTTTGGTGGCCTCTTTGCCCTTTGCCTTTATATCCCTCAGATAGCGTTTTACAGCCTCTCGCCCCTGAATAACGGTTGGAACATCGACGTCCTCAGGCCTTGCGGTAAAATATGCGCAATAAAACTCAAGCGGACGATACACCTTATACCAGGCAACCCTCAGCGCAGATATGACATAGGCCGCAGCATGAGCTTTCGGGAACATATACTTTATTTTATAACAGCTTTGGATATACCATTCCGGCACCCCGACCTTACGCATATCCTCCTCCATGGCCGCCCAGTCTTCCTTAGAAACCTTGCCCTTAGCAACAAGACCCTTTCGCACCGTCTCGGTAATTTTAAAGGCTCGGCTTTCGTCCATGCCCTGATGAATAAGGTAGACCATTATATTGTCACGGGTTCCGATAACCTCTGAAATGGTGCAGGTGCCGTCTTCAATAAGATCCTTTGCATTGCCAAGGTAAACATCGGTGCCGTGGGAAAGACCCGATATCTGCAAAAGGTCGGAGAAATTTTTGGGTTTACAGTCAGTAAGCATTCCCCTTACAAAGGAGGTGCCAAACTCAGGGATGCAGTAGGTACCCGTGTGAGAATCTATCTCCTCCGGAGTGACACCGAGCGCTTCTGTAGAGGTGAAAAGACTCATAACCTTACTGTCACTCATAGAAACCTTACTTACAGGGATACCTGAATATTCCTCTAAATACTTATATGTAGTAGGGATAACATGGCCGAGCTCATCAAGCTTTAATATCGTGTCGTGGATAGAGTGGAAGTCAAAATGAGTGGTCACCACATCCGAATTCACATCATCCGCAGGATGTTGAACAGGGCAGAAATCGTATATCACCTTGTCTCGCGGAACAACAATCATTCCCGCAGGATGCTGGCCGGTGGTCTGCTTTATCTGCGCTTTTTCGACAAGCTTTGCCAAGCGGTTTAGCTCGGCATTACTCAAAGTAATGCCCTTCTTTTCAGCATAAGCCTTTGAAAAACCATAGGCCGTTTTTTCGGCGACAGTCGAAATTGTTCCCGCTTTGAAAACATTTTCACTTCCAAATAGGGTCTCGGTATATTTTTGCACCTGTGTCTGGAACTCGTCAGAAAAATTAAGATCGATATCGGGCACCTTGTCTCCCTTGAAGCCCAAGAAGGTTTCAAACGGGATATCGTGACCGTCACGGTCAAGCGGTGCGCCGCAATGCGGGCAGTTTTTTTCGGGCAGGTCGAAGCCCGACCCTACCGAACCGTCATTAAAAAACTCATTATAGCAGCATTTAGGGCAAACATAGTGCGGAGCCAATGGGTTTACCTCCGAAATGCCGGCCATCGTCGCAACAAAGGATGAACCAACCGACCCACGCGAGCCAACTAAATAGCCGTTCTCCTCACTGTAGGCAACAAGCTTTTGAGCTGAGATATACATTATGGAAAAGCCATTGTTAATAATAGAGTTAAGCTCTTTTTCAAGCCGCTTTTCAACTATTTCAGGCAGATTTTCGCCGTACCGTTTATGCGCATTATCCCAACAAATATTTCTGAGCAGGTCATCCGACCCCTCAATAACCGGAGGATAATTCCCCTCAGGCACAGGGATGACATCGCCATCCACTAAATCGGCAATCTTATTGGGATTATCAATAACAAATTCCTTAGCGCGTTCACCGAAATAATCGAAATCGGCGAGCATTTCGTCGGTGGTTTTAAGATACAAGGGCGCCTGATTATCGAAATCGTCAAAGCCTTGGCCCGCCATAAGTATTTTGCGGACGATATCATCGCTCTTTTTAAGGAAATGCACATCCCCCGTAGCTACAACGGGCTTGCCCAGCTTATCGGCAAGCTCTACTACCTTGCGGTTAAAATCTTTGATAACCTCAAAACTGTTTACATTCCTAAAGCGGTTGGGTATGACTGCGCCGGTCTTTTTATCCTTTTTGTCAGGGTAGGAAGACTCCCTGACCATAAAGGCATTGTTGCCCAACGGCTGAATTTCGAGATAGTCGTAAAACTCGGCGATTTCCAGCAGTTCTTCCTCGGGCTTTCGGTCAATAATAGCCGAATAAAGCTCTCCCTGCTCGCAGGCAGAGCCGACTATCAAGCCCTCGCGCAGTTCACAGAGTTTGCTTTTGAGGGTGATGGGTCTGCCATGAAAATCCTTAAGGTGTGCTTCGGAGACTAATTTGTAAAGATTTTTAAGGCCCGCGAGATTTTTTACAAGTATTATCTGGTGGTAGCGCAGCTTTGCGAGTTGCTTTGCATTAAGCGATGAGATGTCGTTTTTAATATCATCCACAAAATAAGCCTCTACACCGTATATAACCTTGAAATCTCCGCCCGATTTGCGTATCTTTTTAACCGCCTCTGCCGCGGCAGGATATGCCTGCACAACGCCGTGGTCAGTGATAGCTATCGCCTTGTGACCCCAGCTAAAAGCCTGATTGACAATATCCCCCGCAGAGGACACTGCATCTTTGGCGGACATATTTGTATGACAATGGAGCTCGACCCTTTTTTGACCGTCGTGCTCATCGGTTTCTGTGTATTTTTGCAATAAAGCCATAGCCCTCGGCTTTACGATGAAATCTTTTTTATAATTATCAAACTCGTATGTACCGTTTACAAGGATGTATGCACCCTCTTTAATGGGGGCCACATCACCCATACGCTTGGGGTCAACAAACATCGAGGCGGTAAGCGAGTTTGTGTGATCGCTGAAAGAAAATGTGAGGATATTGGTCTCGCCGCGCCTTGTATTTATGGTTCGTACTTCCGTGTCGAAGACCTCTCCCCAACAGCAGATCTCACCATCGTCGCCGCTGACCTCTATCATCGGCTTTATTCGATTATCTATTCTTCTTCCGTAAAACAGCTTAGGCTCATCAAGGTAAACAATGCCGTTTTCGGGCTTTTCGCCGCGCTTTTCAAAGCTTATCTTCCGCTCAGGTGCCGCCTTGCGCTCAGCAGGTTTGCTTTGAGCGGCGGGTTTCGGCTCGGCTGCGGGCAGCTCTATTTCAACATCCTCAAGCTGGCCGCCAAACTCGACTGTCACCTCTTTGCCGAACTGATCTTTTATAGCCTTTGCAAAAAGCTTTTCAAACCCTAATTCGCAAATTCTTTTATATCCGCCGTGCTTTAAGGTGATTTTAACAGCAACGCCTGAATAGGTATATTCCGCCTCTGCAAAATAGCCGTTAAGGGCAGCATTTTTTAGTCTTAATTCGCAGACCGTGTCAGCACAAGCCTGCTCGCAGAAGGCTTCAGGAGGAAATTCGAATACAACCGAACACTCTGCAAGATTCAAAGCTTCTTTAAGACAGCTTGCAAGTCCTATACGGCAATCTCTCGGTATATAGGCAATATCACCCATTTGAATCTTTAAAATCCGCCTGTCAAGGTCAAGACTGTAGTTATTTATAACACTGTTTTTAAGGGCGGCTTTAAGCCCGTCATCAAGATATATATCAAACATATCCAAAAACAGCGGTTTTTCCATTTTTTACAACTCCGTTTACATTTTTTCTATCTCTTTGAGCAGCGCATCTAGCAGCTCGCTTTCGGGAAGCTTTTTTATGATTTCTCCTTTTTTAAAGAGAACTCCGCAACCGTCACCGCCTGCAATTCCGATATCGGCGGCAGAGGCCTCTCCCGGACCGTTGACAACACAGCCCATTATGGCCACGGTTATATCCTTGTCCACCTTTTGAAGCCTTTTTTCTGCCTCTTTAGCGATGTTTATAAGGTCGATCTTAGTTCTGCCGCAGGTCGGGCAGGAAACAAGTCTCACACCGCCCTTGCGCAGGTTGACTGCCTTTAAAAGCTTTATCCCGGCTTCAACCTCTTTTACAGGGTCGTCTGTAAGGGATATCCTGATGGTGGCCCCAATTCCTCTGAGTAACAGGCCGCCTATTGCGGCGGCCGATTTTATGATACCCATGCCTTCGGTGCCCGCTTCGGTAACACCCAAATGCAGTGGATATCGGCATTTTTCCGCCGCCAACTCATAAGCCTTATACATTATCTGCGGATTTGAGGACTTGAGGGACAAAACGATATCGGTGAAATCAAATTTTTCAAGCAAGGATATATGATAAAGCCCGCTTTCAACCATGGACTCGGGCGTAACAGCTCCGTATTTAGCCAAAATACTCTTTTCAAGCGAGCCTGAGTTGACCCCTATCCTAATCGGCACACCCGCTTTTCTACAGGCATCGGCCACAAGCTTCACCTTGTCGTCCGAACCGATGTTGCCGGGGTTTATGCGCACCTTATCGATTCCGGCGGCCACGCTGTCAAGTGCCAATCGGTAGTCATAATGAATATCAGCAACGAGGGGGATTGTAATGCTTTTTTTTAAAGCCTCAACCGTTTTCAAGGCCTCTTTGTCGGGCACGGTAACCCGCACGATATCACAACCGGCCGCCTCGAGACGCTTTGCCTGCTTCACATTGGCCTCTATATCGTGCGCAGGGGCGCAAAGCATTGATTGCACCGATATCGGCGCGCCGCCGCCCATTTCCAAATTCCCGAGCTTTACCTTTACAGTCTCGTTATTTGTGAACATCCCTTATGCCTCCTTTTGTGCTGTTACACTACCAAGCTCCATATATCCTTAGCGGCTATAAGCAACATGAATATTATTAAAATCGCAAATCCTACCGCGTGCACCGCCGCCTCATATTTCTGCGGTATAGGCTTTCTAAAAATCATCTCTATGAGTATAAAGAGCAGCCTGCCGCCGTCAAGCGCGGGAATAGGCAAAAGATTAAATATACCCAAATTAATGGTTATCAGCGCCATTATCGGTAAAAGACTTTGCAAATTGGCCTTCGCAACGCTCGCAATGGTCACTGTGACACCTACAGGGCCTGAAACTGCGCTTATACCGTACTTTCCGCTAAGCATATCAATGAGACTTCTCCACACGACTGCGCAATAGGATATGGCGGTGTTTACCGTCTGCTTTACATACGAGCCAAAGGTTTTCTTTATGCCGTAGACCTTGAAATCAACCGTCAGGTAGCTAATGCCGTCCTGCTCCTCGGTCTCAAACCGCACATCCCTTAAAAGCTCTTTTTCGCCGTTGCGCAAAACGGTTATATCTATTTTTCCGTCATCAACATTTGTGAAAGCATAGCTCAAGTCGTAGGAAGTGAATATTTTTCTGCCGTCAACCTCTAAAATCTTATCATCAACATAAAGTCCGCTGCTTTGGCTGGCGGCGCCCTCGTTAAATTCGGCAATAACGGTTGAGGTGAATGCCTTTGACGGTGCCAAAATCACCGCCACGATAATAAGCCCTAAAAGCAGATTAAAAGCAGCGCCCATAATAACTATAACAAACCGTCTCCAAGGCTTTTTGTTGCAAAAGGCTCTGCTGTCGCCGCTTTGCTCATCCTCACCCTCCATAGAACAATATCCGCCCAAAGGCACAAGGTTAAAGGAATATTTTGTCTCTCCCCATTGCTTTGAAAAAAGCTTCGGCCCAAAGCCCACGGCAAACTCATTAACCCGAACACCCATAAGCTTTGCTGCTATGAAATGCCCGAATTCGTGTATTATTATAAGCACCAAAAAAACAAGTATCGCCACTAAATAGGGCCAGACATTATTCCAGATATTTAAAATCTCAATCACCCATTCTAAATAGTATTTACCGCTTTTTTGACCGCTTCTCTCGCCGCCGCATCGGCCGCGAGAATATCCTCCAAGCCGAATTCTTTTTTATTATTTACTGTTAAAAGCGCTTTTTCCACAAGATCTGCTATTGTCATAAATTTAATCTTGCCCAGGAGGAAAAGGCGCACCGCCTCCTCGTTTGCTCCGTTGACAGCTGCCGGCGCAAGGCCGCCCTGCGTTATAGCCTCAATGCACAAGGGCAGGCAACGGAATGTATCCATATCAGGCTTTTCAAAGGTAAGTGTGCCTATGTCAGAAAGGCTGAGTGACTCAAATGTGTTGGCGCTTCTTTCGGGGTAGGTCAAGGCATACTGAATGGGCAGGCGCATATCAGGAGTCCCAAGCTGAGCGATAACCGCACCGTCACTAAGCTCGACACCCGAGTGGAGAATACTCTGCCTATGCACAAGCACCTCAATCTTATCTGCCGAAAGGCCGAACAGATGCACCGCCTCAATAACCTCAAGCCCTTTGTTCATAAGGGTTGCTGAATCAATGGTGATTTTCGCCCCCATCGACCAGTTGGGATGATTAAGAGCATCGCCTACCGTCACATTTTGGAGCTCGTGACACTTTTTGCCGTAAAACGGACCGCCCGAAGCCGTCAGCAATATCTTTTTGAGCGATTTTTCGGGAGAGCCCTGCAAGGATTGAAAAATGGCGGAGTGTTCACTGTCCACAGGCAGAATTTTAACATTTTTCTCCCTCGCGGCTCGATTTACAAGCTCGCCGCCGGTGACAAGGGTTTCTTTATTAGCGAGAGCAATCGTTTTGCCCGCTTCAATCGCCGCTAAAGTAGGCCTGAGACCTGCTATGCCCACTATTGAATTTAAAACTATGTCTCCCTCAAGGGTTGCAAGCTCACAAACACCGTCCGCCCCTGAGAGGACCTTTATATCGGTGTCCTTAAGCTTTATTTTAAGGTCCTCGGACGCTTTAGGGTCGAAAACCGCAACGGCCAATGGAAGAAATTCTCTGGCCTGAGCCTCCAAAAGCTCTATATTTCTGCTCGCTGCAAGGCCGGTCACTCTGTAGCCGCCGCTTTTAGCAACCTCAAGCGCCTGAGTGCCGATTGAGCCGGTAGACCCCAGAATTATCAGGCTCTTCATCATACCACCCCGTGCAAAATAAGGAGGAACAATAGCGGCACTATCATAATTATGCTGTCGAGCCTGTCAAGTATTCCGCCGTGACCGGGAATGAGATTGCCGTAATCCTTCAGCCCAACAGCGCGCTTTATCGCAGATGCGAAAAGGTCGCCTATCATACCGATTATGCAGAAAGGAACGGTTAATATAACCGGCAAAAGAATTGACTTATTAAAGCAGAGGGCAAGTATCACCGTTACTATTACGCTCGAAAGGATTCCGCCCGCAGCGCCCTCAACCGTTTTCTTAGGGCTGATATTAGGGCAAAGCTTGTGCTTGCCGAGGGTGACCCCCACAAAATAAGCCCCCATATCGCAAACGCTTGAAAAATTAAGGAGCAGCAGCAGATAATATATGCCGCCCTCAAAAACGATCACGCTCGCAAGGCAGTAAAAAGCAAAGCTCAGGCAAACAGGCAGACCTGAAAGGCTGGCGATATGAGCGAGGGTGAACTCCTTATTATGTTTTAAAATGATAACCACAGCAAATAGGAAATAAACTACGCTCACAAACAGCAAAGCATAGATAGGATATCCGGTCGAAAAAACCGCAAGCACAGAATAAAGGCAGGCTCCTATTAAAGCCGCCTTACTCCCTATACCCACGGCATTGTGCAAAAGCTCATAGGTTGCCCCTGCCGCCAAAGCGGCAACCGCAAGTGTTATAATTATAGAATTGAGAAAAAATCCGGCGCAAAGAACCGTCGCTACGATAGCCCCCATCAATATTCCTGAAATAATACGAGTTTTCATTTTAAGTCTCCTTTTCAGTCGATCAGTAAATCGCCGTTGCAACAATTTTGTGGCAGATTATCCTTTGACAGACCCTAAACTCCACCGAAACGGCGATTGCGATGGTTGTATTCATCAATAGCCTGCTCTAAATGCTTCGGTGTAAAATCAGGCCACAAAACATCCGAGAACCAATACTCAGCATAGGCTGACTGCCAAATAAGATAATTAGAAAGGCGGTATTCGCCGCTCGGGCGGATTATAAAATCAGGATCCGGCATATTCGCCGTGTAAAGATGGTCCGAAACGGTCTGTTCGGTGATATCGACCGCAGGGATTCCCTTTTCGACGATATCTCTCACAGCCCTGACTATCTCGTCCTTACCGCCGTAATTTATCGCGATGTTAAGCTTTAAACCAGTGGCGTCCTTTGAGCCGTCCTCATCCTTGCGGATAAGCTCTTTAATATCCTCATCAAGCGGCTCAAGATTTCCTATAAACTTAACCTTTATGTTCTCGTCCTTAAAATTTTCCGCATCCTTAAGATAGTCGCGCAGCAGGTTCATTATTCCCTGCACCTCTTCTTTGGGGCGCTTCCAATTTTCGGTAGAGAAAGCATAAACAGTTAAATACTCAAGGCCGATTTTATTGCAATATCGGGCTATGTTTTTAAAGGTTTTGGCCCCTGCCACATGCCCTGCCGAGCGCGGCAATGAGCGTTTTTTCGCCCTACGGCCGTTGCCATCCATTATTATTGCAATGTGCCTTGGCAAAACCCTGTCTCTTTTCTTTTTTCCTAACCTAAACAAGCCTTAACACCACCAATCTATATCCCAGCAATCCAAACCCCGTTTTTTAAAGGCGGATTTTCGCCCACTCATCGTTAAAATACTCATAAATCCTTAAAGCGGGCACTGCCGAAGTGCCCGCCGCTTTTTAAATTTCTAAAATTTCTTTTTCCTTAAGGCCTGCAAGGTCATCTACTTCTTTGCAGAACTTGTCGGTAAGGTTTTGGATCTTCTTTTCTCCATTTGCAACATCATCCTCAGTCACGGTGTTGGCCTTTTTGAGAGCCTTAAGCTTTTCAATAGCATCACGGCGAGTGTTGCGAATTGCCACCTTGTTTTCCTCGGCTAACTTTTTAACATCCTTAACTATTTCCTTTCTGCGCTCCTCTGTAAGAGGGGGGAAGGAAAGGCGGATGACTCTGCCGTCATTCTGAGGGTTAATCCCTATGTCAGAGGTGAGAATCGCTTTCTCGATGGTCTTAAGTGTAGAAGCATCCCACGGCTGAATCATCAGCACGCGCGGCTCAGGAACCGAAACGGCCGCCATCTGCTGAATGGGGGTGGGGGCGCCGTAGTAATCAACTGTTATCTTGTCAAGCACAGAAACATTGGCTCTGCCTGCTCGAATGGATTTATATTCGCGTTCTAAAACAGAAAGAGTTTTATTCATCTTTTCTTCGGTGTTCTTAATAACTTCTTGCATAATGCTACCTCACTTTACTATTGTGCCGATCTTCTCGCCTGTCATAGCCGCTACGATATTATCGGGGTTTTCAAGATTAAATACAAGTATTTCAATGCCGTTGTCCATACAAAGGGATGCGGCGGTGCTATCCATAACATGAAGCCCTTGCTGAAGCACATCAATGTGTGTCAAGGTGTCATACTTCTTAGCATCAGGGTTGAGTTTCGGATCACTGTCATAAACGCCGTCAACATTAGTTGCCTTGAAGATAACATCTGCGCCGATTTCTGCCGCCCTCAGCGCTGCGGCGGTGTCGGTAGAAAAGAAGGGGTTGCCCGTCCCACAGCCGAAGATAACCACTCTGCCTTTTTCAAGATGCCTTACCGCCTTGTTGCGAATGTAGGGCTCTGCTATCTGGCGCATTTCGATAGCGGTTTGAACTCTGGCTGTAACGCCAAGCTGTTCCAAAGCATCGGCCAGTGCCAGAGAGTTGATAGAGGTTGCGAGCATACCCATATGGTCTGCGCGGGTCCTGTCCATCTTGCCGCTCGAGCGTCCGCGCCAGAAGTTGCCGCCGCCGACAACTATTGCCACCTGCACACCCATATCGACACACTGTTTAACACGCTGACAAACATCCAAAACCTTGTCAAAATCAATGCCTACTCCCTTTTCGCCTGCGAGAACCTCGCCGCTCAATTTAAGTAATACTCTTTTATAAACGGGTTTCATTTAAAACACCTCTATTTTTTATATCAAATATATTTTACATTATAAGCAGTTTAAAGTCAATGCAAATATACTTTAATTAAATTAGGTTTTTTTCTTCTTGCCTCTTGAAATAAAGTAAATTTATGCTACAATTAAAGCAGTATTAATATTTAAACGGCCCAAACCGCCGCATTGTAAGGAGTTTTTTAAATGAAAAAGGAAGTTTTAGTCGAAATTTCTGCCCGCCATGTGCATGTTTCTAAAGAGGCACTCGAGGTGCTTTTTGGAGAAGGATATGAGCTAACCGCTAAAAAGGAGCTTTCCCAGCCGGGGCAGTTTGCTTGTGAAGAAAAGGTCACGGTAGTAGGCCCAAAAGCTACCCTCAAAGCTTCCATTTTAGGACCTGTGCGCCCCGAAACTCAGGTTGAGCTTTCCTTGACAGACGCCCGCGCCATCGGCGTTATTGCCCCTATCAGAGAATCTGGTGACATTAAGGCCAGCGGCTCCTGCAAATTGGTAGGCCCTGCAGGAGAGCTTGAAATAGCAGAGGGTGTTATTGCCGCAAAGCGCCATATACATATGACGGTTGCCGATGCCGAGAAATACGGCATCACCGACAAGCAGATAGTAAGCGTTAAAATCCCCACCGAGGGCAGGGCGCTCGTTTTCTCAGATGTTGTAGCCCGTGTGAGTGACAGCTATGCTTTGGCTATGCATATCGACACCGACGAGGCAAATGCCGCCTGCGTTCCGGGCAGCTGCATAGGTGAAATTGTTGACTAATCCGCTTGGTCTTTATTTACACATTCCTTTTTGCCAAAAAAAGTGCAAATACTGCGATTTTTACTCCTCATTTGTAACTGAGGAGCTTTTGGATGAATACACAAGGGCGCTATGCGCGTCTTTTAAACAATGGGGCGGCAACTTCCACCGCCCCGTTGATACTATTTACCTCGGCGGGGGTTCTCCGGCGCTGATGTCACACAGATTGATGCCTTTGTTAGAAGAGCTACGGCAGCACTTTGCGGTTTTGCCCGACGCCGAGATCACCCTTGAACTCAATCCATCTTCTGACCCACGGAATTTACTGCAATTTGCAAAAAATGCAGGTGTAAACCGCCTTTCTATTGGAGCGCAAAGCGGCAATGATGAAGAATTAAAACTCCTCGGCAGAACCCACTTGGCAAATGACACCGCAAAAACCGTGGAAACAGCGCGAAGGCTTGGGTTTGATAACATATCCCTCGATATTATGCTGGGGCTGCCGAATTCCGCAGAAAAAAGCCTTGCCCAAAGTCTTGACTTTATAGCAGGGCTATGTCCCGACCATATCTCGGCATATTTACTTAAAATCGAGCAGAACACCGCCTTTTACCGCGAGCAAAGTGCCTTAAACCTACCCGATGACGACGAGCAAGCCGCTCAATATCTTTTAATGTGTGACTTCTTGAAAGCAAAGGGGTATTCGCATTATGAAATATCCAATTTCTGCAAAGCGGAAAAAGAAAGCCGCCACAATCTAAAATATTGGAAAGGTTCAGATTATTTAGGTATCGGTCCCTCTGCCCACAGCTGTGTTGACGGCAGGCGGTTTTACTACCCGAGAGACCTTAGAGGGTTTATAAAAGGCATCCCACCCCTCCCCGACGGCGACGGCGGCAACAGGGAAGAATATATTATGCTCCGTTTGCGCCTTTCTTCCGGTATATCCCCCTGTGAGTATGAATCCAAATTCGGCTCGGCTCTGCCTAAATCGTTTTTAACTAAATGTAAGGCTTTCGAAAAAGCAGGGCTTATGAAAACAACCCGAGAAAATATCCGCCTTTCAGCTAGAGGCATGCTTCTTTCCAACAGCATAATTACAGAATTATTGGAGTGCATAGAATGAAAACCCTCAAAATCCATCTTATCCGCCACGGAGCCACCGATGCCAACATCCTCGGTCAATACATTGGCTGCAGAACCGACCTGCCCCTCTCAGGCGAGGGGGTTAATGAGCTTAGGCTTTTAAAGGAAAATATAGATTATCCCGATATTGACCGCCTTTATTCCAGCCCGATGCTGCGATGCCGACAGACTGCAGCTATGCTCTATCCCGGGCGGGAGGTCTTTAATATTGATAATCTGCGGGAGTATGACTTTGGCTCATTTGAAGGCAAAACCGCCGCAGAGCTTGAAGGCAATCCCCACTTCCCTCTTTGGGCTTCGGGCAAGCTTTCCGCTCCGCCCGATGGCGAAGACAACGCCGATTTTGTTAAAAGGCTATGCATAGGGCTCAACGAAATAGTTCTCGATATGCTGAACGATAATATAAATGAAGCCGCCGTTATTATGCACGGTGGAGCCATAATGATGCTTTTGGCCGCGGCGGGTCTGCCGAGGCATACACCCGTTGAGTGGGCAACCGATAACGGCAGAGGCTACTCCCTGCTTATAACCCCATCGCTTTACCACAAAAGCGGTGTTGTAGAAGTGTATGATATTATTTGACATAAAAAATTGTCTGTGATATACTGTGAATTGCATCTGGAGGAGGAATATAAATGCTGGATATTAAATTTATTTGTGACAATCCCGAATTGGTTAAAGAAAACATAAAACGCAAGTTTAAAGATAGTAAGTTGCCCTTGGTTGACGAGGTTATCTCCCTCTACAACGAAAAATGCGCTGCCAACAGCCGCGCTAATGAGCTGAGAGCAAACCGTAACAAAATAAGCAAGCAGATAGGTATGCTTATGGGCCAAGGCAAGCGTGACGAAGCCGAGGAAATGAAACGCCTTGTTAACGAGCAGGCCGCTGAGCTCAAAGCTCTCGAGGAAAAAGAGGGCGAGCTTGCAGAAAAGGTCTTGCAGCTGCAGATGAAGATTCCGAACATTGTTGACGAGAGTGTCCCCGTAGGTAAGGATGACAGTGATAATGTTGAGGTAGAGCAGTTCGGCGAAAAAACAAACCCCGATTTTGAAATCCCTTATCATACCGACATTATGCAGCTCTTTAACGGTATCGACAAGGAGGCTGCAGGCAAGGTTTCGGGTGAAGGTTTTTACTACCTGATGGGGGATATCGCAAGGCTTCATTCGGCCGTGCTTTCCTACGCGCGCGATTTTATGATCGATAAGGGCTTCACCTACTGCATCCCGCCCTTTATGATAAGAAGCAATGTTGTTACCGGCGTTATGAGCTTCGAGGAAATGGACGCTATGATGTACAAAATAGAGGGGGAAGACCTCTATCTCATAGGCACCTCCGAGCATTCTATGATAGGCAAATTTATTGACACTATATCCCCCGAAGAAAAGCTCCCGATGACCCTCACCAGCTACTCCCCCTGCTTCCGCAAGGAAAAGGGAGCCCACGGAATTGAAGAGCGCGGAATCTACCGTATCCACCAATTCGAAAAGCAGGAAATGATAGTCATCTGCAAGCCGGAGGAGAGTATGGACTGGTTCCACAAAATGTGGAGTTATTCGGTCGAGCTTTTCAGAAGTATGGATATACCGGTCCGCACGCTTGAATGTTGCACCGGTGACCTAGCCGACCTTAAGGTTAAGTCCTACGATATTGAAGCCTGGTCTCCTAAACAGCAAAAGTACTTTGAGGTTTGCTCCTGCTCAAATCTTGGTGACGCTCAGGCCCGCCGCTTAGGTATCCGCATTAAGGGGTCCGACGGTAAAAAATACCTCGCCCACACACTTAACAACACAGTAGTTGCTCCCCCGAGAATGTTGATTGCTTTCCTTGAAAACAATCTTCATTTCGACGGCTCTCGTTACAGCATTTCCATACCG
>JAZORP010000049.1:0-25198 GCA_045656665.1 Acutalibacteraceae bacterium | reverse complement strand
CTCGTCAAAGAGGGCGATTTTGGTTGAACGCGCAAGCACGGTGGCTATCTCAATGCGCTTGAGCTCGCCGCCCGAGAGGGAAGCGTTGACCTCGCGATTGATATAGTCCCTCGCGCAGAGGCCAACCTCCGAAAGGTAGCTACAGGCTTCGCCGATGTCAATATCCTTTCCTGCGGCGAGGCTGATAAGATCGTGAACGGTGATGCCTTTAAACCGGACAGGCTGCTGGAAAGCAAAGCTTACCCCTTTTTGAGCCCGTTCTGTTATTGATAGGTTTGTTATATCTTCACCATCAAGCAGTATCTTGCCCGCTGTGGGGGTAATAATACCGGCGATGATTTTGGCCAATGTGGATTTCCCGCCCCCGTTTGGGCCGGTTATTACCGAGAAGCCGTTATCTATCTTTAAATTTATGTTTTTGAGTATTTCCTTTGTGCCGTTTTCGCCTTCGGCGCAGAAAGAAACATTTTTAAGTTCTAACACGGACCATCCGCCTTTACTTATGTTTAAAATATCTTCTTATATAATACCCCCTTTAAAGACAAAAATCAACATTTTGTTAAATTATTAAATTATATGTGGAAATTTTGGGACAAATATAGTACAATAGAAAAATAAATATTAAAACAGTTTCTCTTGGAGGCGTTTTCTATGAAAAAACAAAAACAAAAAAAATTAATAATTATTTTATCAATTATCGGCGCCGCGCTTTTAGTTTTAGGAATTTTGATAGATTCTTACAATAATTTGGTTGAGGAGAGAGAAGAGGTTGTCTCGGCTCAATCCGAAATTTCAAACCAACTTCAAAGAAGAGCGGACCTTATCCCCAATTTTGTGAGCACGGTTAAGGGATATTCCGATTATGAGAAGGAGACCTACACCGCTGTAACGGAGGCTCGCTCTGCAGTTCAGTCGGCTGACAGCGTTGCAGAACAGGCTGATGCATCCCAAAGGCTTGATAGGGCAATCTCAATCTGGGTAAATGCCGTAACCGAGGCTTATCCCGATCTTGAAGCCAACGCCCAATATATTGCTTTGCAGGATGAGCTCGCAGGCACCGAAAACCGCATAGCCCAGGCTCGCAAGGATTATAACGAGGATGTTCAGGAATTCAACACCGAGATCAAAAAGTTCCCCAGAGTTTTGGTTGCAAAGCTCTTCGGTTTTGACTCGTACGAATATTTTGAGGCTGATTTCGGGGCAGAATCTGTGCCGCAAGTGAGCTTTGATTAAAAGATATGAAGAGGATTTTGAGCTTTGCGGCGATTTCTGTTTTAATACTTGCTCTTCTTTGCGGTTGTGAAGAGCAAAGCGGATACCCAAGCCCTACTGACAGCTTTTTTGTTAACGATTTTGCCGGTATTATAAACGAGAGTGACCTAAGCGAAATTCAGTCGAAAGCTGAGGCTCTTGAGCGGGCGACTACGGCTCAGGTTGTGACCGTTACGGTGGAGGATCTCGGCGGAGCCGAGGCCTCGCAATATGCATTGGAGTTAGGCCGCGAATGGGGAGTAGGTCAAGAGGACGCGGATAACGGCGTGGTTATCCTATTGTCTGAGGAGGACCGAGAGATTTATATCGCTGTAGGTTATGGCTTAGAGGGCGCTTTGCCCGACAGCAAGACCGGCAGAATCATAGATGTTTACGGTCTGGAATATTTAAGGCAAGATGATTTTTCAAAAGGCCTTGTTGCGATTGCTAATGCTGTTATAAACGAGGTTTATATAGAGTACGGCGTCACACCGCCTGATGGCTATGTTCCGATTGACAGCGTCTCCGAGAATGCCGATTCTATAGAAGGATATGGCGGCAAGGTGGCTGTGTCTTGGGCGGCGATGATAATAATTTTAGTTGTTTTTGCGCTTTTGTCCCGCAGGCGCGGCGGATTTTTCTGGTTTGGAGGTCCGTTTATAGGCGGCGGCCACTTCGGTGGATTTTCGGGAGGCGGCTCGTTTAGAGGCGGCGGCTTCGGTGGAGGTTCTTTCGGAGGTGGAGGAGGCTCCTTTGGCGGCGGCGGTGCGGGCCGCGGGTTTTAGAATTTGATTTAATTTTGAACGGAGGGTATAAATGTCGGGCGATTTTAACGGCAAGGACTACGACGCGTATTTCGCAGCGCTTGAAAGAAGGCTTGATAACTCCTCTTATTCTAGGCCGGTTCCCTCAAGCGAATCTGTTGTACAGACTGCCGTCAGGAATAAAACCTCAAAAAAACCTCGCAGGCTGAGAAAATCCGTAATAGCTGTTTTTTTAGCGGTGTCATTATTAGTTGTGGGGGTAGCTTTTAAGGCGGCGGTTTCAAAGCCTGACGCGGTTCCTGAAAAAAACTTGCAAGATAACCCTCTCAAAGTGGATGAAAAGGAAGAAAAGATAACTAAAACCTCCTTTTCTTTCTCCGAAGACACCCTCGATATACCCTCCGAGAATGACGCGCAGTGCGGGATTGTTATCAACAAAACCGACGGCAGTGTTATCGCTCAGAGACAGGCTCATAAAAAAGCTTATCCGGCATCTACGGTTAAGATTATGACATTGCTTGTTGCGGCGGAAAACATAGTCGATATGGATGCTCCCTTTACGATGACGACCGATATTACCGACCCGCTTTATCTTGCGGATGCCTCTGTGGCAGGTTTTTTAAACGGGGAGACGGTGCCGCTTAGGGATATGCTCTATGGAATGATACTCCCCTCGGGAGCAGATGCCGCTATGGCTCTTGCTATAACGGCGGCAGGGAGTGAAGAGGCATTTGTAGAATTGATGAATAAAAAGGCTGAGGAATTGGGGCTTGAAAACACCCATTTCACAAATGTGTCCGGTCTTCACGACGAGAATAATTACTCGACAGTCTACGATATGGCGATAATGCTCGATGCCGCAATGGAAAACGAGCTATGCAGGATGGTGCTATCAACCTATCAGTACACCACCACCGTCACTCCCCAGCACCCTGAGGGGATATTGCTCTCGGGCACGCTGTTTAGCTATATGTACGGCACAGAGCCCGAAACGGCAACCATTCTAGGAGGTAAAACAGGGTTTGTAAATGAGTCGGGGTATTGTGTGGCCTCTTTTGGCAAAGCTAACGAAAGCGAGGATGAATATATCGTCGTAACCTTCGGCAATTCCTCAAAATGGCCGGCTTTTTACGGTCAGATAGACCTTTATAAAGAATTTGCAAAATAAAGTCTTAAAATAAAAAGGCAGTATACTCGGCTCATCACCGAATATACTGCCTTTTAGCTTTAATCTTATTCTTCAAAATCCAAACACAGGCGAAGTTTGGTAAACGGACGAACTTTACCGTCAGCAACCGCTATATGAGCGGGATGAACAGCATACCCCTTTAAAGCTTGCTCGCTTTCGAAAACCGAGTAGAGCATCACATCTGCATTCGAGGAATCAAGCCCGTTTGCGTGGACCTTGATTTCTTTAAGGCCCTCAATTTGCCCTAAAAGCCCCTCAAGCCCTGATCTTATACCTGCTATAACCGTTTTCTTTTCTGATTCGGTCAGCTCATCTTTAAGCTGCCATAAAATTATGTGCTTTACCATATCATTTCTCCGATTTAGTCTTGGTCAGGCATTTCCCAATTGTGCCACACAGCTTGAACATCATCATTATCTTCAAGCATATCAATGAGTTTTTCCATCTTGGTTATCGATTCCTCGTCTGCAATAGATGTCATAGTCTGCGGAATGTAGGCCACCTCGGCTGAGAGGAAACTGTAGCCTGCGGTTTCGAGCGAGTCACGAACTGCACCGAGGGAATTGGGCTCGGTGGTTATTTCAAAAACATCGCCGTCAAAATTAAAGTCATCAGCTCCGGCTTCGAGGGCGGCCTCCATCACAGAGTCCTCATCAAGGTCCTCAGCCTCGATTTGGATAAGCCCCTTTCGGTCAAACATAAACATAACCGAGCCTGACTGCCCTAGGTTGCCGCCGCACTTGTCAAAATAATGGCGCATTTCACCGGCGGTGCGGTTGCGGTTGTCCGACAAGGTCTCAACAACAACTGCCACACCCGACGGGCCGTAGCCCTCGTAAATGAGCTCCTCGTAGTTGTTGGCCTCACCGTCACCGGCGGCTTTTTTAATAATTCTTTCGATATTTTCATTCGGCACATTTGCCGCTTTTGCTTTTGCTATAGCGTCTTTAAGCTTGCTGTTTTCGTTCGGATTGGCGCCGCCTGATTTCACTATAACTGCGATTTCTCTGCCGATTTTTGTGAAAATCTTAGCTTTGGCAGCGTCGGTTTTTTCCTTTTTGCGTTTAATATTATTCCATTTAGAATGTCCGGACATTATAATTCAATCCTTTCAAAGTCTTTCACAAATACTTATACTATCACAACTCGGGATTCTGTTCAAGTGCTTTTTGGCAAATGGCTGAAATGTCAGAAAGGGAGGATATTTCTCCGCACATTCTTCTCAAAGCGGCCGCGCCGTTAAGACCTTGCATATACCAAGCGGTGTGTTTTCTTGATTCCAAAATAGCGTTATGCGGATCCTTGTAGCGGTGCATAAGCTCAATCTGCTGCATAAGTGTTTCAAAACGGGTTTCAAGGGAGGGAGGGGTAAACTCGCGACCGCTTAAAAAAGCGTTTATTTCCTCGAAAACAAAGGGGTTGCCTTGAGCGGCTCTGCCCACCATCACAAAGGCGCAACCGGTTGCATTATACATATAGGCGGCCGATTTACCGTCACGAACATCGCCGTTGGCAACAACCGGAATGTTTACCGCATTTACCACATCTTTAATAGTTTTAAAATCGATATGGGGGGCATACATCTGAGCTTTTGTTCTGCCGTGAATAGTTATCATTGCGGCGCCTGCCGCCTCACACCGCTTTGCAAGCTCGGGGGCATTTATACTCTCCTTATCCCAGCCGGTGCGCATCTTGACCGTAACAGGAACAGTTACCCTATCAACTACCGCTTTTACGATTTGTTCTGCGAGCAGGGGACTTTTCATCAGGGCGCTTCCGCCGCCGTTGCCCGAAACCTTTGGGGCGGGGCATCCCATATTTATATCTATAAAATCGGGGGCAAAATCCAAAGCTTTGACAGCGGCCTCGGCCATGATATGGGGCTCGCACCCGAAAAGCTGAGAGCCAAACGGCCGCTCACCTTCGCTGCAGGTTAGCAGAGAGGCGGATTTTCTGTCCCCCAAAGAGATGCCGCGCGCGCTCGTGAGTTCTCCAATGCAAAAAGCGGCGCCCTTTTGAATACATATTTCCCTCATTGCGCGGTCGGCAACACCTGCCATAGGCGCAAGAGCGGCAAAACCTTTAATTTCAAGACTTCCTATCTTCATATTATGGATTATACTTTAATTAAACGGCAGTGTCAAATTTTTTCAAAAATATGATGACATATAATACTAAATATGTTATACTATAATAGATTATAATGTAGAAATGCTTTTTGCTAAAGCCGATAAAATCGGCTTGTCGTAACACTTTTAAGCGTTTCGACATTCTATAATCATTATAAAGACAAGTAGGAGTTGATAACTTGAAGCTGCTGGCGATTGACGGAAACAGTATAATAAACCGCGCTTTTTACGGCATAAAACTGCTGACCACTAAGGACGGCAGATACACCAATGCAGTGTATGGGTTTATCAACATTTTAAACAAGCTTTGCGAGATGGAAAACCCTGACGGAGTGGCTGTCGCCTTTGACCTTAAGGCTCCCACATTCAGACATAAACAGTATGCCGAATATAAGGCCGGCAGAAAAGGTATGCCTGAGGAGCTTGCCTCCCAGATGCCGATTATGAAGCAGTGGCTTACCCTTGCGGGATACACCTGTATAGAATGTGAGGGCTATGAGGCCGACGATATTTTAGGCACACTTGCGCGTATTTGCGAGCAGAGCGGAAACGAGTGTGTAATTTCTACGGGAGATAGGGATTCTCTGCAACTTGTGTCAGACAAAACACGGGTGCTCCTTGCTGCAACGAGAATGGGGCATACCGAGATCATAAATTACAATAAGGCCGCCCTTTTTGAGAAGTACGGCCTGACGCCCTGCGAGATGATAGAGCTCAAAGCCTTAATGGGTGACTCCTCCGACAATATCCCCGGTGTTGCGGGAGTGGGCGAAAAAACGGCGACTGACCTTATTTCCCGTTTTCACAGCATAGATTATATTTACGAGAATTTAGAAAGCATTGATATTAAAGACGGTGTTAGAAAAAAGCTTGCCGACGGCAGAGCGAGCGCCTATTTGAGCCGAGAGCTCGGCACCATTTGCAAGCAAGCCCCAATAAATTCTGATATTGCAATTTATAAGACAAGGCCTGCCGACAAAACAGGTCTTTCAAGGCTTATGACCGAGCTTGAATTTTTTAAACTGATGGAAAAAATGGGGCTTGAGGCGCAGAACCCTCAAATAGGCCTAAATTTCGAAGATGAGACTCAAAAGGTAAAGTTTTTCGAAAAGCTGCCTGATGGTATAGACGAGGTCACCGTTTTTTGCGAGGGTGAGGCTGTAGCGGCTGTTTGGGGCGGCGGTGTCTGTTTGATTGGAATCAGAGAGATTTCTGATATTTACAAAAACGGCGCCATAAAAAAGAGGGTTTATGATAGCAAAAACCTCTACAAGAAAGAAAACCAAACTCAAAGTGTAAGCTTTGACGCTATGCTTGCGGCATATTTGTGCAATCCGTCGGCATCTTCTTATGACATCGAAAGGCTTATTGCGGAGTATGGCGGCACAGCCGAGGTAGAGGGCAGCGAGGACCCCGTCTTCAAAAAAGCCTGCCTTTTCGCCACAGCTTGCGACAATCTCAAAAAAGAGCTTGAGCGCACAAATCAGCTGAGGCTGTTTGAGGAAATAGAACTTCCGCTGGCAAGGGTTTTGGGCGATATGGAGCTTTCAGGATTTCTTGTTGACAAGGCAGGGCTTGAAGCGCTATCAGAAAACCTCGGGGCTCGAATTGCAGTCATAGAGCAGGAAATATATTCCTTAGTGGGGTATGAGTTCAATCTCAATTCTCCTAAACAGCTTGGAGTTGCTCTGTTCGAAAAGTTGGGGCTTCCCGCTAAAAAGAAGACCAAGAGCGGCTACAGCACAAATGCCGAAGTGCTTGAAGATTTGAAGGACAAGCATCCGGCAGTACACTTGCTTTTAGAATACCGCCAGCTTGCAAAGCTGAAGTCCACCTATGCTGACGGGCTACAGACCTGCATTGCTTCTGACGGCAGAATACACACGACCTTTAATCAGACCGAGGCAAGAACGGGCCGAATAAGCTCGCTTGAGCCCAATCTTCAAAACATCCCTGTCAGAACAGAGGAGGGCAGAAAGCTCAGAGAGTATTTTGTGGCAGATGAGGGCAGAGTGCTGTGCGATGCTGATTACTCTCAGATAGAGCTGAGGGTGCTCGCCTCGATAGCGGGCGACCAAAATATGATAACCGCCTTTAAAACGGGAGCAGATATTCACACCGCTACCGCCGCTCAGGTATTCGGCATGCCGGTCGATATGGTGACACCGATTATGCGCAGCAGAGCAAAGGCGGTCAACTTCGGGATAGTTTACGGTATAGGAGCTTTCTCCCTATCAAAGGATATTGGTGTCACGAGGGCCGAGGCTGACAGTTATATCAAAAATTATCTTGCTTCATATCCGTCGGTTGCGGCTTATATGGAAAATACCATAAAACAAGCGAGGCTTGATGGCTTTGTTTCTACCCTTTTCGGCAGAAGAAGATATCTGCCCGAGCTTAACAATTCCAACCGAATGCTACAAGCCTTTGGGGAAAGGGTTGCAAGGAACGCTCCCATCCAAGGAACTGCGGCCGATATCATAAAGCTTGCTATGATAAGGGTTTATGACAGACTCAAAAAAGAGATGCCGTCGGCAAGGCTTATTTTGCAGGTTCACGATGAGTTGATAGTAGAGTGCGATGAGGTCGATGCAAAGGCTGTTTGCGCTGTTTTAGAGCAGGAGATGCAGAATGCTGCAAAAATGGCGGTTGAGCTTATTGCAGAAGCCAATTTCGGCAAAACCTGGCTTGAGGCGAAGGGATAATGAATATTTTATTTGTTTGTACGGGTAACACCTGCCGCAGCCCTATGGCTGAGGGGTATTTAAAATCCCTCGGCAAAAAAGGGCTCAAGGTAAAAAGCCGCGGTCTTGCCGCCAATGGCTTATCCGCTTCATCAAATGCGGTTGAGGTTATGAATGAAATTGGCCTTGATATAAGCGGTCATATTTCAAAGCAGCTTTCCAAAAACGACCTTGAATGGGCAGAAAAAATAATATGCTTATCAGGGTCACACAAGGCTTATTTAGAGCCTTATGCAAAGGATAAGCTTTTGGTTTTAAACGGGGGGATATCCGATCCTTTCGGGCAGTCGGCGGCCGTTTATCGCGAATGCAGAGATGAAATAATCTCCTCTTTAGATGCTCTGCTTGAAAGCGGTTTTTTTAGTAAATTTTCGGTAAAACCTATCGAGCGGCAGCATATAAGGCAGATAGCGAAGCTTGAAGAGGTATGCTTTTCTGAGCCTTGGAGTGAGAACGGGCTGCTTGAAGCCTATTGCGCCGGAACAAAATTTTTTGTTGCCGAGAGGGGCGGCAAGGTTTTGGGATATGTAGGGATAAGCTGTATTTTGGACGAGGGATATATCACCAATGTGGCGGTTTTCCCCGAAGAACGAAACAGGGGTGTCGCCACGGCTATCTTGGAACACATTTTCCGCTTGGCAGAAGAAATCAGACTCAGCTTTGTGTCTCTTGAAGTTAGGCAAAGCAATTCGGGGGCAATAGCCCTTTACGAAAAGCTCGGTTTTTTGACCGAGGGCAGGCGAAAGAATTTTTACACAGCTCCTAAAGAGGACGCTCTTATTATGACAAAAAGGTTTGAATGGGATGAAAATATTAGCGATTGAAAGTTCTTGTGACGAAACCTCAGCCGCAGTGGTCGAGGGGAGAGTGGTTCTTTCCAATATAGTTGCCACACAAATTGCCGAGCATAGAATATACGGCGGCGTTGTGCCGGAAATCGCCTCCCGCAGGCACACCGAGGCCATCTCAAATGTTTGCGACAGTGCTTTAGAAGAAGCCGGCATCACATACGGCGATATTGATGCGGTGGCAGTCACCTTTGCGCCCGGTCTTATAGGCGCTCTGCTGGTTGGAGTGAATTTTGCAAAAGGGCTTAGCCTTTCTTTGGGTGTCCCGCTGATACCTGTTCACCATCTGCGCAGCCATCTCGCTGCCAACTATATAGCCTATCCTGAGCTTGAGCCGCCATTTCTTTGCCTTTTGGTATCAGGAGGTAATACCTGTATAGCAGAGGTCACAGATTACACAAAATTCAAAATCCTCGGCAGCACAAGGGACGATGCCGCAGGCGAATGTTTCGACAAAACGGCCAGATGTATGGGCCTTGCCTATCCCGGAGGGGTAACTCTTGACAAAATAGCCACAACTGCAGATCTTTCAAGGTATCCTTTGCCTTATCCCAAAGCGGGAGACGGGTATGATTTTAGCTTTTCGGGGCTTAAAACTGCGGTTATAAATTTAGTTCACAACTCCGCGCAAAAGAATGAGGAGATAGATGTTCCGGTTCTTTGCGCAACCGTAAGGCAGAGGGTTTGCGATATGCTGATAGACAACACCTTTAGAGCAGCCGAGCATCTGGGGTACAAAAAAATCGCTCTCAGCGGGGGCGTCTCGGCCAACAGCGAGCTTAGAAGAAGAATGGACGAAGAATGTAAAAAAAGGGGAATAGACCTTTATTATCCCCCTTTAAAATATTGCGGAGACAATGCGGCAATGGTAGGAGCGCAGGCATTTTATGAATATTTAAACGGCAATATCGCCGATATGCAACTTAATGCAACTGCGACTCTGCCTATTGATTATATATAGATAGGAAGATTGGTTATGAATGAAAAGAGATTGCTTTTGATTGTTAACCCTTGTTCAGGTAAGGCCAAAATGCGCACCGAGCTTTTAAAGGTGGTGGAAATTTTATCCACTGCGGATTATGCTGTGACGGTTTATCCCACAAAGGCCAGAGGAGACGGCATCCTGCGCACTGCATCCTTAACTCAGGGCGAATTTGACCTGATAGTGGTTTGCGGTGGGGATGGCACACTTAATGAGGTCATAACAGGGCTTATGCAAGCGGGAGTAGATTGTCCGCTTGGCTATATCCCATCAGGCACGCTCAATGAATGGTCATCAGGCCTTAATATTGACAGGAATATTGTTAAGGCGGCAAAGGCCGTAACTACCGGCCAAAACATAAACCTTGATATAGGCAAATTCGGCGACAAATATTTTTCCTACACAGCCTCCTTCGGGGCTTTTACCTCCGCCTCTTACAGCGTTCCGCAGGATGTTAAAAATGTTTTGGGACAGGCGGCATATGTGTTTGAAGGTGTCAAGAGCCTCGGAAATATAAAGCCCGTACATCTTAAATTCAAGGCCGATGACCGCGAGATAGAGGGCGATTTCCTTTTTGGCGCTGTTTCCAACTCGATGTCGGTCGGAGGGGTTGTTAAATTTGATGAATCGGTAGTCAAGCTTAATGACGGTTTATTCGAGGTGCTGCTCATCCGCAATCCTGACAACATTTTGAAGCTACAGCCGTTGTTGGACGGAATTTTGCACAAGGATTTCGACCGTGAGGGTATGGAATTTTTCCACACAAACAGTCTCACTGTTATAGGCGGCGAGGATGTGGCCTGGACGCTGGACGGTGAATATGCAGAAGGCAAGGATATTGTAGAAATAACCAACATACACAATGCTATAAATTTTATAGTTCCGTAAATAATAACCACAATAAATAAATTCAACAAAATGATCGGAGAGAATTATGTTTACAAGAGATATTGGTGTTGACCTTGGAACAGCTAATACGTTAGTCTGCCTTAAAGGAAAGGGCATCATAATGAGAGAGCCCTCGGTAGTGGCTTATGACATAAGAAACGATGCTGTTCGCGCTGTGGGGACAGAGGCCAAAGAAATGATAGGCAGAACCCCCGGTTCGATAGTGGCTGTTAGACCTCTTAAGGACGGCGTTATAGCAGACTTCGATGTTACAGCTGCAATGCTCAAAAGATTTGTAAGGCAGGCTTTAAAAGGCTCGTTTTTCTCAAGGGTGCGAATGGTTATATGCATTCCTGCGGGAGTGACTGAGGTTGAAAGCCGCGCGGTTTATGACGCTGCAAAGCAAGCCGGCGCATCGGATATTGACTTGGTAGAGGAGCCGATGGCTGCTGCCGTCGGAGCGGGACTGCCGGTTTGGGATGCGGCGGGAAGCATGGTTGTTGATATCGGCGGCGGCACAAGTGAGGTGGCTGTTATATCCCTCGGTGATATAGTGACTGCCCAGTCGCTTCGTATCGCGGGCGATGATTTGGATGAGGCTATCATAAACTATGTTCGCAGAAAGCATAATTTGCTTATCGGTGAACGCACAGCTGAGCAGATAAAGATAGAAATTGGCTCTGCGAAGCCCTATGAAAATGAGACGAGCATTGAAATAAAGGGCCGAAATCAGGTTGACGGATTACCCAAGAATGTTATAATAACTTCCGAGGAGGTCCGTGCCGCGATGGCAGACCCCATCTCCCAGATAATTGACACTATCCGCCTGACTCTTGAGAAAACGCCTCCTGAGCTTTCAGCAGATATAATGGATAGAGGAATTACTATGACCGGCGGCGGTGCTCTGCTTAGAGGCTTAGCTGAGCTTATCGCAGAGGAGACAGGAATGCCGGTTACGGTTGCGGCAAATCCGCTTGATTGCGTTGTTTTAGGAACAGCGAAAAGGCTCGAGGCTGATAGTGGCTTTGATAATTATGTTTTCCGCAGAGGTAAACGCTTTAGATAATAAAGAGCTCCGGAAAGGGCTTTACTTGGAGGACGAAAATGCGATTTTTCTTTCGCAGCAGGCAATTTAAAATTATCGTTTCGATAGTTTTGATATTGATTGCGCTGTCGGTTATATTCACTATTATCGGCGGGAGGATCTCCCCGCAGGCAAATATTTTGGGAACAGTGACGGCACCGTTCCGCACGGCATATACTAAAATTTCCCAAGGTATATCCGACTTTGTGGCCGCTTACACCGAGGGAAATGAGGCTATGCTCGAGAACGCCGAGTTGGAGAGCGAGATCAATGAGCTGAGGGAAAAGCTTGCTGATTATGAGAAAATATCGGCCGAGAATGAATTTTATAAAAACTACCTTGAAATAAAGGACGCTCATCCCGATTTTAAATTTGCCGAGGCAACCTTGATATCGAGAGATACCACCGACCCTTACGACAGCTTTGTTATAAACAAGGGTTCTTTGAGCGGAATATCCGAAAACGACCCCGTTATAACAGATGCAGGGCTTGTGGGCTACATAACCGAGGTTGGAATGACGACCTCCAAGGTCGCCACGATTTTAAGTCCTGATGTGATTCTCGGCGCGCTTGACAGCCGCACTAGCGATTCCGGCCTTGTTTCAGGCACGCTTGAATTGGCGCAAAACTCGCAGACAAGGTTTTACAATCTCTCACGCTCCTGCAATATTGCCATAGGCGACTATGTTGTCACTTCAGGGGAAGGCGTTTTCCCTGAGGGGCTTTTGGTCGGCACTATCAAGTCTATCGGCAGTGATGAATACAACACATCTATTTATGCTGCGATCGAGCCATTTGTTTCGTTTGACGAGATAAGAGGGGTTATGGTCATAACCGAGTTTGAAGGCCAAGGTGGGCTAAGACCCGGAAGCGGTGAATAGATATGCTTTATAAGAAACTCAACTACATAACTACGGCGGCAGCGATTTTGCTGTTTTTTGTTATAATAATTTTTCAAACAACGGGCGCGGCGGATATCAGTATCAAAACTGCCTCCCCGATGCTGCCGATTGCGCTGATAACCGCTTTTTCCTGTTTTTCATCTATGCGATTCTGTGTGATAGCAGGTCTTGTGACTGGAGCTTGCATTGACAGCGTGGCAGGAGGAACATATTGTTTTAATACCTTGCTTTTTTTACTTATGGCAGTTCTTGTTAACCTTGCGGCAAACAATCTTTTTAATAAAAATATCCGCTCGGCAGCGGCGCTTTCGCTGTTGACCTCAGGGTTTTATTTTATGATGCTGTGGTTGTTTTTCCACGCTATAGGAAGGTCTGCTCAGGACAGTCTCAGCTATCTTTTGATATATGCCCTGCCGAGTGCGGTTTATTCCGCGGTATTTATTTTCCCCTTTTATTTTCTTTTCAAATATTTGGAAAAGAAAAAATTCAAATAATTTCTTTCGGAGGAAGATCTCTTGCCTTTTAAGAAAAAAAATCAGACCCAGCTGACGGTTTTATCCCTTTTGCTGGTGGCTGTGATTTTGTTTTTTACAACCAGAGTGTATTCAATTCAGATTGTAAATGCATCCGAGCTGACCGACAAGAATGACGGCGCGGCTTCGGTGCTTACTGCTGTTTTAAAGGCGCCGCGCGGTGAGATACTCGATTGCTACGGCAGGCAGATAGCCATAAACCGCGACGGCTACAACATAGTTTTTAACAAAGCTTATATCAAGGAGAATTTTAACGATGTTATACTCACCCTTGTAAAGCTTATGGAGGAAAACGGCGACGAGTGGAACGATGAATTGCCGATGGCGCTTGATGCCCCATATGCATTCGTTGTTGATGAAGACGGGGACGAGAGCGACATTAAAAAGCTCAGAGAAAAACTAGAGCTGGCGCACTATGCTACGGCTGAAAATTGCTTCAATGAAATGGTCGAGAGATATGACCTAAAGGGCTACTCTGAGGCTGACAGCAGGCGTATTATGGGTGTGCGCTACAGTATGGAGATTGCAGATTTTTCAATTTCGTACCCCTTTACATTTGCCGAGGATATCCCTACACATCTTATGCGCAAGGTTTCGGAATCTGCTTTCAGGTTAAACGGCGTGACAGTAGAGGTGGTGCCTTTTAGGGAGTATACCGACACCTCTTTAGCAGTAAATCTGATAGGCACGGTAGGCCCTATTTTTAAAGAGGATTGGGAAGACTATAAGGAAAAAGGCTACTCCTACAGCGACAAGGTGGGAAAAGGCGGCATCGAGGAATGGGCCGAAGAATATTTGCGCGGCACTGATGGCGAGATTACCTATCGATTGGATAGCGGCGGTAATATAATTTCAAAAGAAGTAACAAAAGAGCCGATAGCTGGAAAAACGGTTATGCTGACTCTGGACAAGGTGATGCAAAGGAGCGCGCAAGATTCCCTCAAGTCGGTTGTTACAAAACTTAAGTCTGAGGGCAGCGCGGTGGTCGGCGGAGCTGCGGTGGCGGTCAGAGTAGGAAGCGGCGAGGTTGTTTGCGCGGCAAACTACCCGACCTATGATTCCGCAACTATGAGCGAGGTCTACGAAAGTTTGCAAAGCGACCCTGCAAAACCTTTAACCAACAGAGCTTTTTCGGGGGCCTATCCCATAGGCTCTACCATAAAGCCGATAGTGGCTATTGCGGCTATGGAAAATGATTTATATTCCTTGTCAGAAGCAATATACTGCAAGCAGACCTATACTTATTTCTCGGATTACAAACCGAGATGTATGCACTTTCACGGAGATATGGTGCTTAAAACCGCTTTGGCAAAGAGCTGCAACTATTTCTTTTTTGAATTAGGCAGGCGAGTAGGAGCACTCACCCTTACCGATTATTTCAAGCAGTTTGGTTTGGGAGTTTCGACCGGTGTTGAGGTGGGCGACAGCTCGGGTATACTTCTTGAGCCCTCCTCCAATGGCTTTGGAGGAGACACGCTGCAGATTTCGATCGGTCAGCTCAATGCATTTACCCCATTGCAGCTTGCTAACTATACAGCCACCCTTGCTAACGGCGGCACCCATTACAGGGCGACCCTTATAAACAAAATCGTGTCCTATGATATGTCAGAGGTTTATGACGATATGCAGTCAGAGGTAAAAAACACGATAGATATAAGCAACGCCACATTAAAGGCCGTAAAGGAAGGTATGCTCTCTGTTACTGAGGACGGAACCGGTCAGGCGGCGCTTGGAACATACCCGATAAAGGTTGGAGGCAAGACCGGAACCTCCCAGGTGACAGGCAAGGTTGACCACAGCATATTTGTCGCCTTTGCCCCGTTTGATAATCCTGAGATAGCCGTTGCGGTGGTTTTGGAGCACGGAAACTCGGGCTTCTCGGCAGGAAGCATTGTTCGAGATATTTTCGATGCATACTTCTTTACAGAAAGTAATTCTCCGCAAGAGGATATGCCCTTTGTTGTTCTGGATTAATATATAAATATCTAAATTGACAATAAAAACTCAATATGATAAAATAGCAAGAAAAATGAGGTGCTTATATGGGCAAGGTTTTTGCAGTGACCTCGGGCAAAGGCGGCGTTGGGAAGTCGACCTTTTCTGTGGGGCTGGGATATGCTTTTTGCCAAAAAGGCAAAAAGGTTTTGCTTATAGATATGGATGAGGGGATAAGATGCCTTGATCTTATTCTCGGTGTTGATAAGGTGGCAGTCTTTGACCTTTGTGATATTTTAATGGGCAAGGATATTGAGGATGCCGTCTACACCAGCGATTTTGCAGAGGGGCTGCACCTGATTCCTGCTCCTGCCAAAACCGGAATGATAGATAAAATTGCTTTTTCACATTTTGCAGAGCGGGTAAAGGAGCTTTATGATATCGTGATTTTCGATTTCCCCGCAGGTGTGGAAATGACCCTTTATTCCTGTTTGCCGAAATCAACGCTTTTTCTCACGGTGGCGGTGCCGGATCCGGTTTCTATTAGGGACGCTGCAGTTGTGGGGACGGCGCTTTCAAAAAAGGGCCTGCGCGCAAGGCTTGTTATAAATCGATTTATCTACAAGCAAAGCCGCAAATTTAAGATTAAAAATATAGACGGGATAATTGATACAACAGCCATCAGGCTTATCGGCATAGTTCCCGAAAGCGAGGAGCTTACAATGCTTTCTTTAAAGCACAAGCTTTCTCGCAAGGGGAAAGCTGCAAAGGCTTATGGTAGAATAGCCGATCGGCTGAGCGGAGAGCAGCGTTTGCTACCGAAAATGAGCAGAATTTAAAGGAGAGGATAATATGACAATAGCGTTGATTGCGCACGATGCAAAAAAAGAACTGATGGTTCAGTTTTGCATTGCTTATTGCGGAATTTTAAGTAGATACAATTTGGTTGCCACGGGGGCTACAGGTAAAACAGTTTCCGAAGCTACCGGACTTGAGATAAGCAGATTTTTGGGAGGCTCGCAAGGCGGTTCTCAGCAAATCGCTTCAAGAATAGGCTGTGATGAGATAGATATGCTCCTAATGTTCAGAGACCCTCTCAACCCAAGACCTAATGATATCGACGAGCCCGACGAGCGCGCAATACTGAGGCTTTGCGATGTGCACAACATTCCCGTTGCAACAAATATCGCCACAGCTGAAATGCTCATTCACGGCCTTGAGCGCGGAGACCTTGATTGGCGCGAAATCGTAAAAAACGGCAAATAACGGAGTGTAATTATGTCAGAAATCAACCGTGCCGTAAAAGGCACTAACGATATTTTACCAAACGAAAGCCATAACTGGCAGTTTGTTGAAAGGAAAATGCTCGAAACGGCGGGACTTTATGGGTTTAGCGAAATCCGCGTACCTGTTTTTGAGCACACAGAGGTTTTTTTGCGCAGCGTTGGTGACACTACTGATGTTGTCCAAAAGGAGATGTATACCTTTGATGACAAGGGCGGCAGGTCTATAACCCTTCGCCCCGAGCTTACGGCCGGAGTTGTCAGAAGCGCGATAGAAAACGGCCTTGTTAACGGCGCGCTGCCGGTTAAGGTTTGCTATATCGGCGGATGCTATCGTTATGAAAAACCGCAGGCAGGCAGGCTTAGAGAGTTCCACCAATTCGGGGTGGAATGTGTGGGCGCAGCGGCGCCCAATGCCGATGCTGAGGTAATTGCCCTTGCAAATCAGGTGCTTAGCAGCATTGGGATAGAAAAAATCTCTCTTGAAATTAACTCTATTGGCTGCCCCGAGTGCAGAAAGGCCTATCACGCGGCTTTAAAGGAGTATTTCACAGCTAATATAGCCGAGCTTTGCGGCACCTGCCGCGACAGGCTTGAGCGCAACCCGATGAGAATTCTTGATTGTAAATCTCCCGTGTGTTCCAAAATCGCGGCCGATGCGCCGGTGGTGCTTGATTATCTTTGTGATGACTGCCGCGAGCATTTTGAGGGCGTAAAGGCTCATCTTGAGGCTATGGGGATAGAGTATACAGTCAATCCGCATATCGTCAGAGGTCTTGATTATTACACAAGAACGGTTTTTGAGTTTGTGTCGGGTGATATAGGTGCTCAATCAACCGTTTGCGGCGGCGGTCGGTATGATGGCCTGATATCCCAAATGGGTGGTCCCGCTGTGCCCTCATTAGGGTTTGGAATGGGTATTGAAAGGCTTATGCTGGTGCTTAAAAATCAGGGTGTCAAACTGCCTGAGCCTAAGAAGACCGACCTTTATATTGCGGCTTTGGGCGAAAAAGCCCTGCTTAAAGCCACAGCCCTTTGCTCCGCTTTAAGGCAGGACGGTTTCAGGGTAGAGACAGATATTTGTTCCAGAGGGCTTAAGGCTCAAATGAAGTTTGCCGGAAAGACGGGCGCCGCTTTTTCAATGGTTTTAGGTGACAATGAGATAGAAAGCGGAGAGGCAGAGCTTAAGAATATGGCTTCGGGTGAGATTGCCAAGGTGAAGCTCGCAAAGCTTCAGGACGAGCTTTTATCCAAACTCAATACTTTGGCTATGGAAAGCCTTGAACAAGCAGTTTTAAAATAAATTCAGGCATTAAGAGGTGTCGATTTTGAAGTTAGACAGAATGGACGGATTAAAGCGTACCGATTATTGCGGAACGCTCACAAGAAATGACGAGGGCCGCAGCATCACCGTTTTTGGTTGGGTGCAGAGACAAAGAGATTTGGGCGGTTTAATATTCGTTGACTTAAGGGACAGAACGGGCATTTTGCAGCTCGCATTCGATGATAATACCGACAGGCAGATTTTCCAGAAAGCCACAACACTTAGAAGTGAATTCGTTGTGGCAGCAAGCGGGATTGTGCGGATAAGGTCGGCAATTAACACCGAAATCCCTACAGGCGAAGTGGAGCTTGAGGTGACAGAGCTTAAAATTTTGGGCCAAGCTGAAACACCGCCATTTGAGATAATTAACGATTCAAACGCCAACGAGGAGCTGCGCTTGCGTTATCGCTATCTCGATCTGCGCCGCCCCGATATTCAAAAAAATATCCTCCTGCGTCATAAGATAACCAAGGTAACAAGGGACTATTTTGATGAAAACGGCTTTATCGAAATTGAAACCCCTACGCTTATTAAGTCTACTCCCGAGGGCGCACGCGACTATCTTGTGCCCTCTCGCATAAAGAAGGGCAGCTTTTTCGCGCTTCCGCAGTCGCCCCAGCTTTACAAGCAACTGCTTATGCTTTCGGGGTTTGACCGCTATATGCAGATAGCCCGTTGTTACCGAGACGAGGATTTGAGAGCAGACCGTCAGCCCGAGTTCACACAGATAGACCTCGAAATGTCCTTTGTGGAGCCCGAGGATGTTTACAGCATTGCTGAGGGGTATGTGAAGCGCCTTTTCAATGAGGTTTTGCAGGTTGAGATACCGACGCCTCTGCCAAGAATGACCTACACTCAGGCTATGAACGACTACGGCTCTGACAAGCCCGATACCCGCTTTGAGATGAGGATAAAGGATATTTCGGATATCGTAGAGAACTGCGGCTTTGGAGTTTTTGCTGACACGGTTAAAGGCGGTGGCACGGTAAGGGCTATTAATGCCAAAAACGCTGCCGCGGTTTACACAAGAAAAGAGATAGACAAGCTGACCGAGGAGGCAAAAGGAATCGGTGCGAAAGGCCTTGCCTTTATCCGCTGGAGTGAGGATGCTCCCACCTGCTCGTTTGCTAAGTTTATGACCGAGCAGGAAATGACCGCTATTTATGAGCGTGTCGGCGCCGAAAAAGGCGATGTTGTGCTTATAGTGGCAGACCGCAAAAAGACCGTGCTTTCGGTTCTCGGAGCGCTTCGTCTTACGGTTGCTAAAAAGCTCGATATTATCCCCGATAAATTTAATTTCCTTTGGATAACCGAGTTCCCGTTCTTTGAGTACAATGAGGATACGGGGAATTGGGACGCTATGCACCACCCTTTCACTTCACCTTTAGATGAGTGCGTTCAGTATCTTGATAATGCGCCCGAAAAGGTTTTTGCTAAGGCCTATGACCTTGTGCTTAACGGTGTAGAGCTTTCGAGCGGTTCTATTAGAATAACCGACCCTGAGCTTCAAAAGAGAATGTTTAAGGCTTTAGGGCTTTCCGAAGAGGAGGCTCACGAGAAATTTGGCTTCCTGACCGATGCTTTCAAGTATGGCGCACCTCCGCACGGCGGAATGGGTATAGGTCTTGACCGCCTTGTGATGCTGATGTGCGGATGCGACTCTTTAAGGGATGTTATCGCATTCCCCAAAATCTCGAATTCGTCGGAGGTTATGTCGGGCGCCCCCGCTGAGGTAGACGAGGCTCAGCTTGCAGACCTTGCAATCGGGATTATAAAAGAGGAAAAATAAAAATTTTGCATTAAAAAAGCAGGAGAAAAACTCCTGCTTTTTATATTGCGGTGTGGGGCTATCGGTCCCTACGAAAGGATTTTTTATAAGGAAGTATCAAAGCTGTGTGCAGGTTGTGCCGAATTCTTTTGCGGCTTCGCATATCGCGTGATGGCAAGTGAACATTATGATTTGCCCGTTTTGAGAATAGTCGGCCAAGAATTTCATTGCGGTTTGCATTCGGGCGTCGTCATATTGAGCGAGGGCATCATCCAGCAAGAGGGGGAGGGATTCTCCGCCGTCGCAAATAAGCTCTGTAAAAGCAAGGCGGAGGCTTAAATAGGCCTGGTCGGCGGTGCCGCTGCTGAGATAGTCTATTTCGTGGCTGCCGAAAGAGCCCCTACTTGAAACATTTATCTCAAAGGCTTTTGAAATGCTCATATCGCTGTATTTGCCGCCGGTCAGAGAGGAGAAAATATCGGCGGCCTTTTTCTCTAACACCGAGCCGTAGCTGCGGCGGATTTCTGAATAGCTTTCGAGCAGCGCATCGCTTGCCAAGTCTATTGCATCGCAAAAGCTTTTTTGTGATGCAATTTTTTCGGAAAGGGTTTTAATCTGTGATTTGAGCTCTTCGGGATTTTCGGCGGTTTTCAAAACCGCTTTTGACTCTGCAAAGAGGGTTGCAATTTCGGTTTTTAATTCTGAAATAGTTGTTAATAGCTGCTCGTAGTGAGCTTTAAGCGCATCAAAATCGCAGGAGAGGTCAAGCTTTCCGGAATTAACTGCGGCGAGCTTTTCGCGAGCTTCTTCATAAGAGATAGAGCCCAAATCGCCTAAAATAAGGTTTAGCTCGGTTTTGAGCTGCTTTCCCGCCTGCGCTTTTTGGGCAATTTCGTCCAAAGCGGATATGATTTCGCCCGTATTTGTAACGGGTTTGTATCGGCCGAAAAGCTCGGCAAGTGTGGATTCCTCTGCGACTTTAGCAGCTGTCAGTTGGTTATACTCAAGCTGAGCTTGAGATAGCAATTCTTGTTGCTTTTCGGTAATAACGGCAGAGCTGCTAAGCACAGCGTTAATGGCTTCGAGCCTTGCCGAGGCAGAGGAGATTTCATCGGTCAAACTGCTTTGCTTAAGTCTCAGCTCGGCAATTCGAGTTTTAAGGGTGGCGGCCTGCTCGCACAAAAGCAAATGCGCTTTTTTATTAATGGGACGGATAATAAAGGCCAAAACCATCAGCGCAACTGCGACAACAAGACCTGCGGCAGCGGGGATGAAGAAATTTGCTACTAAGGTGATTGCTGCCGCTACGAGGGCGACAATTCCTATTATAAGCAAAGGTAAGTTCACCTTTTTTTTCCTGTTTTGCGAAGCTGAAATCTCTTTTTCAAGTGCTGCAAGGCGGTTTTCATCCTCCAAAATATCTGAGGATGATCTTTTCTTACTCTCTAAAAGTTGATTGATTTGGGATTTAAGCTGTTCTGCATTTTGCTCGGTTGCATCCGCGGGAGGATTTGCCGCCGCTGCAATACTTTTTTGGAGGGCGTCCATCTCTGCCTTTTTTGCCATAAGTTTGCTTTCGGCCGAGTCAACCTTTGAAATGCAGAATTGCAGTTTTCTTAAATATATTTCGTCAATAACCGAGCCGTCGTTAAGCCTTAAGTTCTCATTCAGCGCATCAAGCTTTTCTTTTGTTACCAAAAGCTTTTTGAGCTTTTCAGCATTGCGAACATCCTGCTCAGCTGAAATTTTAACCTTTAGCTCATCTGCTTCGGTTTGAAGACGGCCGACTTCTGATTCCAATAACGAGATACTATCTTTCTTTTTTTTGTATAGCGCGCTGCTTTCTGCCGCAGCCGCGAAGCGCTGCTTAAGCTCGGAAAACAGCCTTACATTTTTATCATAGCTGCCGGCCTTTCCACTTTTTGACATAAGCGCAAGCTTTGCCTTTTGCAGCCTTGTATTGACAGCCTCAAAGGAGATATTTTCATCTCCCGTTAGGGCGATGTTCGAAAGCTTTGAGTTTATTTCGCCCTCTGCCGAAGGGTCACTTTCGGGATAGCCGAACTGTCCTATAAACACACTTCTTTCAAAAGCGGCGGGGGAAAGGCCAAAAAATTTGAGGCCGACCTCATCACTCACAGACTGACGCGTGCCAAGGTCAAGTTCGCACAAAACGGCCTTGTCGGTCGAGTTGGAGGAGCGGAATTCCTTTTCGAGGCGGTATCTTTTGTTTTGGTACTCAAAATCAATGCTGCCGGCCATTGCGGAGCCGTCCCACGGGGTATACTTTTTCCTAATGTTTTTTGAGATTTTGGCCGAGCCTCTTTCGCTGCCGTAAAACATCATTTTTATAAAGGCCATAACGGTGGTTTTGCCGTTTTCATTGTCGCCGTAAACAATATTGAGCCCATCGTTAAAATTGAGCTCAAGGTCTTTTATACCGCCGAAGGCCGAAATGTAAAGAGAATTAATCTTCATTGTATTTCACCTCCGCGGAAAATGCTTTGATGCCTATTTTCAAAGCCTCTTTATAAAGAGGGAGCAGCTCCGGGGTTGCGTTTTGCTGCTTTTCAAGCAATTTTTTAACAAAAACGCCCTTGAGCGAGGTCTCGGTCGCTAAAGCTTCGAGGTCAAAGCGGATGTCGGTGCTGTCCTTTATTTTCACATAATAAAGCTCGGGGGAAATTCGGCTCAAAATTTCGGCGGTATCTATTTCGACTTCCTCGTCGATTTCGCCTGTCAGTTCTATTTTATAAAGATGGTCTTTAAAATCGGGGCCGTGGGCCGCTTCAAGGCAGGAGAGTATCTTAAGGGCTACTTCGCCGCTGTCTTTGCAGGCAGAAATATCTATTTTTTGGTGAATATGGCGCCTTTTTGAAACGGCAACAAACTCAAGATGGCATATTCCTTTTCCTACTTCGCCTATGTAAACGCCCTTTTCGTCAAGCTCGTCAAAGCCCTGACCCTCAGGACAGCCGCAATATGCGAAATAGGTGTTGTCAATTTTGCCAATCTCACTTCTTTTATGCACATGGCCGAGCGCTATGTAATCCATACCACAGTTTTTAACAAATTTAGGGGTCAAAGCATTGTAGTCAGAGTTAAGGTCGCTCTTAAGCTCGCCGTGCTGCACCATAATATTTATACTTTTTTCATCTGCGCCAAGCGAAAATTTCTCCTCGCCTTTTAAAAATGAGGATTCAAATGAACGGCCATAGACCTTAACGCCCAGGTCGTCAAATGGGATGCAGTCATCCTTCACCCCTAAAACATAAAGGTTGTCGGGCAGGTCGCGACTTAAAAAAGGAGATTGGGAATCCAGTGGGTCGTGATTCCCTGCTGCATACACCACCTTTATCGGCGCGGCGGCTGCTATCTTGGCAAAAACCGCATCAACAAAGCGCGGCTCTATACGGTTGGAGTCAAAAAGGTCGCCCGCCAAGGCTATTATAGCCACATTTTTCTCTAAGGCAAGGTCAATTATCTTTTCAAAAGTGACAAGTGTTTCAAAGCGCCGTTTATCGGCCGAGAGTCCTAAAAAGCTCTCGGCAGCGCCTATATGAATGTCTGCGCAGTGCAGAATTTTAACCGTGTTCATAAAATAAACCCCTATCAAGCAGTTTTACATTTCAAATTTTAACATTTTTCTACACGGTAATCAAGCAGTAATATTTGACTTTAACGCTTTTGTGTGTTAAAATATGAAAAAATTCCGTGAAAGAGGTTCAAAGTTATGCAAAACCGCGATTTTACCGACCAGTTCTTTGACGCTGTTCTCACGCTTAAAACCCGTGAGGAATGCGAAAAGTTTTTCAGTGATGCTTGCACACCTAAGGAGATTCAGGCTATAGCTCAGCGTTTTGTTGTGGCAAAGATGCTGAATGAAAAGAATGTATATAATGAGATTATCGAGACCACCGGCGCCAGCACTGCAACCATAAGCCGCGTCAACCGCTCTATAAATGAGGGTTTTCAGATGGTCTTTGAGAGGCTGAAATAATATGTCGGGATACGGTCGTTTTGCCGATGTGTATGACAGGCTGATGGGCGAAGTCGATTACAGAGCGAGAGCGGAGTATCTTTTGAAGCTTTTCAAAAAGCACGGAAAGCTGCCGTCATTGCTTTTGGACCTAGCTTGCGGAACGGGCGGATTTTCAAATCAAATGGCCCTAAGCGGCATAGAGACGATAGGGGTCGATATGTCGGAGGATATGTTAAGTGAGGCAAGGGAGAATTCCGCCGAGCTTGGCACACAGGTGCTTTTCCTTTGCCAGAAAGCGCAGGAGCTTGACCTTTTCGGCACTGTTGACGGCGCAATATGCTGTATGGACAGCCTTAATCACATAATAGATAAAAATGAGCTTAAAACCGCTTTAGAGCGGGTTTCGCTTTTTCTTGAAAAGGGCGGGCTTTTTATCTTTGATGTCAACACGGTTTACAAGCACAAGGCTGTTTTGGCCGACAACACCTTTGTTTTCGATGAGGAAGGGGTCTACTGCATTTGGCAGAATGAATATGACAGTGATAAAATGATCACCGACATTTTTTTAGATTTTTTTGTAGAGCAAGACGGTCTGTATGAAAGATTTAGTGAAAATTTCTCCGAGAGGGCTTATGCCGATAGCGAGCTGAAAGAGTTGCTTTGCTCCGCTGGATTTGAGGTTTTGGCAGTTTATGAGGATATGAGCGAGGAGCCGCCGCGCGAGACCTGCGAGAGAGCGGTTTATGTAGCAAAGAAAAAGTAGTGGAATAAAGAGCCAAAACTGCATATAAATATAAAGGAAAAAGAAAATAAGAAAATTTCAAAAAAATTCTTGACAAAGCAAACAGTGTATGATATTATATTGTTCGTCGCCGGTGAGTGATAGCAAACCAGGCGCGGTCAAACGTGGGAGCATAGCTCAGCTGGGAGAGCATCTGCCTTACAAGCAGAGGGTCATAGGTTCGAGCCCTATTGTTCCCACCAATGGCCTGGTAGTTCAGTTGGTTAGAACGCTAGCCTGTCACGCTAGAGGTCGTGGGTTCGAGCCCCATCCAGGTCGCCATTTGCCTCTGTAGCTCAGTCGGTAGAGCAGGGGACTGAAAATCCCCGTGTCGTTGGTTCGATTCCGACCGGAGGCACCATTCATATGCGGATTTAGCTCATCTGGTAGAGCGCCACCTTGCCAAGGTGGAGGTAGCGAGTTCGAGCCTCGTAATCCGCTCCACTGGGGCGCTTCAATGTAAGCGCCCTTTATTTAACCCCAAAGGTCACAACGACACAAAACTTAATATGGCACCATGGCCAAGCGGTAAGGCAGAAGCCTGCAAAGCTTTTATTCCCCAGTTCGATTCTGGGTGGTGCCTCGAAAACAAAACCACACCTTAACGGTGTGGTTTTTGTTTTGGCGACAGTATCTGTGAATTAAGAAATGGTGTCTGACCTACAAAATTTAAAAGATTTTTAGTAACAAAATGGTCAGACTCCAGTTCGCATTTGCGACGAAGGCAATGTTTGCTAGCAAGGACATTGCCAAGGAGCTAAAATCTTCGCTTTGCGAAATTCTGGGTAACGGTATTTTTGGAAAGTAAGAA
>JAZORP010000048.1:0-10858 GCA_045656665.1 Acutalibacteraceae bacterium | reverse complement strand
TCAGTATGCTGCTTAAAATTCAATTTTAGCTACCATAAGGTGCTTTTTTGTACTGTCCGCACAAATTGGGGCAGTCCATATGATGGCGCATTTAAAAATTATTTATTAAGATATTTCGCAATTTCTGCAGCAACAAGCTTTGTGAGCGCTTCAACATCGTTTGTTGGTGAAGAAGAAGCGCAGGCAAAATCAGCTTTTCCGTCGCTGCTGAAGAGTTTCATTTTTTTCATACTCTCCTGCTTGACAGCTTCAACTGCGGCAGGGATAAGGTCAATAAGACCTTTATCCATAGTAGAGAATCTCTTGAACTCAGCTTCAACTGCGGCAACGTTAATGTCGGTGAAAATATTAACCTTGCTGATACCCTCTTTAATAGCCTGTCTAAAGTCGTTATCGGTAAGACCTGAGCCACCGTGAAGAACAAGAGGGACATCCACGGTTTGAGCAATAGTGCGAATTCTGTCAAAATCAAGCTTAGGGGGCAACTTGTATGCGCCGTGAGCATTACCGACAGCGATTGCCAAAGCATCAACGCCGGTCTTTTCAACAAAGTCCTTAGCGAGTTTGGGGTCTGTGAAGTATTTTGAAGGATCGGTAAGGTGAGAGCTGCCTTCGGCAGAACCTTCATTATCGCCGACATGACCGAGCTCACCCTCGATAGTGGCGCCATAGGAATGAGCAATATCTGCCATTTCCTTTACCTTGCGGACATTGTCCTCATAGGAATCGGTTGAGCAGTCATACATAATAGAGCTGAATCCCAACTCGAGAGCTTTGATACAAGTGTCATAAGAAAGACCGTGGTCAAGGTGAACAACAACCGGAACCGAAGCCTTTTTGGCCATAGGAATCAGATAGTAAGAAACCTCCTCGAGGGGGCCGTAGGGGAGTAGAACTTCAGCAGTTCCCATAATTACCGGAGATCTGGTAGCTTCTGCTGCGTTGATAATACCACGGGCAAGCTCCAGATTTACAGCGTTGAACAAACCAACTGCATATTTGTTCGCCTTTGCCGGCCTTAAAACTTCATTCATATTAACTAACATAACTTTTCCTCCTGAATTGGAATGTTTATACAGATTTGCTTAAAATTTATGTAAATGCAGTGAATCAGGTTTCAAAATCGAAGAACTTCATTACTTCTCCGTGGGGACTTGCGATAACTGCCTTGCCGTGCATCTTGCCGAGGACCTGAGCCTCTTTTGCACCTGCTTCAACAGCTGCAGCTACTGCAGAGACATTACCCTTTACTATCAAGGTAACAAGTCTACCGCCAAGTCTTTTTTCGGAGTGAATAAGACGAACATCTGCGGCTTTAAGCATAGCGTCAAGCCCCGCAACCGATGCAACGAGGCCGGAAAACTCAAGCAAGCCGATGGCGAAATTGGTTTTGGGAAGCTCCACATCTGCGCCAAGGAAGGATTTGGGCAATTTTTTATTAAACTTATCCTTGTTCATATCAAGAAGGTAAGCCATTTTTTCCATATCCTCGCCGGGGCGGGAGATTACGTCGGATACGATATACATACCCTCGTCTTTAGCGTAGGCAGAAGCCGCCTCAATAGCAGCTTTAACAGAGGCGTCATCACCCTCTATCTTTATCTGCATTACTAAGGGAGCAGGAACTGCTTCACTTTTCGGTCTGGTTCTATCGAAAGCAATTACTTTAACAGCAGCCGTCTTTGCCGCAATATCTGCAGCACAAACTGCGGTTGTAAAGCTGTATACCTCGAGCATTCCCAATGCGTTCATACTATTCCTCCATAGTTTTAAAAGATATGCAAGTTTGAGTCTTGCATTTTTATTATATAATGTTTCCGCGGCGGTTTGCCGCTTCACTTGTTTTCTAGATTATGTGAGTTGCCGTTATTTGCGGCTGTTTAGATACAGATTAAATAAGTAAAACCGTAGCAGGGAGGGGCATCGTTCTTAAAACGATGCCTCATTCCTGCCTAGTATGGGTTAAATAATTATTTGAGTGTGGGGAGAATTTTCTCAACATCACCGTGGGGTCTGGGAATTACATGTGTAGCGATGATTTCGCCAAGGCTTGAAGCTGCTGCACCGCCTGCTTCAACAGCAGATTTAACAGCGCCAACATCGCCGCGAACCATAACACTTACGAGGCCGGAACCGATCTTCTCGGTGCCGATAAGCTGAACATTTGCAGCCTTAACCATTGCATCAGCAGCTTCGATTGCAGCTACCAAACCTCTTGTTTCGATCATACCCAATGCTTCTTGTGACATTTTCTTTTCCTCCTTGGTGGTTTTTGTGGTTTTTGATTTATCGGCAGCAGGTTTTACTGCCGGTGCTTCTGTGGATTGAGGGGCTATTTTTGCCTCTTGTTCTTTTTGCGGAGTTTTATTTTCTGCCATATTTATCACCGCCTATTAAAGTTTGGGAAGGATTTTTTCAACATCACCGTGGGGTCTGGGGATTACATGAACTGCTACGAGTTCTCCCAGTCTGCCGGCAGCGTTGCTTCCAACCTCTGTTGCAGCCTTTACAGCGCCAACATCGCCGCGAACCATAACGCTTACAAGACCTGAGCCAATCTTTTCAGTACCGATAAGTACTACATCTGCAGCCTTAACCATTGCATCAGCAGCCTCAATTGCGGCTACCAAACCTCTTGTTTCAACCATACCTAATGCTTCAAGTGCCATTTTCCACACCTCCAATAAAAAATTAAAATTTACAACCCTATTGATTAAGATATTGTATTAATTCATTAACACCGTAGCCCGTGACGGAATCTATTCTGAAAACTTTTTTGCATCCACTAATGCGTAGCCAATTTTCAGCCCTTTCGGGATTAGCGCCCTCCTGCTCAGACTTGGTCACAATGCCGATAACCTCGCGGTTTACCATACAGGTGACACAGGGTGGGAAAAGCGAGTAGGGCTCGGTTGCGCTTATTAAAAGACCTACTATATCGGCCTCATACGAGTAAAGAGCCAACGCTCTGCCGAGATGATGTGTTTGGGCGTATTCACCGGGGGTGTCGATAAGGCAGTTTTCGAATTTTACATACTGAGTTTTATCATAACTGATATCTTCACCGCGCAGCACCTGCGTGAGGGTTGTTTTACCGCTCTCGCTACGGCCCATTAAAATCAACTTTTTCATCATGTTTTAGTGATGGGGCAGACTGTAAACCCAAGCACATCGCGGCAATAGTCGACAAGCGCAGTCAGTGAGGCGATAACATCTGAGATGCTACCGGTCACTATAAGAGTTCCGCTGAATCTGTCAACAAAGCCAAGCTCAACGCCTGAGGATTTAATGGCTATATCTCCTGCGATTATAGCAGTCTCAGCAGGGGACATAGTGACAATGCCTATAGCTGTTTTAGAGTATTCAACAGCAGGGTCAAGGCCGAGCTTTTTGTAAAGAATGTTATCAGGATTGGCGATAACATGTGCAATGGTTATCTGCTTGCCGGGGACAAGTTCTTGTACAATACGCAATTTTTCCTGTAAAGTGAGTTCGTTTTCCACAGTGTTATCCTCCAATCTTGCATTTTAGACCGTAGCTCTCGGCGACGGCTTTGAGTTTTTGCATATATTCCTCTGTGGGGGAAGCAATATCACCCATAAGATATTCGCGGCCTAAGCCATCGTATTTATCCTTGCCAAATCTGTGATAGGGAAGAAGATTAATTTCGTCAACACCCTTAAGGCCACTGGCGAATCTTGCAATCGATGCAATCTCTGCCTCGGTAGCATTGAATGTAGGGATAACGGGAACACGGATTATAAGCTTTTTGGCCTTTTCTGCAATTTTTGCAGCATTTTCGAGAATGAGTTCGTTAGGTTGAGCGGTGAAGGCTTTGTGCTTGATGCTGTCGGTATGCTTTATATCCATAAGCACCGTGTCGATAAAGGGGAGCATCTTTTCAATTTTATCGTAGGGAGCAAAGCCTGTGGTTTCAACCGCTGTGTTTATGGCGCTTGCTTTGGCAGCCTTCAGCAATGCGAGGGCGAATTCGCTCTGGCAAAGCATCTCTCCGCCAGACAGCGTCATGCCTCCGCCGGAACGCCTGTAATACGGCATATCCTGCTTTACAATATCCAAAATCTCAGCCACAGTAACATCACGGCCGATTTGCTTTTCCTTGCCGTTTTGAATCATGGTCTGAATTTCGTATTTCTGAGATTCAGGGTTGCAGCACCATTTGCATCTTAAGGCGCAGCCTTTCAGAAAGACAATGGTTCTGATTCCCGGACCGTCGTGCACAGAGAACTTCTGAATATCGAAAATCCTGCCGGATACATTCAAATAATCAGACATAGTCTCTTAAAAACCTCCCTGCTCGGTTCGGTTGATGATATCGTCCTGAAGGGATCTCGAAAGGGTGGTGAAGAGGGCACTGTAGCCGGCTACGCGAACAACGAGATTCTTGTAGTTCTCAGGGTGAAGCTGAGCATCGCGCAAAGTTTCTCGGCTGACAACATTAAATTGCATATGCATACCCTTCTGGTCGAAAAATGCGCGGATAAGCGCGATAAATCCTTCGATACCCGATGCGCCTTTAAGGGCAGAGGGATGGAATTTCATATTGAACAGGGTGCCGTTTGAAGCAATGCCATGGTCAAGCTTAGCAACCGAGTTGGCTGCAGCTGTCGGACCGCTCACATCACTGCCGGCCGCAGGGGAAACACCGTCCGCAATGGGGGTGCCTGCAAGCCTGCCGTCAGGAGTGGCGCCTGTCTGCAGACCGAGCGGAACATTAGCAGATACAGGGTAAAGCCCTGCATGATATTTACCGCCTCTGGGGTTGGAGTACTTCTCGACAGGTTTTGTGTATGTATAGGCAGCTTCGCGGCCGTAGAGGTCGACCTCGTCCAAATCATTTCCGAACTTGGGCAAGGATTTGATTTTTTCATAAAGCGCCTGATATTGCTGCTTTTTAGAGGCGCCTACATTATTCTCTTTTATCTGGTTATAGATCTCGGTAATTTGAGCATCTGTGATATTGTGGCCTTTAAGAGCAATTTCCTTAACAACATCAACCGTAAGATTCTTGGCGTAGGCTTCGCTGTAAGGTAAGCCGAAATTGTTCCTCAGCGCATCGGCATATTGCTCTAATGTGACGGTCTTTGTTTTGTAAACCAACTCATCGATAGCATAGAGAGCGTCGGCAACATTGGCGATACCAAAGCCTTGAGGGCCGGTGAAGTTGTAAACCGCGCCGCCTTCCTGAGCTGATTTGCCCTTAGCGATGCAATCGTCAACCATAGCTGACATGAAGGGCAACGGGCAACGCTCCATATGAGCCGAATCTACAGCGTTGTCGGCATTTACCATCAATTTGATGGCATATTCCATCTGCTTTTTATAAGCGTTGAAGAACTTTTCGTATGTATCAAATTCTGAGATGCTTCCGGTTTTAAGACCAACCTGAACACCCTTATCTATACCGTTGGAGAAGACAAGCTCTAACGGGCGGCACATATTGAAGAATGCAGCATCGTGCCAGCCATCGGTCTTGGCGGCCTTTTGAGGCTCAACACAGCCGATAATGCAATAGTCACGGGCATCCTCTAAGCTAAGTCCTCTCGAAATGAGGGCGGGGATGATGATTTCGTCGTTATAATAAGCGGGAAGACCGATACCTGTTTTGGTAAGCTCGGCTGCTTTTACAAGAAGGTCGTGAGGAGTTCCGTTCCACACTCTCATCGAAAGTGAAGGCTGGGGCAGATTAACATGCATAGAAGCCGATATGCACATAAAGGACAAATCGTTTGTAGCATCCAAGCCGTTAATATCCTGACCTCCGACAATGAGGTTCTGGAACATACTGTAGCCTGCGAAGCCCTCGGCAGAAAGTGCATCACGGACCTTGTTGAGGCTGTTGAGCTTGACCCAAACACAGTCAATAAGCTCCTGAGCCTGCTCGCGGGTGATTTTACCGCTTTCGAGGTCTTTGATATAATAAGGATACATATATTGGTCAAAACGGCCGGGGGAGATAGAATGGCCGCTCGACTCTGTCTGAACAAGTAACTGCACAAACCAGAACGACTGGCAGGCCTCGCGGAAGCTCTGAGCGCCGTTTGCGGGAACCTTGTCGCAAATTTCTGCAATGGTGAACAGTTCTTCGCGCCTTTTGGCATCTGAGCATTTTTCAGCCATCTCTCGCGCTGCAACGGAATAACGCTTAGCAAATATGATTGCACTCTCACAGCTTTCCATAACTGCGGTCAGGAAATAGTAGCGGGAGTTGTAATCACCGTCGTAAATATTGCATTTATCTCTTTCGGATTTAGCGTATTCATAGATGCCCTTGAAACCTATCTTGAGCACCTTTGCATAATCAACACAAACATGGCCGATACCATTGTAGAAGTAGTTGCCAACGGTGAAGATGTTGTGCTCTATTGCGGTGAGGGTTTCGGGAGCCATATACGAGGTAGCAAGCTCGCTTGTTGTTTTGCCCTGCCAATACTTATGAACTTCCTTTAATTTGGCGGCAGTTTCATCAGAAATATAGAAAGGGTCGGCACTGCGGTCTGCAATAGTGTCAAACTCCGCCTCGAGCCATTTGTTTGAAAACTCAGGGAAGGTCTGGCAGCCTCTGCGAGCGAAGCTGTTGCAGCCGACGATAAGCTCATCGTCACGGATGACGACCGGCAATTTCTCGGCCAAAGCTTTGAAAGCCTTAGATTTCCTAATATGTAAAGGCTTATTTTCGGTGCTTTTAAAGCTTTCTGTTATAATCTCGGCACGGGTGGATTCGATGGTGGGGGTGCCGGAATAAAGGTCATCTATCAGTTTTTGAATACGATCGGATTTTGAAATTTCAGCAGTGTAAACCTTGTTCATTTCTAAACCTCCTGATTTGATATCTATATAATACACCATCTAAACCAAAAAGTCAACACTTTTCAAAGATAAAAAAACAAAAACACAGAAAAAAGTTATGAAAATACCACAGCAAGACAACAAAACACTGCCGAGATATGTTGTTTTTCTTTGTTTTGGAGGTGAAAATCTTTGTTTTTCGATTCAGAAACTCCGTATTCGCAGCTAAAACCGAGAAAATACACATATATAATATAAAAGGCCAAAATTTTCTTGGAAAAAATTATTAGTAAAAAAACTGTTTTAGCGGTTGAAAAACAAAGATTTTTGTAATATACTGTATATATGAATTTATGATTATCCTTGGAGGCAAAAATGTTTAAACGATTACTTATTTTGATGATGTGTGTTTGTTTGTGCTGTATGGTCGGCTGTTCGAAAAAAGAGGAGGCTCTTAGCGCGGGTAAAGCTGAAACCAGTGCTCAGGAGGAGACAAATAACGGTCTTGCTGTCAATCCGCTTACGGGTCTTAGGGATATATCGGCGGATATTGCCGATAACCGTCCGGTTGCAGTTACGGTCAACAACATCTCCATCGCCCAGCCTGTTCAAACAGGCGTCGGTAAAGCTGACATAGTCTATGAAACAGAGGTTGAGGGCGGCATAACAAGGCTTGTTGCTCTTTATCAGAATATATCCTCCGTTGAAAAGATTGGAACGGTGCGTTCCGCAAGATATGCATTTATTGACCTTGCGATGGGTCATAATGCGATTTATGTTCATCACGGTCAGGATAGCTACCATGCAGGTCCTCATCTTGGCGATGTTGACAGATTTGTTGTAGGACCGGGCAAGGGCGGCGCAAGGATTTCCAACGGCCTTGCAAGCGAGCATACCCTTTATGCTTACGGTGACGGGCTTTGGAACGCTATAAAATCAGCAGGAATAAAGACCGAAAACGGCAAAACTTCAACCTGGCAGAACTTTGCCGATGAGAAAAAAGCGGTTACCCTTTCAAATTCGGCTACGTCGGTAAGTGTGCCTTTTTCCAATTCCTATAAAACTACCTTCCAGTATGACAGCGAGAGCGGGAAGTATATAAGATATTTCAACGGAACTCAGCGCAAGGATTATTCGACAGGAGAAGCGCTTTATTTTAAAAATGTTTTTGTGCTGAACACCACAATCAGAACATATTCTAACTGTAACGATGGATATAATCATCGTGAGGTTGTTTTAAGCTCGGGCGACGGATACTATTTTGTAAACGGAACCTATACCCCCATAAAATGGAGCAAGGGCTCAGCTTCGAACGGGCTTACCTTCACTAATACTGACGGAACAAAGCTTACAGTCAACCCAGGCAATTCGTGGGTCTGCATAGCAGGCGCTTCGACTTCTCAGCCCGTAATTCAGTAAAAATTAAAGCAGCATTAACTGACCGCCGTTTATTGTGGGTCGGTTAATGCTGCTTTTTAAATTAAAGGAAAAATTTTGAAACCTTTTAGAGCCTTTAAAAGTATTATGGGTGAGGGGGATAGATATGAACAGTATGGCGGAAATTAAAGCTAAGGACTTTGCCACGCCTGAGGAGGCCTTTTTAAAATACGCCGATACGGTATATCGGCTTGCTTTTGTGCGCACAAAAAGCATTAATGACAGCGATGATATATTGCAGGAGGTTTTTCTGCGGTATATGAAGGTGTGGAACAGGATGGAAAGCGAGGAGCATGTAAGAGCGATGCTGCTGAGAATAACTGTGAATTGCAGCAACAGTTTAAAAAGCTCCGCGTGGTTCAAAAAAACAGAGCCTTTGAATGAGAGCATCTCTGTTTCGGGCGGTTTTGAAGCCGAAAATGTTTTGGAAGAGGTAATGAAACTACCGCTTAAATACCGCACTGTCATACATCTGCACTATTATTGCGGTTATTCTGTCAATGAAATAGCCAAGATAAATAAAACCAATCCCTCCACCGTGAAAACCCATTTGAGCAGGGCGCGGGCAATGCTTAGAAATACTATAAAGGCGGATGATCTATAATGTTTAAAGATAAATATTCAAACCAAATAGAAAGTATCCGTGCGGACGGATATATAAAGCAAAAGGTTTTAAATAGAATAAGTGAGAAAGAGGCGCAGAAGCGCCCTTCTAAAGTGTTTATAATACGAGCTGCCGCGGCGCTTGCGGCCTGCTTTGCGGTGACACTGTCGGTTTGGGCGGTAAATTCCGGAGAAAAGCTACCTGCAGGGAATATCGAAGTTTCTAAAACAACATATGGCGATATTTATGATGCCGTGTCAGAATTCAAGTTGCAAAACAATGTTATCGGCGATTTTGTGAGCGGCTTATTCGGCGAAGATGAAGAAGATACCTATGAATATATTATAGAGGACTCCGGTTCATCAAAAGCGGAATCCGCAACGGGAACAACCGGCGCGCAAAATACGGGTAACAAATATTCCGAAACCAATACACAGGTCGAGGGTGTTGATGAAGCCGATATAATCAAAACCGACGGCAGGTATATCTACAGCTTAAATCAAGCGAACGGCAAAATCAGAATAATAAAGGCGGGCAAAGAGCCGCAACAGGTAAGCGGCATCTCTCTTTTAGAGGAAAGCTTCAGTCCCACCTCTAATATGTATATTTGGGGCAACAAGCTTGTGGTTATTGGGTGTGACAACAAAAAAGGCGAAACGGCAGCCTTTATATATGATATATCCAATCCCGAAGCCCCCGAAAAGCTTTATGAATGCAGGCAGAGCGGATATTATGAAAATTCGAGACTTATAGGAGATAAGCTCTATCTCATATCTAACCACACGGTTGATTTTTCGGGGATTACAGAGGAAAAACCTGAGACCTATACACCGTCGGTCGTGTGTGAAAATTATAACGGCGCGGTAGAGGCCGAAACAGTTTGCATTAATGATGTTCGCTCAGGGCCGCAGTACACCGTGATTTGCGGATTTGGCATAACAGACGGAAGCCTTATAAGCACACAATCCCTTTTAGGCGGTATATACACCCTTTACTGCAGCACACAAAATATTATAACGGCAGGTTATGGGGAGGATGACAAAACCGCGATATCCCGTTATGCAATATCCGATGGCGAGATAGAACTTAAGGCCACGGGTGAAATCAGCGGAAGTTTGCTTAACCAATTTTCTATCGACGAATATGAGGGGAATTTTAGATTTGTAACCACCTACCAAACAGGGGTTGAAACCAAAGAAGGCAACCTGATTTCCTACAAATTGGTAACGGCTAACTCACTTCTTGTGCTGAACGATGAGCTTGAGCAGATAGGTAGTATAGAGAATATTGCCCCCGATGAGAGGGTCTATTCGGTGAGATTTATGGGCAAGACGGCATATTTTGTGACCTTCCGCCAAGTGGATCCGCTTTTCACCGCCGACATGTCGGACCCTGAAAATCCTAAAATAATAGGCGCGCTTAAAATACCGGGATTTTCAAACTATCTTTTTCCTTATGGTGAGGGAATGCTTTTAGGAATAGGTCAGGATGCTGATGAGCAGACCGGCAGAACCGGCGGAGTTAAGCTTTCGATGTTTGATATTAATAACCCTGCCGATGTCACCGAAAGCGCAAAAACCGTGCTTGACGCCACCTATTCCGAAGCGCTATACAATCATAAGGCGGCCCTTGTTGACAAAGAGAAAAATATTATAGCCTTTTCTGTTTGGGGGACAAACGGCAGCGAGTACAGAGTCTATTCCCTTAGAGACGGTGAGTTTGTTAAAATAGCTCAAATCAGCTTTAACAATGTGGTCGATAATGTAAGAGGCCTTTATATTGACGATGAATTCTATATTGTCACAGATAAAGCCTTGATAGTTTATGATATTAATGCTTTCACCGAAATCACAAGAATAAATATAGAGTAAAAATGCCCCAAATAAAAATCACCCCGATGAAGTTTCATCGGGGTGATGGTTTTGAAAAGCATTAGTCCTTTTTAAAATCTTCAAGCTCAAGACCTTCGTTGCGCTCGAGAGCCCAATTTATATTCCACTCGCTTGT
>JAZORP010000047.1:0-13796 GCA_045656665.1 Acutalibacteraceae bacterium | reverse complement strand
ATATTGCTATTTCCGAATATGCAGGCGAAGAAGATTTTGAAGTTTTACAGCCAAAGGCTGTTGAGCTTAAAAAGAGTTTTTCTTATATCGAACAGCGTTTACAGATGCCGTCTGACATGGAGATACAGAACATTCTTCGTCAGATGGGTAAATTTAAGCCATCACAAGAGCTTAATTGTGGCTCTTGCGGGTATAACACCTGCCGCGAAAAAGCAATTGCTATTATTCAAGGAAAAGCTGAGATTTCAATGTGTCTGCCTTTCCTTAAGGAAAAGGCTGAAAGCTTCTCAGACACCATTGTTAATAATTCTCCAAACGGACTTATCGTTCTTAACGAAAATCTCGAGGTTCAGCAAATTAATACCGCCGCAAGAAAGTTAATGAACATCCGCAGCGCCAACGATATTCTCGGCGATCAGGTTATCCGCATTCTTGATCCCACGGTATTTATGAATGTTTTGCGGACAGGTCGTAATGTTCGAGATGAGCGTGTCTATTTGGCTGAATATAAGCGCTTTGTCGAGCAATCGGTAGTTTACGATAAGGATTCACATCTTCTTATTGCTATTATGCGCGATATTACCGATGAGCAGAACGAGCATCAAAGACGCGAAAATATCAGCCGTCAGACCATTGAGGTTGCCGATAAGGTTGTAAACAAGCAAATGCGCATTGTTCAGGAAATCGCTTCTCTTCTTGGTGAAACTGCGGCAGAAACCAAAATTGCGCTCTCAAAATTAAAGGAGTCAATCCAAGATGAATGATTTATGTGCTGATATCGGATACAAAAGTATAAATCATTACGGCGAGCAGCTTTGCGGTGACCATGTTGATGTGGTTGAACCAAGCGACGAATCCACCGTTATCGTGCTGTCGGACGGTCTTGGAAGCGGGGTAAAAGCCAGTATTCTCTCAACCCTTACCTCTAAAATTATTTCAACAATGCTTGCAGAGGGACTATCCTTGGAAGAGTGTGTTGAAACTATCGCTGCAACTCTGCCTGTTTGCTCTGTTCGCGGCGTGGCATATTCCACATTTACCATTATTCACCTTAAGAACAATCAGGTGGCTGAGCTTATTCAGTACGATAATCCCCTCGCTATAATTATCCGAGAAGAAAAGGTTTGGGATTACCCAAAAACCGAAATGAATATTGGCGGGAAAAAGATATATAAATCTGTCATTAAGTTGCAAGAGAATGATATATTCATTGCAATGAGTGACGGTTGCCCCCATGCCGGCATAGGCATGGCATATAATTTTGGTTGGAAGCGGGAAGATATAGCTGCATTTATGGAATCCCTTTCACATGCCGGTTACACGGCAAAAACATTATCCACAATGCTTGTAGATGAGTGTGACAAGCTTTACGATCAAAAGCCCGGTGATGACGCGACGGCTTGTGTTGTTCATATCAGAAAGAGAGAGCCGATGAATATGCTATTTGGTCCGCCGTCTAACCGTGATGATGCCGACCGGATGATGTCGTTGTTCTTCTCCAAAGAAGGGAAGCACATCATCTGCGGCGGAACAACATCTTCTGTTGCGGCTAAATTCCTTCGCAAACCCGTTAAGGCAAGTCTTAATTTTGAGGCGAGCGACGTACCTCCGATTGCAGAAATTGAAGGAGTGGATCTTGTTACCGAAGGTGTTATCACTGTAAACAAGGTGCTTGAATATGCAAAGGATTATCTCGGCGAAAACAAGCATTATGAGCATTGGAGCTTTAAGCGTGACGGCGCATCACTTATCTGCCGTTTGCTGTTTGAGGAAGCTACTGATATCAACTTTTATGTAGGCAGAGCGGTAAACCCTGCTCACCAGAACCCTGATTTGCCTATCAATTTCAATATTAAAATGAATTTGGTTGAGGAGCTTTCAAAGTGCCTCAGAAAGATGGGAAAGAAAATAAAAGTTAGCTATTTCTAAGGAGAATTTGTTTATGGGAGTAAGAAAATTTGACACAAAAGTACAATACCTGAAATACAAGGTTTTGCGTGAGGTTGCGCGTCAGGCTTGGAACGATACTCTCCTGGGCAACATTATCGAAATCCCCAAAATGATTGTACCCGGCAAAACCTCCACCATGCGTTGTTGTGTTTATAAAGAACGCGCCATTTTGGGAGAGCGAGTTAAAATTGCTATGGGCGGCGATAAAGATAACCCCAATGTTATAGAGGTTATTGATATAGCTTGTGACGAGTGCCCTGCAGCAGGTTATGAGGTCACCGACTCCTGTCGCGGTTGTCTTGCACATCGTTGCGAAGATGTTTGCAAAAGGGGAGCCATCTCCTTTGACCACAACCATGTGGCACACATAGATAAATCTAAGTGTGTAGAGTGCGGTCAGTGCGCAAAGGTGTGCCCCTATTCAGCTATCATTAATCGCAAACGCCCTTGTCAGATTGCTTGTAAGGTAAAGGCGATTTCCATCAATGATGATAATGCTGCCGCCATTGATAATAACAAATGTATTCAGTGCGGGGCCTGTGTTTATCAGTGTCCCTTCGGAGCGATTATGGATAAGTCCTATATACTGAATGTTATTGACCTTATTAAAAAGAGCGAGAATAACACGAAATATAAGGTTTATGCCATTGTAGCCCCCTCCATTTCGAGTCAGTTTACCTATGCTAAGCTTGGTCAGGTTATTACAGGTCTTAAAGAACTTGGCTTCTTTACGGTAATCGAGGCGGCTCTCGGCGCCGATATGGTGGCTCAGGCGGAATCAAAAGAGCTTGCCGAAAAAGGCTTTTTAACAAGTTCTTGCTGTCCTGCATTTGTGCAGTATATCAAATCGGCTTTCCCCGATTTGTTGCCTTTGGTGTCCCATAATCTTTCGCCTATGGCAGCATTAGCGAAATATATTAAGAGTACCGACGAAAATGCCAAGGTTATATTTATTGGCCCTTGTACGGCGAAAAAGGCAGAAGCACAGCTTGAAAGTGTCAAGCCGTATATCGATGCGGTTATTACCTTTGAAGAGTTGCAAGCCCTATACGATAGTAAGGATATTGACATAACAACTCTCTGCGAGGATGTCTTGGATAATGCATCCTACTTTGGCAGAATTTTCGCTCGAAGCGGCGGACTTTGCGATGCTGTAGCCCAAGGCCTTAAAGAACAGAATATTGAGTTTGATTTAAAAGCAATTGCTTGTGACGGCATTGAGGAATGCCGTATAGCGCTTCTTAAAAAGAGCAAAAATGTTCTTGATGCCAACTTTATTGAAGGCATGGCTTGTATTGGAGGTTGCATCGGCGGCGCAGGATGTCTTACCCATGGAGAAAAGAATAAAGCTGAGGTTGACAAGTACGGCAGAGAGGCATTTGAAAAGACTATCAGTGACGCTACTGCTGTTTTAAAATAACTTCTTTAATTCTTGATAGCATTTTATACTTTAAAAGAATAAAAAATCATTTGTTTTCATACAATTAAATAGTCCTTTTAGGAGTTGATTGTATGAGGGAGACAGTGTCGGGCAGAGCTGTGATTTTAGGGGAGTACATATTAGATACGGGGGCCACAGTGCGGGCCGCTGCAAAGGTTTTTAAGATAAGCAAGTCTACGGTACATAAGGATGTCACTGAGAGGCTCAGATATGATAATCCCCAGCTTTACCGCAGTGTTAAAGAGGTGCTTGAAAAGAATAAGCAAGAGCGTCATATCAGAGGCGGTATGGCCACAAGAAAAAAATATAAAGGCAGTATTACCTGAAAAACCGATGCACAAGAAAAAACTTGTGCATCGGTTTTATGTTTTATATTAATAAAGATTTTTGTTGACAAAGGGGCAAAAAATTGTTATAATAACGGTTGCTAAATGGAATATTATGTTTTCTATTAGCTCCTTGCTCTGCCTAAGGCAGGGCCATAAGTCCAAAGGGAGGTGCAAAGTAAATGACCAACAAGTATGAGGCAGGCGTTATTTTCTCTGTTGCAAACGGCGAAGAAGCAACCGCAACTTTGAAGGAGAAGATCAACGATCTCATCGCTAAAAACGGTACCATTGAAAGCGTTGATGATTGGGGCAAGCGTCGTCTTGCTTATCTCATTGATGACGAGGCCGAGGGTTACTATGTTTTCTACAACTTCGAAAGCAACCCGAATTTCCCCGCAGAGCTTGAGCGTATCGTAAAGATTACTGACGGCGTTTTACGTGTCATGGTAATCAGAAAGTAATGGAGGAATAAAGGATGTTTAATCTGGTAGTTTTAACAGGCCGTCTGACTGCGGATCCTGAGCTCAAGACAACCCCTAACGGCATTTCGGTCACGACCTTCTCCATTGCTGTTGACCGCCGTTACCGTTCCGGTGAGGAGCGCCAAACCGATTTTATCAATATCGTTGCTTGGCGTCAATCTGCGGAATTTATCACTAAGTACTTCAAAAAAGGCAATCTTATAGGTATTGAGGGCTCTATCCAGACTCGCAGATATCAGGATAAGAACGGCAACAACCGTACCGCTTTTGAAGTAGTTGCAAACAATGTTCAATTTGTTGAATCAAAGCGAGATGCTTCTTCTGCTTTGCCAGAAGGCGAGCCAGCTTCTTTCAGCAATGCGAGCGCAAATGATTTCGCCGATTTAGGCGATGCCACAGACGACGATTTGCCGTTCTGATATTTTAAATAAGGAGGGCTTTTAAAATGGATAACGAGAGAAACGATAGACCGATGCATAAAAAAGGCCGCAAAAAGGTTTGCCATTTCTGCGTTGATCGTGTTGAAAGCATTGATTATAAGGATGTAGCCCGTCTTCGCAAGTTCATTTCTGAGCGTGCAAAGATTCTTCCTCGCCGTGCGACCGGCACCTGCGCCGCTCACCAGCGCGAGCTGACCACCGCTATTAAGCGTGCTCGTCAGATGGCTTTATTGCCTTATGTAAACGATTAATAAAAAATTAAACCGCTCCGGAATCCGGAGCGGTTTTTTGTATAATAAAAACCACGCGATATGGGGGATTTACTATATTTTTTTAAAGTCTTTGTGATATAACTCTTTCAAAATAATCATAGGCCAAGGTTTGTTGATTGTCGATGGAGTCTTTTTTATCATCAAAAGACAAATCGTTTGAGATTATCTCCAAAATTTTGGATTTGGCAGCATCGGTTTTACTCAGAATTAGGTCTACGAGCTCCTTGACCTGTTCACCGTGGTATGAGGTGTTCAGAGCATTGCAGTAGGCGGTAGAGGTTATTATAATCTTGCCGATGACCTGAGCGCCATATTCAGTAATCTCGGAAACTGCCGAATTCTCATTAAGCTTTTCCTCCAAGGTTTTGGCGGAATCTTGGGAGAATGAGGCTGTGTTTTGGGGAGTGAGCTTTTTCAGCTCATTGAGCAAACGCTCATTTTCGGCTTTTAATTCTTCGATGGTTTTTCTGTAATTTTCAGAGCGGTCAAACAGCTCGTCACTCAGCTTCAAAAGCTTCTTTTTCCTCAATGGGAACACCTCTTAACTTCCTTAAAAATTTTAATCTGCTAAATCTTATAATCAAAAACATAATTAATACCGCAATCAGGCTGCCGCAAAAATCAATGCAAACATCTCTTATCTCTCCGCTGCGGCCGGGAACGAACAACTGATGAATTTCATCGGTTATAGAGTACAACAAGCATATACTCAGGCTGAATGCCGAGAGCATAGGCAATGAGAGCCGACGATATGTTACTAACGATAGAAATGAAAGCACTCCCAAACCTGCATATAAGGAAAAGTGAGCGCATTTGCGGATGATAAACTGAAATTCTGCTGTCATCTCTCCGGCTTGCAAAGCGGAAAGTTCTTTGAATCCGGGGTAAACAAGCTTAAGAATAAATGCAATAACGCCGCCGCTTGTTTGGGAGGAAATTTCAGCAGTTTGAGCTGAAAGGCAGAATATTAAAATCATCCATAAAACAAGCAGGGAAGATGAAATTATTCTGAAGGATTTAATCATTATGTCCTCTTATTTTTTATATTTTAAGCCGCCGTCATTAGCGCGGCGGCTTAGAGTGCTTTTAATTGGCTCTTCTGTAGTAGTTCATCGGGTTTTTCCAAACACCGTTGACAGCAATACCAAAATGCAGGTGATATCCTGTTGACCAGCCGGTAGTGCCGACATAACCTATAACCTGACCTTTTTTTACGGTTTGCCCCGCACTAACCGCTGCGCTGGACATATGGCCGTAGGTTACGACATAGGTGTTGCCGTCCTTAGAGCCGTGGTTAATGGTGACATAGTTCCCGTAGCCGCCGCCGCAGCCACAGCTGCCTCTCTTTTTATAGTTATGTGAGCAGGAATTATTGGATTTGGTTACAACACCGCCTGAGATAGCGATTATAGGCTTTCCTGCGATACCTCCGCCCGCAATATCTATACCGTTATGATTGCCTCTATGAACAGCGTCGTTGCTCTTGTATCCGGCAGATATATTGTAATATCCCGGAACGGGCCAAAGGAAATTGCCGCCGTCGTAAACAAAGGAGGTATTCCCTGCAGAAGCCATAGAGTTAAGGGTTGCTTGATATTGTTTTATCTGTTTTTCGATTTTAGCATTTTGGGATTCAAGATCGCTCTGGGTAGAGTCAATCTCATTTATAACCGACTGTATTTGGCTGTTCTCGGTTTCGAGCTCGGCCTGCTTTTGGGCGACAATAGCCTTTATCTCGACCTGCTCCTGCAGAAGCTTCTGATTTTCAGCCTGTTTGGCCTGCAGTTCTTCAATAGCCGCTGCGAGTTTTTCCATAAGGAGCTTATCTCTGGCGGAAACGCTGGCTGTCAACTGAGAAAGCTGAAGAAAATCTGAAAAGTCATCCGCGCCTAAAAGGATTTGAACATTGCTACCGGTGTTACTCATATAAATAGCGCGAAGCCGCTTTTTAAAATCAAGCTTGTCGGTTTCTATTTCAGCGTTTTTAGATTTGATTTCTTCCTCGTTTTTAGCAATAGATGAGTTGATTTTGGAAATCTCATTGTTGCAGAGGTTTATCTGCTGTTGAACAACCGCTATTTTTTTCTCGATGGCAGATTTTAGCGATTTTTGAGAGTTGATTTCCCCTTGCAGGGATTTAATCTCGGATTCAAGCTTTTTCGACTGTGATTCAAGAGCGCTGATGCTTTGTTGGAGTTCGGATTTGGTTGCGGCGGAGCCTGTGAGCGAAAAAACGCTCATAAAAATCGCCACAGAAATTATAACAGTCAAAAACTTAGTTATTAAATTTCGCATAATTCCTCCGAAAATTTAGATTGCCGCAAATTCGCTGCCCTCACGGCGCAAATATTTACTTATCATAATAACACTGCCGATAACACCTGCGAAAAGACCTATGCCTGCAAATACCAAAAGCAGCAGCCAAGCCATATCACCATAGGCCACGATATCTGTAGTGCCTAAGGTGGAGATGATGGTTTCGGTAGCCACGCGGTAGCAGAAGTAGAGAAGACCTTCTGCTAAAAGCGCTGAAAGCAGGCCAATTATCATACCTTCCACAACGAAAGGAATGCGGATAAACGCATTGGTTGCGCCGACCGCCTTCATAATGCTTATTTCAAGCTTGCGGTTGTACATAGTGACACGAATAGTGTTGGAAACTATCACAAGGGCAATCACCATAAGTATAGCTATTATCCATACCCCCGCAACGCCTATACCGTTTTTAATAGCGGTGATCTTATCGGCTAAATCGCCTTGGGATTGGACAACATCTATACCGTCAAGCTCTTTAATCTCTTCGATAGTTTGATTAAAAAGAGCCATATCCTTCATCTTTATCTTTGCTGCGCAGGACATCGGGTTGCCATATTCCTCGTCAAGGAATGAGAAATACTCCTCCTGACCTTCGAGCATCGATTCTTTTACAGTTTCAAGGCCTTCGTCACTTGAAACGAATATAACCTCTGCTACATTGTCGAGCTTGGCTATTTTATCGCAGAGGGCGCGAGCCTCCTCTTCGCTATGGATAACATAATCACTCGGTTTGATGCCGTTTTTGTCGGCTTCTTCGGCAGAAGTGTTTGTTGTGTTTTCGGGGTTGGTATCGTCCGAAGAATCACCGTAAAGAGCCCAATTGTAGTCCTTCATATAGGCCATAACAACATTCTGCTGCTCAAGAGTTCCTATAGCCTTGTTGACATTTTCGGTAATTAAAATTGCAAGACCGATTATAACCATACAAGCCACAAGCACACCAACTGATGCCAATGTCATCAAACGGTTGACCCACACATTTTTAAAGCCTTCGCCTGTGAGGTATTTTACACTTCCTAATTTCATTGCAGGTCACCTCCGGCGTTATCGGCAACTATTTTACCACCGTCGAGCATTATGACTCTGTGGTGGAAATCCCGAACGAGATTGTGATCGTGGGTGACCATTAAAACGGTTGTGCCGAGCTTGTTGATCTCGGTCAGCATAGACACTATTTCGTAGGACATATTGGGGTCGACATTTCCTGTGGGCTCGTCCGCAATGATGAGATCGGGAGAGTTTACAAGCGCGCGGGCCAAACCAACTCGCTGCTGTTCGCCGCCCGAAAGCTGGGACGGCATAGAGCGAGCCTTGTGCCCGAGGCCTACCTTGCTAAGGGCTTTTGAAACCTCTCGTCTAACATCTCTGCCCGAAGCTCCCACAACATACATTGCAAAGGCAACATTTTGGAAAACATTCATGGTTGGTATTAGGCGGAAGTCCTGAAATACGATACCCATAGTTCTGCGAAGCATAGGCACCTGGGAGCGCCTCATATCTGTGAGGCTGAAGCCGTTGACCATAATTTTGCCTGTGTTGGCTTTTTCCTCCCTCATAATGAGCTTCATAAAGGTGCTTTTTCCTGCGCCCGAAGAGCCCACCACAAATACAAACTCGCCGTTATTTATGGTGATGTTTACATCTTCTAAGGCGTGGGTGCCGGTTTGATATGTCTTTGAAACGCCGCGGAATTCTATTATGGGTTTCTTTGCAGCATTTTCATTGTTTAAAAAATGTTCCATTAGATATAAGCCATTCCTTTAATACTTGATCGGGTTGCTTTTGAGATACTTATTGACCATCAGGGCAATTTTAAATATAATTGCATGGTCAAACTCGCGCAGGTCAAGGCCGGTAATTTTTTTAATCTTTTCAAGCCTGTATACAAGGGTGTTGCGGTGAACGAAAAGCTTTCTCGAAGTTTCTGAAACGTTGAGGTTGTTTTCAAAGAAACGCTGGATGGTAAAGAGTGTTTCCTGATCAAGACTTTCTATAGAGCCCAGCTTGAAGACCTCTTTAAGATAGGTCTCACAAAGTGTTGTAGGAAGCTGATAGATGAGCCTTGCGATACCAAGATTGTCGTAAGAAATGATGGTTTTTTCAATGTCAAAAACCTTGCCTACTTCAAGCGAAGCCTGAGCTTCCTTGAATGAACGGGCAAGATCCTTAAGGTTGTCCACCGTGGTGCCGATACCGATGGCGGCGTGAATGTAAAATTCGCCCGAAAGGGTGTCGGCAATAGTGGAGGCCAGTTTTTCAATAGTTTTAGCCTCAATGCCCGGCTGAGTTTCCTTAATAAGGGCAACATCATTTTCGTTTATGCTGACAACAAAATCCTTAGTCTTGCTGGGGAAAAGATTTTGAAGAATGTCATAAACCGAAACGTCGCTGTTCTGAGTTGTGCGAATCAGAAGAACGGTGCGCATAACATCACTGTTAAAACCAAGTTCACGGGATTTAAGATAAATATCACCCGGGAGTATATTGTCAAGAATAACATTTTTTATAAAATGGCTGCGGTCATACTTCTCGTCATAATAAAACTTTATATTTGAGAAAGCAACAGCTAAAATTGAAGCATATTTTGATGCTGAGACATCTTCTCCGTCAACAAAAACCGTGTAATTTGCGCCCTGAGATGGGCTGAGACCTTTGAAGGTGCGGCCCTCGCTTATTGAAGGCTCAGAAGCGGGGACAGGAACTGAGGGGATTACCTCTCCAATCTTACCCAACTCACTGCAGGCAATAATAGCGGAATTTTCATCAACAACACCGAAGGTGCGGTCAATAGAGTCCTTCATTTGATGAATAACACCCTGGAAAAGACGGTTTGACATGATTTATACACATCCTTTACTTTGTATGGAGTATTTATAAAATATAATATATATACATTCTACACAATATCGTTGAGATTTGCAAGCAATAATAACAAAAATACATAAAAAAGTTACAAAATAATTACAAAACTCCTTTAAAAGTTATTTTGCAGGATTTAAAGTTGACAAATTAATACCAAAACTGCTAAATTCTATATTGTGACCTAATAGAACAGGAAAGCGGGATAGCTATGAAGATAAATAAAAAAATCTGCGGTATGGCGGCGGCTCTTTTAGCTAATATGATTTTTGGATTCAGTTTTATTTTTTCAAAGTTTGCTTTGCAGTTTGCAGAGCCTATCGTGATTTTAGCGGTCAGATTTACTGCCGCGTTTGCATCGCTTAATATTTTACTGCTGCTCGGCAAAATCAAGCTCAACTTCAAGGGCAAGTCTAAGGTCAAGCTTTTGGGGATGGGGCTTGCACAGCCGCTACTATATTTCATTTTTGAGCTTTATGGGTTATCGCTTGTCTCCTCGGCGCTTTCGGGGGTTATAATTGCTTTGGTTCCGGTGGCAGTGATGTTTTTCTCAGCCATCTTTTTGGCAGAAAGGCCGACGGCCAAGCAGGTTATATTCACCCTTATTTCAATAGCGGCGGTGGCCTGTCTTAGCATAATTTCGAATGACGGCTCAAAAAATCATATTTTAGGAATAGTGCTTTTGGTATGCGCGGTTATCTGCGCCGCCTTTTTCAACCTTTTGAGCCGCTCGGAATCGGCCAGATTTTCGCCTTTTGAGAGGACCTATGTAATGTTTTTTCTTAGTGCAGTAGGCTTTAATGTGATAGCCCTATTTCTTTACGGGAAAAACTATATTCCGTCTGTACTTTCCGCCCTCTCGCAGCCCTTGTTCGTAATTTCGATAATTTATTTAGCCCTATTCTCTTCGGTTGCGGCCTTTATGCTATACAATTATTCTACATCGGTTATAAGTCTTGTGCAATCATCATCTTTTTCCAATATTATAACCGTTGTAACGGTTTTGGCAGGGGTGTTTATACTTAAAGAAAAATTTTCTGTGGTAGAGTATATGCTTTGCCTTGTTATAATTCTCGGAGTCTGGGGTGTTAATGCAGCCGATGCCCGCAAAAGTGATTAATTTTTGCCAAAAACAGCCTTTTAAAAACCGATTTTAAGCGCATTTTTTAGTTTGGAAAAAATTTATTTTTTTCACAAAAACATCTTGCAATTAGGTATGTGATATTGTACAATGTGGCTATAGTTAAAATATTTACCTTTAAGGGTGAAAGGGTTTGATTTTATGGAAAACAAAACTAATTTCCGCAGGCTTGGAACTATGCTTGACTGTTCGAGAAATGCGGTCAACAATATGCCCACTTTGAAGAAATGGATGGACATAATTTCTGACATTGGCTACAACACAATGCTTCTTTATATGGAAGATACATACGAGATTGAAAATCAACCCTATTTCGGCCATTTCAGGGGGCGCTATTCGGGTGAAGAACTGCGTGAGATAGAGGATTATGCAACACAAAAGGGTCTTGAATTTATCCCTTGCATACAGACCTTGGCGCATCTTAGAACAATATTCTCTTGGCCGTGCTTTGGAGATGTTCGTGATTGTCATGACACCCTCCTTGTCGGTAGCGAAAAGACCTATCAGCTTATAGATGATATGTTCACAACTTTTGAAAAAAATATCCGCTCGCGAGTAATCAATGTCGGCATGGATGAATCCTTTTTGTTGGGGGCCGGCAGCTATTATAGAATAAATGGCCTGCGCCCGCGAATGGAAATTATTTTGGAGCATTTAAACCGTGTGGCTGATATAGCCGCAAAGCATGGTTTTGAGATACTAATCTGGGGCGACATGTTCTTGAGTATTCTTAATGAAGAGGCCGCAAGAAAAGGCGGCGAGATTTCGGCCGAGGATTTTGAAAATGTGAAGAAAATGATCCCCCAAAATGTTACTCTCGTTTATTGGAATTACGATTCGGGTGATGTTAATGTTTACGACAGAGACCTGAAAAAATATCAAGCTATTAATGAGGATGTTTGCTTTACCGGTGCCTGCTGGACTTGGACAGGTTTTGCACCGCACAATGCATTGAGTATGGATGTTACAACAGCCGCACTTAAGGCTTGCAAGCAAAATGCGGTTAAGGATGTATTTCTCGGTGTTTGGAGGGATGACGGCTCCGAAACCTCACCTTTCACGGTTTTGCCGGCGGTTTACTATGTGGCTCAAATAGCTCAGGGCAACGAAGATATTGAAAGCATAAAACAAGGCTTTTATGAGAAATTCGGCATAAAGTTTGATGATTTTATGTTGCTTGACCTTGAAGGCACTCCAACAAGCCTTAACAGAAACAATTTCAACCCTGAGAAATATATGTTCTATAACGACTGTTTTATGGGCAAGTTTGACTCCACCATCAGGGAGGGCGACGCTGCGGCTTACGCAGAATGCGCAAAGAAGCTAGCTCAGTTTGAAAATAATAAGGAGTACGGTTATTTGTTCTCTAATATGCGCGCGCTTTGCGAGTTTATGTCGGTCAAGTTTGATCTGGGGGCTCGCACCCGCAAGGCATATCAGGCAAAGGATATCGAGGCTTTGAAAAAGCTTTTGGCCGATTATGACTGCGCGGTTGAGCTTTTGGAGGAGTTCTACAGCAATTTCCGCAAGCTTTGGAATATCGAAAACAAGCCCTTTGGATTTGAGGTTCAGGATATCAGAATGGGCGGCTTATCAAAGAGGATAAGCCATTGCCGCGAATGTATATGTGATTATATTGAGGGCCGCGTTGACCGTATAGCCGAGCTTGAAGAAACCTCTCTGAATTTCTTTGGAGATGCTTCTAATCCTACAGGTCCTAATGTTATGGACGGCCCAAGAAGCATCAACGGTTGGGACGGTTTAGTTACCTCTAATGCTATGCATTTTTACGGAGTGTAGAATTTAAATAAAGTGTTATTTCGGGAGGGGAGAGACCCCTCCCGAAAAGGTTTTGCCTGTTGATACAGGAGGTGCAACGCCTCCCGTACAAAGAATCAATATTCTTTTATCTTAAAAAATAAAATTGTTATTGCTTTCAAAATTATATATTTAAAATCAAAACCAAATTGCATATCGTAGGGACCGGCGTCCCAGAGGGCTCCCCTGTGTAAGGGGAGCTGGCGCGTTAGCGACTGAGGGGTTGTATTGAAGGTAAAAAAATTACAATCCCTCCGTCATTTTCTTACGAAAATGCCACCTCCCTTTACACAAGGGAGGCAAAAGATAGCCGCCGCATTTGTGGTTATAAGATAAATTGGTGTTATGTAGGGACCGGCCTCCGGACGGTCCGCAAACGGTGTTTTGATGAAACGGACAGTCCGGGAGGTAGCGAAGCGTGCGACGCGGGAGTGAATGACAGTCCGGTGGACTGTCAGAGCCGCCCAGGGACCGAGCCGTAGCGAGAATACTGTCCCTACGCAAATTAATATAATTTGGTTAAAAACTTTGCAGGGTGAATTGGTGTTACGTAGGGACCGGCGTCCGCGACGGTCTGAAAATATAACCTAGCAAAAATTCACCCCTTTGTCGCTCATGCCGCGACGGGCACGCCCTTTCTTATGTAGGCGAAAAGAAAGGGCGGAAAGATTCGCCTTAGGGTAGAGCTAATAATCCGAACCTGCCTCAAAGCGCTATATTTCGGTGCTTTTTACCCAATTCATTCTTG
>JAZORP010000046.1:0-1894 GCA_045656665.1 Acutalibacteraceae bacterium | reverse complement strand
AAATTGTGGAATTTTTATGGAATTTTGGCTGTGTCGATTTTGGAAAATGGTCAAATAGTGGAAAAATTATATCATAAATTCAAAGCTTTTTGAGCCGACATAGCTGACAGAATTTTTGTGTGTTTATGAGCACTTTCTGTGTGGTATCAATGGAATTTAAAATAATATACTAACTCTTCTTGAATTAAATCATATTTTGTGATAATATGTAATCACAAATATACAATTTTATTGCAAAAGTTGAAGGGTAAAAATGAAAAAACGCTATAACTATAACAAGGAAAGTCTTCCGCGTCCTATTTTAGATGGACGTGATGACTTTATAAATCTTTACTATCAAGCCTGGGAGCTTGCCTTTAAAAATGTGGAATATATAGAAAAGGATGGCTGGAAGGACATTTTAACCTGTATGCCCGGAGTGGGCATCATGTGGCAATGGGACTCCTGCATAATGACCTTTATTACCAATTATTCAAATGGCACATTAAGTGCTTTGAATAATCTTGACAATCTATATATGCTAAGGCGCAAGAACGACGGCTTTATGGCTATGGCGTATAACCTTGATGACGGCGAGCCTACTTATGGCGAGAGAATAAACCCGCCTCTTATGGCTTGGGCAGAATGGGAGCACTATTTGATTTCGGGTGACTCCTCACGCTTTGAGCGCGTCTTGCCTGCACTTGAGGGAATTTATAATTTTATTGAGAAAAATAGAAAAAGAGAAAGCTGCGACCTTTACTATTTTGAAGATACAGGCTCCAGCGGAATGGATAATTCCCCTGTTAGTGGATATGGAGCTAAGCACGGTGACGGAAGCGACACTTGCTTTGTTGACCTTGCCTGTCAGCAGGCACTTAGTGCCCTTTGTATATCTTATATATGTAGTCAGCTTGGCTTAAATGAAAAGGCGGAGCATTATGAAAATGAGCACGTGCGCATTTGCGACAACATAAACAAGCTTCATTATAGCGAAAAAGCAGGTTGGTATTTTAATTTCTTTACCCGCACATGGAAAGGCGATAGGGTTAAGTTTATAAACTCAAAAACTGCCGCCACCTTTTGGACACTTGTATCGGGGGTTGCATATGGCGAAAGACTTCGCTCGGTAGTAGCGCACATGATGAACGAAAACGAATTTTACACAAAAATCCCTTTTGCCACACTGTCAAAGGATGACCCAAATTACGATACTGCCGGTGGCTATTGGCTTGGCGGAGTATGGGCGCCAACTAACCTGTGCGCTATAAAGGGACTTTGTAAAAACGGATATCACGAATACGCAAGGGAAGCTGCCATAAAGTATCTTGACGGCATGTGCAAGGTTGCAAACGATGTAGCGTACGGCAGCATTTGGGAATGCTATGCCCCGGACGCTTATCGCCCCGCCACCACTGAATATAACACGCTGTCCCGTGACGAATTTGTAGGCTGGAGTGGAATTGCGCCAATAACTATGCTTATTGAAAACATTATCGGTCTTGAATTTGATGCACATAAAAATCAAGTCACCTTCCACCTAAACAACCGTGAAAAATGCGGAATAGAAAATATGATTTTTAATTCCAATCTTGTAAGCATAGTATGCACCGAATACCATCCATTTAAGGATCAAACCACCGTAAAGGTGGAAGCACAAAAGCCATTTAAACTGAAGGTGGTAACAAAGTACCTTTGGTACCCTATCGAAATAGATGTACCAAAGGGTCAAAGTGTGTTTAAAATATAGTTTTTCGTTGAATACTGATAATTTTACAAAAAAGACCGGCTCTTTAAATAGAGTCGGTTCTTTTTATTTCCGCTTTATATTTATAATAGCTCTGTCTTGAGCAGCCACAAAGCTTAATAACATCAATATCTGTAAATTAAAAATATATTCTCTTAGACCTCGTTG
>JAZORP010000045.1:0-2628 GCA_045656665.1 Acutalibacteraceae bacterium | reverse complement strand
GCGTCATTCTTTGTTCTTTCGTTGAACTGCTTACAGAAGTCCATAATGTTAACACCGTGCTGACCGAGAGCCGGACCAACTGGTGGTGCAGGAGTAGCTTTCATAGCTTCAATCTGCAATTTGATGTAACCTGTGATTTTTTGAGCCATTTTCATGACACCTCCCTTTCTTACAAACGTGGTAATATCGAGGCAACCCTCAGGCTACCCCTCCCACAAACTTGGCGCAAGCGCCAAATATATAATACAGCGTGTGCTGTGTGGGTAACAAATTTAAACTAATGCTTCAACCTGATTAAATTCAAGTTCAACATCTGTATCTCTGCCGAACATGGAAACCTTGGCTTTAACTTTCTGCCTGTCCATGATGATTTCAGAGATAACACCAACGAACCCTTCAAGAGGACCATACTTAACTCTGATTTGGTCGCCTTCGGCGAAATCAATGTTAATAGTGCGCTTTTCAAGGCCCATATTGATTATTTCCTGCTCAGTAAGAGGAACCGGTTTAGAACCGGGACCGACAAACCCCGTAACACCACGGCAGTTTCTCACAACATACCAGCTTTCGTCAGTCATAACCATTTTAACTATGACATAACCCGGGAAGAGCTTACGCATAACGGTCTTCTTTTCGTTATCCTTAATCTCAACAACCTCTTCCATAGGAACGCATATTTCCTGAATAACATCCTGCATGTTACGATTTTCAATTGTTTTTTCTATATCAGCCTTAACCTTATTCTCATAGCCGGAATAAGTGTGGGCCACATACCATTTTGCTTCTGCCATAAGTTTGGGATAATCCCGTTCCCTCCTAAAATTTCTACTTAATCAAAGCTCCGATGCCCCAAGCGAAAAGCCAATCGAGTGCGGCAATAAGGACTGCGATAAGTACTACGAAAACAAGAACGATAATAGTGTTCTGTTTAACTTTAGAAAAAGACGGCCAAACAACTTTTTTGAATTCAGCCTTGGCATCAATAAACCAGTTCTTAATCTTGTTCATTTTAATACTCCTTTAACCTTTGCAAACTTACTTTGTTTCTTTATGCAAAGTGTGCTTTCTGCAGAATCTGCAGTATTTGTTCATTTCAAGTCTGTCCGGGTCATTCTTCTTGTTTTTCATTGTATCGTAGTTTCTCTGCTTACATTCGGTGCAAGCTAATGTGATTTTAACTCTCATTTTGTTCACCCTTTCTCTCAAAACCCTTTCGGGATTCATACAACACAAATAAAGCCTCTTTTCAGAGGTAGTACTATTTTACCACGGAAGCGCAAGTTTGTCAATGGTTTTTTGCAAAAAATTTCCGAATAATAAGGCTTTTTTGCGAATAGAATTTCATAGATGTATGAAAACACAATATATTGTACTTATATCCTTTTATAAACCCGAGGGGGAGGATAAAATGAAAAACGGATTCAAAATTGCATTTGTTTATATAGGCTTGGTTATCGGGGCAGGCTTTGCCTCGGGGCGGGAGATTATCGAATACTTCAATATGAAAAGCCAGAGGAATCCCTTCCCCGTGTTACTTGCCTTTTTTCTCTTTGCAACCATTTCCTACATTATATTAAATAAGGCGAGGCGGGAAGGTATATCCGACTTCGGCGAATTTGTGGACAAAGAGGCAGGAAAGCTGTCGGGCTTTATAAAGGGGATAATGTACCTTTTTATGTTCTGCGGTTTTTTCGTAATGCTCTCTGCGGGCGGGGCGCTGTTTAAGTCTGCTTTTGGCTGGGACGACAAGGTGGGCGTTGTGGCTCTGTCTCTTATATGCTTTCTTGTTTTCTCTTTTGATATTCAGGGGATCGTGGCAATCAACTCCATTTTAGTTCCATTTATGATATTCGGCGCAACTTATCTGTCAGTTTCTTCCTTATTATATAGTAGTGAAACGGTGTCGGTATTTTCTCTTTCGGATAACCCCTATGTTTCGGCGGTTTGCTATGTGAGTTATAACACCATAACGGCAGGGGCGGTGTTGGTGCCCCTTTATTCACTCCTCGATAAAAAGTCGGTTAAGATTGGAGCGATAGTCGGGAGCGCGGTATTGGGCGTTTTGATTTTTCTCATAAGAGAGGCTCTTAATATTTATTATGACAAAGTTCTCTATTCCCCGATGCCCCTTTTTGATATGGCGGCGCTCAGGGGCGAGGTCTATAAGATGATGTATCTTGCCGTGCTTTTCACTTCGATTTGCACAACGGCGGTCTCCCATGGCTTTGGAGTGTTGTCAAGGTTTAAATTTAAGACAAGGAAACAGAGAGTGCTGGGGTCGGGGATTTTCTGTCTGGCTGCTCTGCCCTTTTCGGAGCTGAATTTTTCCTTTCTGGTGTCCTCACTTTATCTGGTTTTCGGATATTTTGGCTTAATTTGGCTGATTATTCTGCTTATAAAGAAATAATTTTTTTGACTTGAAGTCGGAGTAAACGAGAGTATAAAAGAGTAAAACGGCGAATTTAAGACTTTGAATAGGTGTAAATCGATTTTATCAAAAATTTTTCAAAAAAAGGGTTGACAAAACCGCGCTTCCGTATTATAATAAACAAGCTTGTTAAAGTGACAGAGCAGACTGTGGGCAGATGCACACAAGAAAATGCGTCCACCTGCTCACAGTTTGAAATT
>JAZORP010000044.1:0-3509 GCA_045656665.1 Acutalibacteraceae bacterium | reverse complement strand
CACTGCAAAATATTTATCAAGACCTCAAAAATCAAAAATACAAATTGAGCAAATAGATGCGATGATAAAAGAAAAGCAGCAGGCATAAGAACCTGCTGCTTTATATATGGCGGTGAGTCAGGCATTCCAACCCTGGGTTGGCTCATCACCAACACGAAATTTCGAGTTTCGCACCTTCGACCACTCGGACAACTCACCGTTTGAAGCAAAAAATATTAAATTGTAAGTGGAAAACCATTAGAAAAATCATTAGAAAATATGACACTTTCCAAAAGGGTTCTCAAAAGCCCTTATAAATAAAGGGTTTGAAGGATGTCATCAAAACAAACCGAAAGTATTTCGAGTCAGCCCCGTTATGACCACTTCGATACGTCTCCATATAAAATTGTAAAGGAAAAGCCTGATACCTAAATTGCGAGAAAACTGCGAGATGCAGATTTCTGAAAGTGCAAATGCACGTAGCGTAAACGCCGATAAATAAAGGACTTACTGAGATACAGTCGTGATAAACCCGACTATGTTTCGAGTCAGCCCCGTTATGACCACTTCGATACGTCTCCATATATTTAGTTAACTATTTTATTATAGTTACAAGGCTGCAAATTGTCAAGAGTAAAATACATAAATTTTGCTCATTTTGAGTTGGCCCCGTTTCCAAAAACAGAAACGGGGCACTACTATACCTTCGTCTTAGTAAAACCTTAATTTATCGGCACAGGACTTACTCGGCAAAATCAATACACGACCTTGTTTCGGTAAAGGGTCTAACTTTTGTATCGGCGACCCTTACATGCTCAGGGTGGACGGCATATCCGCGCAGTGCCGCCTCGTCCTCAAACACCGAATAGAGCATAACATCAACATTCGAGCTATCAAACACATCGGTCTGTACCTTGATTTCCAAAAGCCCCGGCACAACGCCCAAAAGTGCTTCAAGACCCTCCTTAATTCCGTTTTTTACTTCATCGGTATTATGCACGCTCTTTAATTTCCAAAGAATAATGTGCTTAACCATAAAAATTTATCCTCTCATCTATTTTTTGGCATTATGAAAAACTCAAAGTCTATTTCCTTTTCGCTAAGGCGGTATTTTTCCTCCAAAGCGGGGCCGCAGGAATTAGAACCCAATCCTGAGTTTTTATAATCTATCCTGAGATGGACAAGACCATCCGAAATAAGTTCATCGGTATGTGTTGCCTTTTCGAGCGCCTCGACACCGTAGTTTAAAACCGAGAACTCAAAATCGCGGTTAGCGGCAAACACGAGGTCGCCGATAGCAAGGCGCCTTGCATTAATGTGGTTGCCGTGCTCCTGAGGGCGGACATAGTTCACATACTCGTTATCGGTATCACTGCTGTAAAGACCCACAGCCGAGCCGTGGCACATATCACAGTAGCACTCAGCAGGACCGCGCCCGAAATACTCAAACCTCTTTGCCTGCTGTGGCATCAAAAATTCAAGACCTAAGCGCGGCAGGAAGAAAGCATCGCGTCTTACCGCACCATTTAATGACACCTTGATTTTGCCGCCCTTATCAACAGTATATGTGGCGGTATAGCGGAAATACGGCAGCCTTGAAACACCCGCTAAAGCGCCATTCACCACTATACTGCCGCTTTCATACCGACAGTCGTAAACCTTTGAAAACTGAACATTAATATTCTCGCCCTGCCAGATATTTACATTATTCCAGCGCGCCACAATATTTCTTTCATTATCGGTCGAAGCGCGCCTTGAAGTGATGCTCGGCAGACCGCAAAGCTGCTCTACACCCGCAACCTTAATGCTCTCAAAATTACCGTAGACCTTTGAGAACACATAGTCAAAGCCCTCGCCCTTTATATAAATTTTATACTCGTCCTCGGTTATATCGGCGGGGTCGGCTAAAACGCAGGGCTTAATATCCGCCTCAATTTTATGCTGAACAGCCGCTACCTCTACCCCGTCCTTTAAGAGCGTAACATTGACAAACGCGCCAAGCTCACAGTTTATTTCGGGGATATCTATTTTAACCTCTTTCGTGGCAAGCGGAGCGAGTGAAAGCTCTATCTTCTCACTCTTTATCTCTCTGCCATCGACCTGCACCGTATATCCAAGCTCGCACTCGCTAAAATCTGTAAAGCTATAGCGGTTGGTGATTTTTAAGGTGCTGCCGTCAAGCTCGGTTGCAAGCGGCTGATATGCCGCTCTAACCTCAAGCGAGCCTGCCTTAAACGAACGGTCGGAGAAAACCATACCGTCACAGCAGAAATTGCCGTCGTGTGTAAGCTCGCCCTCAAAATCGCCGCCGTATTTCTGAACACCGTCTACCACAACGGTGTGGTCTGCCCATTCCCAAACACAGCCGCCTATAAGCTTATCATACCTATTGAAAAGCTGACTGTAATCCCACACATCACCAGGGCCGTTGCCCATTGCGTGGGAATACTCGCACAGGAACACAGGCATATTAATATCCTGATTTTGGGCAAAGCCCTCAAGCTCTAACAGTGACGGATACATTCTTGAATAAACATCGGCATTATGTATCTGACCCGCGCGCGAGGCGTCCTCCACATGGATAAGGCGGGAATTATCGCGCGCCCTTGTCCATTTTACCATCTCGATATGGTTTCTGCCGTGGCCGCTTTCGTTACCTGTTGACCACATAATAACGGCGGGGCTGTTCTTAAAGGTTTCAACGGCACGCGCCATACGCTCGACATGCTCATTTTCCCAAGCGGGGTCGGTACAGGGCCAATCACTGCTTTCGAAATCAAATCTGTAGCTCACATTCGGCAGTCTTCTTACAAAGCCATGGGTTTCGATATCGGTTTCCAAAACCACATAAAAGCCCATTTCATCGCACATACTTACAAACCTTGGTGTGGGTGGATAGTGGGAGGTGCGAACACAGTTAATATTAAGCTTTTTCATCAGCTCTAAATCGGCTCTAAGCTCGTCATCGGTCTGACACCAGCCATTTTTGGGGTGGGTATCGTGGTGGTTTACACCGTACAGCTTTACGCTTTGACCGTTAATCAAAAGCTCGTATTTAGAGGAGATTTTTATATCACGAAGTCCGCTTTTAAGCCTTATAATCTCGCCATCTTTTTCGACCTCAATGCCGTAAAGATGCGGTTTTTCGGCGTTCCACAAAACAGGATTTTCGGGGCTAAAGGAAACCTCGTTTTGAGCCTTTGCCTCAAAAAGCAGCGCATCGCCATCAAAAATTCTCACATTGGCAGAGCCATCAAGCCTTATGTTGAACTGTTCGCGGGTGGGGATTATTTCGATATCCCTGATATGGTTTTCAGGACGCTGCAGTATATAGCAGTCCCTGAAAATACCGCTGAAGCGGAAGAAATCTTGGTCCTCAAGATATGAGCCGACACACCATTTAAGCACCTTTACGCGAAGGGTGTTTGTACCCTTTGTCACAAAATCGGTGATATCAAATTCTGCCTGAAGATGGCTGCCCTGTGTAAAGCCGACATATTTGCCGTTTACATACACAAAACCGCAGGAGG
>JAZORP010000043.1:0-2655 GCA_045656665.1 Acutalibacteraceae bacterium | reverse complement strand
AAGGCTCAGGGCGAGGTTTGTTCTATTTTTAAATATGGTTTTTGGCTTAATAAGCCTTGCCCCAATAAAGCATGGATTTAGCTTTTTTCCCGCAGCAAACACACTCGCCCGAGATTTCCTCCTGCTCAAAGGGTATGCAACGGGATGTCACACCGGCAACCTCTTTTAGCTTATCTTCACACTCGCGGTCGCCGCACCACATAGCCCTGATAAATCCGGGTTTATTTTCGGCTATTTCCTTCATTTCGTTAAGGTTGTGTGCATCGTATGTCATTTTGTTTCTTCGGTTTAGAGCTTTATTGTAAAGCCCCTCATGAACAGCCTTCAAAAGCTCGGGTATCCTATCCTCCAGCTCATCAAGTGCAACTGTTATTTTTTCACCGTTGTCTCTGCGAACAACAACACAGCAATTATTCTCAATGTCTTTCGGGCCAAGCTCTATTCGCAACGGAACGCCCTTCATTTCATATTCTGAGAACTTCCATCCGGGCGACTGCTCACCGTCATCCAATTTAATGCGGCAGACATCTTTGAGCTTCTCATAAACCTCGGTCGCTTTTTCAAGAACACCCTCTTTGTGGGTGGCTATCGGAATCAAAACCGCCTGTATAGGAGCTAATGCCGGAGGCAATACCAATCCACTATCATCGCCATGGGTCATAATTACAGCACCAATAAGGCGGGTGGTGGTTCCCCAAGAGGTCTGGAAAGGATGCACAGAATTATTATTCTTGTCGGTGTACTCAATTTCAAAAGCCTTTGCAAAACCGTCGCCAAAATAATGCGAGGTCCCGCTCTGCAAAGCTTTGCCATCATGCATTAAGGCTTCGATAGTGTATGTGGCCTCGGCGCCTGCGAAACGCTCTTTTTCGGTTTTGACACCCTTTACTATCGGCATTGCCAGAATATTCTCTGCAAATTCGGCATAAACATTAAGCATCTGAATAGTCTCAGCCTTGGCCTCTTCTGCCGTAGCGTGCAGAGTATGGCCCTCCTGCCAGAGAAACTCGCGTGAGCGCAGGAAGGGGCGTGTGGTCTTCTCCCATCGCACAACGCTACACCACTGGTTGTAAAGCTTTGGCAGGTCACGGTAAGAGTGAACTATATTTTTAAAATGGTCGCAAAAAAGTGTTTCGGAGGTAGGTCTTACGCACATTCTTTCCTCAAGCTTTTCCTCGCCGCCGTGGGTCACCCAAGCCACCTCGGGCGCAAACCCTTCGACATGGTCCTTTTCCTTCTGAAGCAGGCTTTCGGGAATAAACATAGGCATATAGACATTTTCGTGCCCTGTTTCTTTAAATCTTAGATCCATCTCGCGCTGAATGTTTTCCCAAATAGCATATCCGTATGGCCGGATTATCATACAGCCTTTAACAGATGAATAATCTATCAGCTCGGCTTTCACACAAACATCTGTGTACCACTTAGCAAAATCCTCTTCCATAGATGTTATGGATTTAACAAGTTTTTCTTTCGCCATATCAGGGGGCACTTTAAAATCGCACCCACTAACCACCTTTCGTTATTTAAAGTGAATTTATTATTCATATTATTATAAATTAGTTTTTAGTTTTTTGCAACAATTTTCGAATGAAAAATCAAAGTTCGACATTTTAAAGGCACAACTTTGTCTAAAAAAGCAAAAATATATTGACAAATATACATTTTGCACATATTATTTGATTAGCACCCTGCCAATCGGCGGCTGCAATTTTAAGGAAATCGGTGAAGTATTATGGTATTTGAAAAAATTAAAAATATCTTAGCAGAGCAGCTTGATGCTGACGAATCCGCTATGACTATGGACACTAACATCGCCAAAGACCTCGGCGCAGACAGCCTCGATGTTGTTGAGCTTCTTATGACTATCGAGGATGAGTTCGAAGTTGAGATCCCAGACGAGGAGATTGAAAACATCAGAACAATCGGCGAGCTAACAGAGTACATCCAGAACAATAAATAAAAGCGTTACCGTTTTATGCGGTATAACAAAACCGACCAATTATGGTCGGTTTTGTTTTTTACAGATTTACCTTGCACGAATAAAAACAAGCCGTAAAAACATAAATTATTTCGGGGGTGTTTTTTTGAAAATACAATGGAAAAAACTGATAACATGTATCATTATCCCGCTTGCGGTAGGTGGAGTTGCCGCCTTGCTCACTCGCGGCAGTATGCAAGCCTTTGACACACTTAATAAACCGCCGCTCTCGCCGCCTGGATGGTTGTTCCCTATAGTTTGGACAATTCTTTACATCTTAATGGGAATCGCATCCTACCTTGTCGCCACATCCGGTCAGCCCTACCGTTCTCGCTCAGCGCTTACTGTTTACGGCATTCAGCTTGTATTCAACTTTTTTTGGTCCATCATATTTTTTAATCTCGAAATGTACTTATTTGCATTTATCTGGCTCGTTCTGTTATGGCTGTTTATTTTGACGACAACCTTTCTGTTCTATAGAATTTCAAAGGCGGCCGGATATCTGATGCTTCCATACCTATTGTGGGTAACCTTCGCAGGGTATCTTAATTTAGCCATTTTCCTTTTAAATTAAATCCATTTAAAAGAGCAGCCGTAGCTTATTTTATGAAACTATGGCTGCTTTTCTAATATTTCTATAAAAATTTGCGAATATCTATAGCGAGTTTTTCCTC
>JAZORP010000042.1:0-13633 GCA_045656665.1 Acutalibacteraceae bacterium | reverse complement strand
CGCCGGCGTCCACCATGCGGTTGATAGCATTTCCGCCGCCGCCGCCGACACCGACAACCTTAATTTGTACTACATTAGCTTCTGCAACTTCAAATGGCATTTGAATTTCCTCCGTATTTATGTAAATTTTCTTTTCCTTATTTGCACACATATTAATATTAACACATCCTTTTACAAATTTCAATACTTTTGTTACAAATTTGTAATTTTTTTTATTTATTCGACTCTGGTCTCTTTAAAGGTGGCCTTAGTGTTATTTTCTGTCCATATACTAAGGTTGATTTCACCTGTTTTTTCAGAATCAATTTTGCTTATCATTGCTCCCAAATGGAGTATCTTTTCCTCAAGATTATTGGCCGTGCCGAGATTTACAATAAATCGCCCCTCAGCCTTTAGAGAAATGGCCACCGTATCGGAAATATCAATACTGTTAATGGTGACTCCTGCCTTTTCGGACACATTGGATATGGTGGTGACAAGCTCTAATCCGTTTTCATCGGCAAACATTATTTTCTCGCCCACACTGCAATCAGCAGCCGCGCCTGAAATCACGAACAAATTGTCCTGCGGCTCACCGCTTTCCTCCATCACCCAACCGCTTTCGCTCACAAGGTAATACTTATCATTCTGTAGGTAGTAGGCATATTTTTCTGCGTCGGTAACCTTAATTTGCAGAGTGCTAGGCAGCTTGCGCTCGAGCTTGATGCTCTCTATAAAGGGCAATTCCTTCTTAAGCCTGTTCTCTATCTCTTTGCCCGAAACAGTAAAAAGATTATCGCCTTTTTCCACCGAGCAAACCTTTTGTATCTGAGCCGCTTCATAAACTTCGCTACCCGATATTTTTATATTTTCTATTGGGAAGAAAACAGTTAGCGAAAGAACAACCCCCACACACAAAAGCATAATTATCATTACGAAAAAGGATATTATCAATCTTCTTTTTCTTATTTTTCTCTGTCTTTCGGCTCGTTTTCGCAAGAACTCATCCTTTACTTGTGGCTGCTTCAAAATATCAATCCTTTATTTCAATATCTGCATTAAGTTTTTTTAAATTGCCTGTAATATCGTCGTAACCGCGTTTTATATGTTTTATCTCATCAACGACCGTCGTCCCCTTGGCAGCCAACGCCGCCGTCACAAGAGCTGCGCCACCCCTTAAATCTGTGGCTTTGCAGCCTGCGCCCGAAAGCTTTGAGACACCTTCAACTATGGCAATTTTACCCTCGGTCTTTATTTTGGCCCCGAGGCGTTTAAGCTCATCAACATATCTAAATCTGTTTTCAAAGATATTCTCGCTGAAAACTGTTGTACCCTTAGCCAAGCAAAGCATTGCTATAACAATTGGTCCCGCATCTGTGGGAAAACCCGGGTAAGTCAGGCTGCGCACCGTAGGAACACGCGAAAGCCGCTTTGGAGAAGCAAGGCGCAGAGAACTGCCCGAAACTTCAACCTTGCACCCGCTTTCCTTGAAAACCGAAAGGATAGCCTTCATATGTAATGGCTCAATCCCGTTGATAATGATCTCCCCCGCCGTAACTGCTGCGCAGGCCATATATGTTGCCACTGCAATTCGATCAGGAATAATAGTGTGCTCCGAGGAGGTGAGATTTTCAGTTCCGTGAATATAAATCGTGTCGGTGCCACTGCCGTAAATTCGCGCGCCTGCACTGTTAAGAAAATCGGCAAGGTCGTTTATTTCCGGCTCGCGGGCCGCATTGTGTATAACGGTTATTCCCTTTGCGGTGGCCGCCGCCAAAATAATATTCTCCGTGGCGCCAACGCTTGGAAAGCTTAAATTAATTTCTGCGCCGTGAAGGCCGTTTTCGGCATCGCAATATAAAAATCCGTGTTCCTCCCTGATAGAAACGCCCATTTCCCCCAAGGCTGACAAATGCAGATCAATTGGCCTCGGTCCTAATTCGCAACCACCCGGACTGCTAATCACGGCTTTTCCCATACGGCCGATTATAGCACCTAAAAAAACCACCGAGGAGCGCATTTCCCTCATCAAATCTTCGGGTATTTCATACCCTTTTATATTGCTGCTGTCGACCGTTACTGTCAGATTTTCTTTTTTACATTTGCAACCAAGCCTTTCGAGAATTTTAATCGATGTGTCAACATCCGAAAGGTTTGGACAATTATGTATCGTGGATTCAGCTCTGCAAAGTAAAGTGGCGGCCAAAACCGGCAGCACGCTGTTTTTAGCGCCCTGAGCTCTAATTTCACCCGACAGCCGGTTTCCGCCTGATATAATAATTTTAGACATTTATCAGCACCTTCTCATAGTAAACGATTGTCACAGTTCATACTATGCGAAAATGCCTATTTTGTCACGCTGTGGTGTAAATTTGCATTAAAGTCTTATAAATTCTTTCATTTGCATCAATAATTGCATTTTTGCGAGCAGCCTCACTCATCGATGCAAGCTTTTCCTTGTTTTCAATAAGATGAGACACTGCCTTTATGAGACTCTCACCCGAAAGCTCTTTTTCCTCTATCAGCTCAGCGGCGCCGGCTCTTTTAAGGGTTAAAGCATTATGGTACTGATGATTTTCCGCAACATAAGGCGACGGTATCAAAATCGCAGGCTTTGAGCATGCTTGCAGCTCGCCTAAAGTTATAGCGCCGGCACGGCAGATAACCAAATCGGCCGCCGCCATGCAGATATCCATATCGTTTATATATTCTCTAACATCTATCATTTTTGAAAGCTCTGTACTACCGAGAGCCTCTATCATAGCAGAATAGCCGTATTTACCGGTGGCGTGGATATGATAGAACTTTTCAGTTTTGTTGTGCCATTTTATAAGCTCGGTTACAGCTTCATTAATTCTGCGTGCTCCGAGCGAGCCGCCAAAGGAGAGGATCAACGGCCTCTCATCAACCCCTAATTTCTTCCTTGCAGTGTTTCTGTCAATAGAGAGTAATTCCCCTCTTATAGGATTACCGGTTATTATCGGCTCTCTTTTGAGATTTAGATATTTCTTAGCTTCGGGCATCGCGAGCATAACTGCATCTGCACCGGAAGCTAACATTTTTGTTGTGACTCCGGGGAAAGCGTTTTGCTCGTGAATGGCAGTTTTAAACCCTAACTTTTGGGCTTGCTTAAGCACAGGGCCGCTAACATATCCGCCCGTTCCCACAACAATATCAGGGTTAATTTCCTTTAAAAGCTTTTTAGAGTCAATAGAAGACACGACCGCCTTTTTAACGGCCGAGATGTTTTTAATAATATTACCGGGGGTCAGCTTGCGCTGAAAGCCGGCAACATCTATTGTATAAAAATCATACCCTTTTTCGGGGACTAATTTTGCCTCGAGCTTGTTGGCTGTGCCTATATAGCTTATCTCCGCTTCAGGATGCCTTTCTTTTATATATCCTGCAACGGCAAGAGCCGGATTTATGTGTCCGGCTGTGCCGCCGCCGGCAAATAGTATACGCATATTTCTCCCTCTTTTATGTCTTTTCCATACTGGTCTGCCGCGAGACCGAGAGCACTATCCCCATTTCAGCCAGAAGTATAAGCAGCGAGGTTCCGCCGTAGCTAAAAAACGGAAGACTAATACCGGTATTCGGTATAGTGTTTGTAACCACCCATATATTGAGCATTGCTTGAAGGCCCACCTGAAATGTAAGCCCCACACACAAAAGTGAACCGAATTTGTCGGGAGCGTGCATCGCTATTGAAAAACCTCGCCAAACAAGCAGGCAAAACAGTATGATAATAACCACCGCACCGATAAGCCCCAATTCCTCGCAAACAATTGAAAAAATAAAATCATTGTGAGGTTCAGGCACCCAAAGATACTTTTGTCTTGACTGGCCGATGCCTCTTCCCAAAACTCCGCCCGAACCTATCGCCAAAAGCGATTGTATTGTCTGGAAGCCTTTTCCCGTGGCATCTGCCCATGGGTCGAGCCAGTATTTGAGACGGTCCCCCGCATAGCTGAGAGCTCCTGATATAATAAATACCGCTACTGCCACACCGGCAGCTCCCACTCCAAAAAGCATATAGATTTTAGGTAGGCCTCCCACAATGAGCAAAATCGCCCCTATGCAGAAAACCAAAACTGTTGCCGAAAGGTGAGGTTCTGCAACTATAAGAACACAGGTTATACCTAACAAACCGATTAAAAAAGCCAAAAAGGTGAATTTGTTCATCTGCTTATAATTTGCCGCTATCAAGGAGGAGAAAAGCAGAATTATTGCGAATTTTGCAACTTCCGACGGTTGAAAGCTAAAAGAACCGATTACTAGCCAACGCTTAACGTCGGTACCTTCTACCATTGGCGGCATAACAAGCAAGAATAGCAAAAGAAAGATTGCCACTACGAAAACCGCCCAAGCAAATTTGCGCCAAAAGTGATAATCTATTCGAGAAATTATGAGCATTACCGCAACACCCACTATCCCGAACAAAGCCTGACGGGAAATAAACTTGTAGCTGTTGCCGTAATACTCAAGCGAATATGCATAGCTGGCAGAAAAAAGCATAACAAGACCAACGGTCAGAAGAATAAGCACAAAAGATAAAAATGTGATGTCTATCTTGCCGTTGTTAATTTTTTTCTTTTGTTTGAGTGTCTTGCTACCAGCCATACCGAACCTCCGGTTATAAATTTAATACTATAGGCAGAACTGCTATCACGCAGCCGACTACTGTCACACAAGAGAAAACAAAAACTATCTTTTCTTCCGACCAACCGCATTTTTCAAAATGATGATGCAGCGGCGCCATTTTAAATATTCGTTTTTTCGTTTTCTTGTAATATGCCACTTGAATTATGTCTGAAAGTGCCTCTAAAAGGTAAATACAGCCTGCAAAGATAAGCAGAATCGGTCTTCCTATTCCAAAGGAAAGCGCCACTACCAAACCGCCGAGGAACATTGAACCTGTATCCCCCATAAAGACCTTTGCAGGCTTTGCATTCCAGCAGATAAAGCCCACACATGCCCCAGCTAAAGCGCCGCCTAAAAGATTGAAGGACATATTATATAAATAGCCTGCTGAAAGCATAAACGCGCAGGCAACTACCAACGTTACTGAAGAGGCAAGTCCGTCTATACCATCGGTCAAATTGACCGCATTTGTAAAGCCGTAAATGAACATAAGCGCAATCGGCCAGAAAAGCAGCCCGAAACCGCTTGTGATATCAATATCCCCTATAAAAGGAATATTAGTTGTTGTCATACCGCCGATGGCCAATGTCAAAAGATATAAAGCCGAAATCAGCAGCTGCAAAAAGGTCTTTTGGCGAGCGGTGAGGCCCAAATTGCGCTTTTTGACAACCTTGATGTAATCATCCATAAAACCTATAGCACCCATGCATAAAGCCATTATTATACCGGCCAAAAAGCAGGTAAGCCTGTAAGGGTCGCGCAGCTCTGTGTATAAGCGTGTGCCCGCAAAGGCAGAATAACCGAAAGCAACACAAACAGCTATTAAGAATCCGGCAATCATCATAATGCCGCCCATTGTGGGTGTTCCCTGCTTTGATTTGTGCCATTCGGGGCCTATATCAAGGATAGTTTGCCCAAATTTTAACTTCTTTAAATATGGGATTAAAATAAAACCAACACCAGCGGTCACTGCAAAAGAAACCGCCGCCGCAATAACAGTAGTGAGATCTTTCATTTTAACTCTCCTATTATTTTATTTCGGTGAGGGCTTCTGCTACAACCTCACGCTCATCTAAATGAATAGTACCTGAAGCCAATATCTGATATGTCTCATGCCCCTTGCCCGCCAGAACGATTATATCATTTGCCTGAGCGGTGGTGACAGCATATTTTATAGCATCTATTCGGTTTTCTATAACCTTATAGGGGGTAGGTGTTCCGTCCAACCCTACAAGAATATCATCGATAATGGCTTTAGGATCCTCGGTTCTCGGGTTATCGCTCGTAACTATCACATAATCTGCATATCTTGCCGCTATGCTTCCCATTATCGGGCGTTTAAGCTTATCGCGATCCCCTCCGCAGCCGAAGACGACTGTAAGGCGGTTGCGCTTACACTCGCGGAAGGTCGACAATATGTTTTTAAGCCCATCGGGAGTGTGCGCATAATCAATTATAACTGTGAAATCGCGGTTACAGGGAACAACCTCTGCCCTGCCCTTCACACCTTTAAGCTCTGCAATAGCCGCAGCCGCTTCACCAAGCGAAAAGCCAAGCTCCACCGCGCTAGCAAGACCGCAAAGCGAGTTATACACCGTGAATTTTCCTCCGGTGTTTACCTTGACATGGCTGATTTCCCTATCGCTGACAAATTCATAATCAACGCTTGCAGGCTTATAGCTTATGGCCTTTGCGCTATAGGTGGAATTATCCCCTGCAGAATAGGTCACAACGCGGCAAGGCAAATCTTTTATGAGCTCCTCTGCATATTCGTCGTCGCTGTTTACAATGGCTGTTTTACACATATAGAATAGCTTTTTCTTTGCCGCGAGATAGTTTTCCATTGTCAAATGGTAGTCTAAATGGTCCTGAGTAAGGTTTGTGAAGATAGCAACCTCAAATTCAAGGTTATAGACTCGACACTGGTCAAGAGCGTGAGAGGAAACCTCCATTATCACATAACTGCATCCCTTTGCCTTCATAAGAGCGAAAAGAGAATTTAGGTCATAGGCATTTGGTGTGGTGTTCTGTGTGGCGAGAACTTCCTCCCCTATCATATTCTGAATAGTGCCTATAAGACCTACCTTATGGCCCATAGCCTCAAGGATTTTCTTTATCATATATGTCACCGAGGTTTTACCGTTTGTTCCGGTGACACCTATAAGCTTCAAGCCGTCGGCCGGATTGCCGAACCACTTTGCGCAGATTTCCGAATATGCCGCATGAGCGTCTTCAACTAAAATCTGATTTTCGCAACCTGTATCCCTTTGGGCTATTATTACTGCAGCCCCCTTCTCGCAAGCCAGCTTTGCAAAATCATGCCCGTCAAATTTGGCGCCCTTTATGCAAACAAACAGATATCCGGGTTTTATCTCTGCGGTATTGCAGGTTACACCCGCAATCTCAATTTCAGAAAGCTCTTTATTGCATTTGATTAAGTTACTAAGTTTCATTTTTTCTCCTATATACTATCCGTCTACCGTGCTGTCATCTCTAAAATAAACCGTCACTATAGTTCCGGCTTCTACCGATTGCCCCGCTTCAATGCTTTGCTTATAGGCGGTAAGTCCGCTTGAGCTTGTGTTGCCGGAAAACTCAATATTAATTCCGGCTTTTGCCGCTGCTGAATTAGCTTCGGTCGCAGTAAGACCCACGAGCTGCGGAACTGTGACATTCTTATCTCCCGAATCCTCGGTGTAAAGTATCACTATACCGCCATTAAGCACCTGATTGCCGGCTTCGGGCAACTGCCTGACGACCGTATCCCCTGAGCCTACAACCTGATGCTGAAGCTTTGAAGCATTAACCTTTGCTTTGGCCTCCTCAAGAGTAGAACCCACCGTCTCAGGAACGCTAACAGTCAGCTTTTTAAGCTCATCCTCAGTATAACTTGCTTCATACCCAAGATATGGCAAAACATCGGTCATAATTTTTGAATTTACAGGCGCCGAGATAATTCCGCCATAGTATTTGTCACCCTTTGGTTCGTCAAGCATAACAAAAACCGCAATTTCAGGATCATCTATCGGGGCCACGGTTATACACGAGCCTATGTAGAGATAGCTGTCACCCGTCTCAAGAATTTTGGAAACTTTTTGAGAAGTTCCGGTTTTGGCGCCGATTCTGTATCCTGCAACAAGTGAATTTTTGGCTCCGTTTTCCGCAACATATTCCATAAGTTCTCTTATGGTGTCGGATGTGCTTTGGGAAATTACCTGTCTTTTATAACTATCACTTGCAACATTTTCTACCTTTCCGTCAGAATCAACCATTTTGTCAACCAAATGGGGTTGAACTAAATATCCGCCGTTCACACAGGCCGAAACCGCCGCCATCAACTGCATAGGAGTGATGTTAAAGGTCTGGCCGAAAGAGGATGACGAAAGCTCAACCGGACCCATATTCGTCTCGCTGTGATAGGTAGAATTCGACTCTCCGGGGAGGTCAATTAAAGTTTTTTCGGTAAAGCCAAAGGCCTTAAAATATTTAGAAAATGTGTTTATACCAACGAGTTGACCGATGGTTATAAATGCCGGATTACAGGAATTTGAAACTGCCTGCGCAAGGGTTTGCGTTCCATGACCGATAGTTTTCCAGCAGTTGTAATGACGGCCGGCAATAGTAGTGCCGCCGTTGCACAAAAATGTGCTGTTACCGTTAACAAGGTCCTCCTCTAAAGCCATCGCGGTGGTTATAACCTTGAATACCGAGCCCGGCTCATAAGTGTCGGAAACTGCCTTGTTGCGCCATTGGCGGTTAAGAAGCGTGCTTCTAAGCGCCGCCTTCTCATCTTCGTCAGTCAGCGCGTCAACCAAAGCCTGATCCTCGTTTGAAAGGGTGAACGGATCATTAGGGTTATATCCCCCTTTGACCGCCATTGCAAGGATTGCGCCGGTTTTAACATTCATAACAACTGCGGCGCCTCTCTCAGCAATCTGATTTTCCTCAATCGCCGCCTCGAGATATTTTTCGGCTGTGTACTGTATATAAGAATCAAGAGTTAATACCAATGATTTGCCCTTTGTGGCCTCTACCACGCTTTCATAGGTCAGCGGCATATCGGTGCCTGCCGCATTTTTTGCTGCAACTACACGGCCTGCTATGCCCGTCAGTGACTCATCGTAGTATTTTTCAAGTCCCTCAAGGCCCTGCTCGTCGGAACCCACGAATCCTAAAACTGCCGAAGCCAAACTGTCATTTGGATAGTATCTTTTGGTGGTTTCGTCAATGCCGACATACTTAACAAGCTCTAAATCCTCATATTCCTCGCTTGATAAAAATTCGCGCACCTTATCGGCGGTTTGTTTTTCTATCTTCTTTTTAACTACCACATAGTAGGAATTTGCTACAGTATCCTCATAAACCTTGTCATAATCAACTTCAAGTATCCTCGAAAGATTTTCAGCCAAGGTTTTTCTGACGAGCTCTTTGTCTCCCTCGTCGTCAATGGTTCTTATACCGTTAGGTGTTATGTAAACCGTCCAAGCGGTTGCGCTTGTAGCCAAGGTCTGCATATTGCAGTCATAAATATCCCCTCTCGGGGCAGTTATGAGACTATCATAAAGTTGTTGCTCGGACGCTTCATTTTGATACTTTTCACCGTTTATTATCATAATGTTAACAAGTCGGTACCCAGATACTGAAAAGAAAAGAAGAATAACCACCAGCATCACCGCAACAGTTCTGGTTATCATCTGTTTCCCCGGTTTTAATGCCATAGCTATTCCTCCCTTTATTATCAATATTAACCCGAATACGAGAGTCGAAAAATTCAACTCTCGTACATATCGCTAAATAATTATATTAAGCTGTGCTTCTTCTTTATTACTCCTCGTTTACAAATGTTCCCTCATCCGTAATAGCCGCGTTTGTGTTGTTGACCCTTATATAAGTGACATCTTCTTTTTCCGGCTTCTTCATTCCAAGCTGTACCGCCTCAAGCTCAAGATTGGCATAGGATATTCTCCTCTGCATTTCGACCTCAAGGCTGGTTTTTTCGCTATCCAACTCTGAAATTGCAGCTTTAACATCGTTTATCTCGGAGTTGACCTCATTTATCTGAAGCCTCAAAGCTATATTACCGCAAAAACCCGCAAGCACAAATATCGCGCACATAACAAGCGAAACGGGGGCCGAAAGCCTCCTTGCGGCGGCTTTTTTTCTGCTTCTGGCAGCGGCGGCCTTTTGGGGCATCACAACAATATTTTCTCTCTGCTTAGGGGCAGTGGCAGTTTTGGGCATAAACATTTCAAAATCGTACGCCAAACTGTCGTTATAATACTTCATATTATTGATTGCCATAGCTCTGCTCCTTACTGTGTTAATTCTTAATTTTTTGTATTACCCTTAATCTTGCACTTCTGCTTCTTGGGTTTTGTTCGAGTTCTTCCGGGGAAGGCTCGATAGGTTTTCTTGAAATCAGCTTACCTTTGGGCGTTTTTCCGCAAATGCACACGGGAAAATCAGGCGGACAGGTGCAACCTGTGCAATAATCTTTAAAGCGTTGCTTTACCATACGGTCTTCTAAAGAGTGGAATGTTATTATCGCCAGCACTCCGCCAACATTTAAAAGTTCGAAGCACTTGTCCAAAGCGGTGGCTAAAGCATCTAGCTCGCCGTTAACCGCTATCCTCAAAGCCTGAAAGCAACGCCTTGCAGGGTGCCCATCCCGTCTGGCGGCGGCAGGAACCGCATCGGCTATAAGCTGAGCAAGCTCTAAGGTTGATTGGATTTCGTTCGTCTTTCTTTCGGCAATTATTTTTGAAGCTATGCGGGAAGCAAACTTTTCTTCGCCGAATCTACGAAAAATATCGCAAAGCTCATTTTCACTGAAATTATTAACAATATCTCCCGCAGTTATTCCGCTCTTGCTCATTCTCATATCTAAAGGCGCATCCTTGTGATAAGAGAAGCCCCTCTCGGCCGTGTCCAACTGATAGGAGGAGACACCCAAATCAAGAAGAATTCCGTCAACCTTTAAGACGCCCCTTTTGGAAAGCTGCTCGGTCATATCACTAAAGTTGCTTTCAACAACCTCGGCAGAATAACCAGCCAACCGCCCGCTTGCTATTTTGATAGCGTCAGGATCGCGATCAAAGGCATAAAGACGGCCTCCTTCAAGCCTTTTTGCTATTTCCAAAGAGTGCCCCGCCCCTCCGGCAGTTCCATCAACATAAATACCGTCCGGCTTAATAGAGAGTGATTCAATACATTCGCTCAGCAGGACCGATTTGTGATTAAATATCATAATTATCAGCCAAATCTTCCATCACAGAAGAAACATATTCCAAGGTGTTGCTCTCGTTTTCCTGAGCCCAAAGCGCGCTGTCCCAAATCTCAAGGTTTGTATCCATACCTACAATGTGCACCTCAGTGCCGAGCTTAGCATATTCCCTGAGCACCGGCGGCACGAGTATTCGCCCTTGAGCGTCAAACTCAACATTGAATGCTCCGTCATACAAAAATCGCTTTACAGCACCTGCCTTAGTGCTCGGCAAGGTGCCTATTTTATTTACAAAGTCTGCCCATTGCTCTTTTGAATATATGCAAAGGCAATGTTTATTAGCGAGAACATAGCGGCAGATGATAAAGCTATCGCCCAATTCCTCGCGAAAAGCGGACGGAATGAAAACCCTGCCCTTTTTATCGATTTTATGATCAAAGCCTCCGAAAAGCATGGATTTCCACCTCCAATTCCACCACTTTAATGCACTTTAATGGTTTTTTGATACACTTTGCACCACTATTATGCATTATAAAACCAGTTTACATAAAAATCAAGTGTTTTTTAAAAAAAATTGCAAAAATATAAAAAGACCTCCTCTTTTCACAAAGAGAAGGTCTTAAAACCGTTATATTTACTAACTCTCGGTAATATTTTTCTTCGGGCAGATATCAGAAAGATTGCATTTTTCACAAAACGCCCTTCTTGCTGTGCAAATTTCTCTGCCGAAGAGAACTATTCTGTGGCAAAAATCATTTGACTTGTCAGGTGGGAGCAGCTTTCGCATTTCGTTTTCCACAGTCAGAGGATTTTTAGAATCAACAAAGCCCAATCTGTTACAGATTCTTATAAAATGTGTGTCAGTAACGACAGCGGGTTTCTTATAAATATCTCCGCAGACAAGGTTGGCCGTTTTACGGCCCACACCCGGCAATGTGGTCAACTTTTCTATCGTGTCGGGAACACGGCCGCCAAAATCATTTACTATTCCTTTAGCTATACCCACAAGGTCTTTTGCCTTTGTTTTATACAGGCCGCAGGTTTTTATAAGCTGTTCCACCCTGCCGACATCGGCCACGGCCATTTTTTCGGCTGTGGGAAACTCAGCAAAAAGCGCGGGTGTGACCATATTGACCCGTTTGTCGGTGCATTGTGCAGAAAGCCTTGTTGCTATAAGTAACTGAAAAGCATCCTTATACTCTAAAGAGCAGATAGCCTGCGGATAAAGCGCCTCGAGCCTCGATACCACTTCATAAACCCGTTCTTTCTTACGCATTGGCAGCCTCAAGCTTTAAATCGCCCGGTTTGATGAGCTTTAATTTGCGCATTGCTTCTGCGACACCAAGTGTTACTGCCGCAGGAAGCACAAAATGCATAAGGAGAATTTCAAGCAATGTGATCACCGGGGACACTCCCGATGCAACCATAGTGTCATAACTCATAAATTGACCTACAAGCCCTGCCGAGCCCATACCCGAACCGACGGGATTGCTCGCCATTTTAAGCACTGCCGACGATATCGGCCCCAAAACGGCGCTGGAAACAATAGCCGGCAGCCAGATAATAGGTTTTCTCACAATATTCGGAACCTGAAGCATCGATGTGCCAAGCCCTTGAGCTATGAGCCCGCCGAACTTGTTTTCGCGGTAACTGATAACCGCAAAGCCCACCATATTACAGCAGCACCCAACCGTTGCTGCGCCGGCCGCAAGACCGGTGATACCCATTGAAACGCCGATAGCTGCAGAAGATATCGGCAAAGTCAGTATCATACCCATAAGAACCGAAATTGCCATACCGCCTAAAATCGGGAACTTTTCAACATTTACATTCACAAGATTTCCAAGCCACATCATAGCGGTGGAAATATATGGACCTACAAAATAACCCGCGGCCGCGCCTGAAACGATACAGCAAATAGGCGTTACAATAATGTCGACCTTGGTCTTCCCTGCAACCAGGACGCCTATCTCTATCGCAACATAGGCGGCAATAAAAGCGCCGAGCGGCTCACCGGGAGAGCCGATAGTGAATGCCTCGTTAGCGATTTTCGGGAAAGCTCCTATCATACCGCAAACCGCTGCCGCAACCGTTGTTAGGGGTGACGACTTTAATTTACAGGCAACGCCAACTCCTATTCCGGCACCGGTCAAAGTTTTTGCAACACTACCTATAGCGTTTAGGCAGTCCCCCACTGCATTAGCACCGACAAGCTTTGCTATCTGGCAAATTATCGTGCCGATGATAAGTGTGGAGAAAAGACCGTAGGCCATTCCGGAAAGGCCGTCAATAAAAAGACGGTTTAAATACTTCTTTACCATTTTACTTCCTCCTAAATAAGATTTCATTTGTTAGTAATTATACTGCGGCTTTTCATTTTTTTCAATGGCGTATATAACGATTTTTATTGCAAAAAATAAAAATAATTTAGCTAATTGGAGGTAATTCTTTGAAAACGGTGGCTTTTTTCGATACTAAGTCGTACGACAAGGAAAGCTTTGAAAAATTCTCAGATGAGGATATAAATATCCGCTTTTTTGAAAATAAGCTCAACGCCGACACAGTCAGTATGGCGGCCTGTTGTGATGCGGTTTGTGCATTTGTTAATGATAATATTGATAAAAAAGTTTTGCAGCAGCTCGAAAAATTCGGTGTAGGCTTTATTGCAATGAGATGTGCAGGATATAATAATGTAGATTTAAAAGCCGCCAGAGGCAGGGTTCGTATTGCACGCGTTCCTGCTTATTCTCCTTATGCAGTCGCAGAACACGCAATGGGTATGATAAT
>JAZORP010000041.1:0-27307 GCA_045656665.1 Acutalibacteraceae bacterium | reverse complement strand
AAAAGCTCAAAAAGATAGACGAGGTGGCCTATGTCCGCTTCGCCTCAGTTTACCGTCAATTTAAGGATATCAACACATTTATGACCGAGCTTAATAAGTTGCTAAACGATTAGGAGAAATAATGAACACAAACGAATCTATGGCGCAGCTGCTGCTGCCTAATATTGATAAATCCCCTTCCTTTTATGAGGAGCTATACCCCGCCCGTAATCTGCCCGAGGGCGCAAGAGTTACAAGAATTGCACCCAGCCCTACAGGCTATCTGCATTTGGGCACTCTGTTTGCCGCGCTTGTCAACAGAATAACCGCCACCTCGACCGGCGGTGTATTTTACACCCGAATTGAGGACACCGACAAAAAGCGTGAGATAGAGGGTGGAATTGAAGATATTATCGATGGACTTAACCGCTTCGGTATCACTATCGACGAGGGCTTTGTTTCGGGAACTGAGGAAAAGGGAGCATACGGCCCCTATCAGCAAAGCCGCCGCGCCGAAATTTATCAAACCTATGTTAAAGAACTCATCCGCAGAGGCCTTGCCTACCCCTGCTTCTGCACCGCCGAAGAGCTTGAGCAGACCCGCGCCGAGCAGGAAGCGCAAAAACTGCGCACCGGATACTACGGTAAATGGGCTAAATACAGAAATATAAGCTTTGATGAAGCAAAAGCTCTTATCGACGAGGGCAAGCCCTTTGTCATCCGCCTTAAATCCCCCGGAAATGAAGAAAACAAAATAATATTTGAGGACGCTGTCAAGGGCAAGATAGAAATGCCCGAAAACGATGAGGATTTCGTGCTGCTGAAGTCGGACGGTATACCCACCTATCACTTCGCTCACGCGGTGGACGACCATCTAATGCACACCACCCATGTTTTAAGAGGTGACGAATGGATTTCCTCTGTGCCGAAGCACATTCAGCTCTTTAAAATTCTTGGCTTCAAGCCCCCGAAATACGGCCACATTTCTCCCATAATGAAGCTGGATAACGGCGCCAAGCGCAAGATATCTAAACGAAAGGACCCTGAGGCAGCTGTTCATTTCTTTGCCGAGCAAGGGTATGAAAGTGAATGTGTTATCAACTACCTTATGACGGTAGCCGCCTCCGATTTTGAGGACTGGCGCCGCGCAAACCCCGACGCTTCATACAAGGAATTTAAATTCAATCTTAAAAAGATGAGCGTTTCGGGAGCCTTGTTTGATGAAAACAAATTGACCGATGTCAGCAAAAATATGGTTGCTAAAATGTCAAGTTCGCAGGTTTTCGACCGCCTTACCGCTTGGGCAAAGGAGTTTGAAGGTGAGTTCTATAACACACTAACCGCCGACCCTGATTACACAAAGGCTGTTCTCGCCATCGACCGCGATGTTCCTAAACCCCGCAAAGACATTGCAAAATGGAGCGAAGCTAAGGAATATTTCTCATATTTCTATGACAGGCTTTATACCCCCTGTTTCGAGTTGCCCGAAAACATCGCGAAAGCAGACGCTATCGCCTTTTTAGATGAATACAAAAAGGTTTACTCCCCTGAAGATGACCGCTCAGCTTGGTTTGAAAAGATAAAGGCTATTGCGCCCACCTTCGGCTTTGCGGCCGAAACAAAGCAATATAAAGCCGATCCTACTGCCTACAAAGGCCACGCAGGTGACCTTAGCACCGTGCTGAGGATTGCTGTAACCGGCAGGCGCAACACCCCCGACCTTTGCAGTATAATGCAGGTTTTAGGGGCTGACGAGGCTATACGCCGCATGGAAAACACTATTAACTCACTATAAAGGATTTGTTATGGAAGAGAATATTATATTAAACGAAGAGACAGTAAAGCCATCAAACTTTATCCACGATTTTATTGACGAGGATCTTAAAGAGGGCGTTTATACCAAGGTTCAAACCCGCTTTCCTCCTGAGCCTAACGGTTATCTGCACATCGGCCACGCAAAGGCCATCTGCATTGACTTTGCAACTGCCGAGAAGTACGGCGGTAAATGCAATTTAAGGCTTGATGACACCAACCCGACAAAGGAAGATGTTGAGTATGTCGATGCCATTAAAGAGGATATCAAATGGCTAGGCTTTAATTGGGACAATGTTTACTTTGCCTCCGATTACTTTGATTTTATCTATGAATGCGCCCTAAAGCTTATTGACAAGGGCTTAGCTTATGTGGACGAGTCTACCCCCGATGAGATTCGCGCAATGCGCGGCACCCTAACAGAGCCCGGCATCAACAGCCCATACCGCGACCGCCCGATTGAGGAAACCAAAGACCTTTTCCGCAGAATGACCGAGGGCGAGTTTGAAAACGGCGCTATGGTGCTCAGAGCCAAGATAGATATGAGCTCTTCCAACCTTAATATGCGCGATCCCGTTATTTACCGCATTATGAAAGCCCATCACCACAGAACAGGTGACAAATGGTGTGTTTACCCGATGTATGACTTTGCCCATCCTTTAAGTGATGCCAAAGAGGGTGTCACTCACTCGCTTTGCTCCCTTGAATTTGAAAACCACCGCCCGCTTTACAACTGGTTCCTCGAGGTTTTGGAAATCCCCACTCCCCCGAGGCAGATCGAGTTTGCGAGAATGAATGTCAACTACACCCTCACCAGCAAGCGCAAGTGCTTAAAGCTTGTGGCAGACAATCTCGTTAGCGGATGGGATGACCCGAGAATGGCCACCATCTGCGGTATGCGCCGCAGAGGTTACCCTGCAGAGGCTGTCCGCGCTTTTGTTGACAAAATCGGTGTTTCTAAAGCTTACAGCGTTATCGACTACGCCTTGCTTGAGTCCTGCGTGAGAGACCATCTCAACGAAAACGCCGACCGCGCAATGGCGGTGCTTCGCCCGCTAAAGGTCGTGATAGACAACTATCCCGAGGGCAAAACCGATATAATCGAGGTTGACATTAACCCCAACAAACCCGAGCTTGGCAAAAAAGCCGTGACCTTCTCGCGTGAAATATTTATTGAGCAGGACGATTTTATGCTCGACCCCCCGGGTAAATATTTCAGGCTCTGCCCTCAAAAAGAAGTTCGCCTAAAAGGCGCTTACTTTATTAAATACGCTTCTCACGAAACCGATGAAAACGGTAATATAACCCTTGTTCACTGCACATATGATCCCGAAAGCTTCGGAGGAGAAACTCCCGACGGCAGAAAGGTCAAGGGAACCCTTCATTGGGTCAGCGCAGACCACTGTGTCGAAGCCGAGGTCAGGCTTTATGAAAGGCTCTTTAATGTTCCAAACCCAAGTGACGAGGAGGGCGTTTCCTCCTTTGCAGACAATCTTAACCCCGAGTCTCTTGTGGTTTTAGACAACTGCAAGCTGGATGTATCTCTAAAAAATGTAAATGTCGGTGACACCTTCCAATTTATGCGTCAGGGATATTTCTGTGTGGACCCCGACTCTACCTCCGAAAAGCTTGTCTTCAACCGCACCGTTGCCCTCAAAGATTCATTTGTTAAAAAGTGATTACTATGACAGTAAAAGAAATTTATGAATATCTTGACAGTCTCTTCCCCGTGAGTGCGGCTTGTGATTTTGATAATCCGGGCTTGCTTGTTGGAGACCCTCAGACAAAAGTGCAAAACACTCTTATAGCGCTTGACTGCGCCCTAAAAACTGTCGAAACGGCGATTGCCAATAAGTGTAACCTTATAATCACTCATCATCCGGTTATCTATGAGCCGCTTAAAAGGCTTGAGGCCGGCTCTGTGCCTTATGAGCTAGTCAGACACGGTATCGCCGTGATATCAATGCACACAAATCTTGATATGTTGGATGGCGGTGTTAACACCTGCCTTTGTGAAGCTTTGGGGCTTAAATCGGTACAAGCCGTGCCCTCGCAGGACGGTTATCTGCTTCGCAGTGGCACCGTCTCCCCTGCCTTGGCTGATGATTTTGCAAAAGCTATTAAGCAAGCTCTCGGCGGATGTGTTAAATATGTTGACGGCGGCAAACCTATTCAAAAGGTGCTCATCTGCTCAGGCAGCGGCGGCGATTTTGTGAACGAGGCAATAGGCGGCGGCTTTGATGCCCTTGTGACGGCCGATGTTAAACACCATCAATTTCTGCAAGCATTTGACCGCAATATTTCCCTATTCGATGCAGGTCATTTCAACACAGAGGATGTAGTTATCGAGCCACTCAAAACTATCCTCTACAAGCAATTCCCCGATATAAAATTTATCACAGACCACTCTTCGGGCATTAAATATTGTTAAAATCAGCGGACTTTTCGCCAACACTGACCTTTCGGTTTTGGCAAAAGCCCGCTGTTTTATTTCATTGAGTATTTTTACCAAAAACAGAGCAATACTAACCTTGGTGATACACTTGATAACAACTATTATCCGAACTGTTATACTCTATATTTTAGTAACCTTCAGCATCCGTTTGATGGGTAAACGACAGATAGGCGATATGCAGCCTAATGAGCTCGTTGTAACCTTTCTTCTTTCTGAAATAGCCGCAATTCCTCTTCAGGACACCTCACAGCCACTGCTTTCGGGTGTTGTTTCTATTTTTATGCTGGTGGTTCTTGAGATTATCATATCGGTTTTTGCAATGAAAAGCCAATTTATGCGCAGGCTCATAAGCGGAAAATCGGTCGTTATAATAAAAAACGGTGAAATCGACCAGACCGCTATGAAAAATGTGCGGATGACCGTCCTTGACCTTATTGAGCTGCTTAGAAGTCAAAGTGTGTTCGACCTTTCGACAATAGCTTTCGCCGTACTTGAAGTCAACGGAGAATTAAGCGTGTTGCTCAAATCCTCCGAGCAGCCTGCAACCGCCGCAGATGTAGGGGCCCAGATTAAAAAAGAGTCGCTTCCCTTGCCTGTCATAACCGACGGGCAAATTAATTATCAATCACTCAAAACCTTGAAAATAACCGAGCAACAATTGTTAAAAAAGCTTAAAAAGCACAACACCGAGCCTGAAAATGTTTTTCTTATGACAATGGACCACGGTGGAAATTCAAACATCACCAAAAAGAGGTTGGAAAAATGAAAAGACTTTATGCCGCGGCGGCACTGTTACTGTTCATAGCAGGAGCTTACCTTTACGGATATTTTTATACAAGCCGCGTCTGCAAGCAGGCATCAATTTTACTTGAAGATTGCATAATGGCTTATGATTCGGAAGATTCCTCTGAAGCAAGCGCTCGAAAACTTAAAAAATTTTGGGATAAAAAGGAGCAGCCCTTATCTATATTCGCCAATCACCAAAGAATTGATGACATAGAGCAAGCCATATCCAGCCTTGTAATTTACAGCGGTATGGATGAAGAAGAAATTTTCTACGAATACTCCGAAACGGTCAAAACTCTTATTCATCAGCTCATGGAGGACACAAAGCCCTCAATCCACAGCGTGTTTTAAATAAACCGAAAAGCTCCCCATACGGGGAGCTTTTTAACAAGTAAAATCTTATTATTTATCCTGAGAATATTTTGCAACAACCTTCTTTATGCGGTCAACGGGGTCAAGCAAGCTGCTTATAGAGTTATCATAATTGAGTGTGTCAACAAGCAAGGCTATGTATTTTGACATATTAACGCTGCAGTACCACTCACGGTCAAGCAGCTCTTGGGGTTGATAGATAAGGTTTGTTGTGAAAATCTTATCTATCAGGCCGTTTTTATAATAATCGTCAAACTTCTCATAACCCTCTACGAAAAGACCAAAGGTTGAGAAAACAAAAATTCTTCCGGCGCCTTTTTCTTTAAGCTTTGCTGCTATGTCAAGCATAGATTCACCCGAGGAGATCATATCGTCAACCAAGATGAGGTCCTTACCGGTGATATCATTGCCTAAAAACTCATGGGCCTCTATCGGGTTTCTGCCGTTAACTATAACAGAGTAATTGCGGCGCTTGTAGAACATACCAAGCTCTAAACCTAAAACGGAGGAATAGTAGATGCAGCGGCCCATTCCGCCCTCATCAGGCGAAACTATCATTGTATGCTCGCGGTCAAGCTTAATATCAGGAACAGTTTTAAGCAGAGCCTTTATCATTTGATATGCCGCCTGAACATTGTCAAAACCGTCCAACGGGATAGCGTTGTTAACACGCGGGTCGTGAGCATCAAAGGTTATAATATTCTTAACGCCCATCTGAACAAGCTCTTGCAAAGCCATCGCGCAGTCCATAGATTCCCTAGCGGTTCTTCTGTGCTGCCTGCCCTCATAAAGCATCGGCATAATAACCGTGATTCTTCTTGCCTTACCGCCCAAAGCCGCAATAACGCGCTTTAGATCCTGAAAATGGTCATCCGGGCTCATCGGAACGGTCATACCATACATCTTATAAGTTACATTATAGTTAAAGCAGTCACAAATAATAAAAACATCAAGGCCGCGCGCAGTGTGGTTGAGAACAGCCTTTGCCTCACCTGTTCCGAAACGGGGGCAGTTAGCCGAAACCACGAAGGACTCATCCTCCGGAATGTTGCGCCATTGCTTTAAATAATAGTCCACCTTTGAGGATATATCCTCGCAGCCGCGCATGCTTATCAGCGCAAGATCTCCAAACGGTGAATGCTTAAAATCGATGCTTGCCATAAATTAATTCCCTCCGCAATTTGTTATCTGCTATTATGATACCATAAAAAGGTCGACAAAAAAAGTCTTTTTTTAAAAAAAATCAAAAAAGTTTAGCATAACTTTTAAGTTATTGTTGAATATGATATTTTATTTTGATATAATTAATTCAAATGCTAAGATGAGAGGAATAACATTATGGCTAAGGTTTTTCTGTTAGCGCACACTCCTAATCCTGAATATACTGTGGCTGCCGCCGCAAAGCTTTGCTACAGCAGTTCAACAATAACAGGTCTTACAGACAATTTGACCGACGAAAAAGCCGCATCTTTTGTGGAAATGCTGTCCGAAATAGGTCATGAAAGCCCCATCGAGCATGCGAGCTTCACCTTCGGAATCGAGGGTGTCTCCCGCTCGTTGCTCGCTCAGATAACCCGCCACCGTATGGCATCATTCTCTGTTAAAAGTCAGCGCTATGTGCGAGAGGGCGCTTTCGAATATGTAACTCCCCCTGAGATTTCCGCTGAGCCTGAGGCCCTCGCTTTGTATGAGGAAATAATGGCAGAAGATCAAAAGCGCTACGACCGCATAACGGAAATACTTAAAGAAAAACATATAAAAACCTTTTTGGCCGAAGGCAAGGATGAAAAAAACGCCGCTCGTATGGCAGAAAAAAAGGCTATTGAGGACGCTCGCTTTGTTCTGCCTAACGCTTGTGAGACCCAAATGGTTATGACGATGAACTCCCGTTCACTGATGAATTTCTTTAAAATTCGCTGCTGCAAGCGAGCTCAATGGGAAATTCAGGATATTGCAAACCAGATGTTGGCCTTGGTCAGCAAGGTTGCACCAAATCTATTTAAAAATGCAGGTCCATCTTGTGTTTGCGGGAAATGCTCCGAGGGCAAAATGTCCTGCGGGAAGGCCGCTGAGGTTAAAAAATTCTATGAGGAACTGAAAAACAATGGGTAAACTGATAGTTATCGAAGGTCTTGACGGCAGCGGCAAATCAACCCAGCTTGAATTGCTGGAGAAAAATTTAAAGGCCGCAGGCGTAGATTGCAAAACCGTTTCTTTCCCCGATTATGACAATCCCTCAAGCACACTTGTGAAAATGTACCTTTCGGGTGAGTTCGGCAAAAAACCCGAGGATGTCAATGCCTATGCCGCTTCGGTTTTTTACACGGTTGACAGATATGCCTCCTTTAAAGCCAACTGGGGCGAATACTATAATTCGGGCAAAACAGTGATTGCAGGAAGATACACCACCTCCAACGCAATTCATCAAGCTTCAAAGCTACCCCCTGAGAGTTGGGAGGATTTTCTTTCCTGGCTTTATGATTTTGAGTATTCCAAAATCGGGATACCAAAACCTGACAAGGTCATCTTCCTTGATATGCCAATTCAGGTTTCACAAAAGCTTTTGACAAAGAGGTATAATGGGGATAATTCAAAGAAAGATATACACGAAAGTGATACCGAATATCTTGAGCGTTGCCGCCAAGCCGCCCTATTTACAGCCGAATTTTCAGGTTGGGAGCGTATTCCTTGCTCTCGCAACGGCGAGGCCCGCAGTATAGAGGATATATCCAAAGATGTTCTCGATTGCGTACTCAAGCTTTACAATTAAGGAGTAGTATATGATTTATGTTTTCTTGGCAGAGGGTTTTGAGGAATGTGAAGCCTTGGCTCCGGTTGATATTTTAAGACGCGCAGGCCTAAATGTGCAAACAGTAGGCGTCGGCAGTAAAACAGTTACCGGCTCACACGGCATTTCTGTAGTTTGTGATATCGCTGAAGATGCGGCTGTTTTGGAAGGTCTCGAAGCCGTCATTCTTCCGGGAGGTATGCCCGGAACCATTAATCTTGAAGCCAGTAAAACTGTGAACCGTTTTATAGACTTTGCTTATGATAACAATATCATTTTGGGCGCTATTTGCGCCGCTCCCTTGATTTTAGGGCACAAAAATATTTTAAATGGCAAAAAAGCCACCTGCTTTACAGGCTTCGAAAACGAGCTTATTGGCGCAACGGTGCTAGACCAACCCGTCGTTCAGGACAGTAATATTATCACCGCCTATGGCGCGGGAGCAGCATTTGATTTCGGCTTTGCTCTTTTGGAAGCCCTATCAGGCAAAGAAACGGCTGAAAGCCTTAAAAAGCAAATGAGATACAAGGTGAATTAAAATGCAGGAAAATAAAAATAATTCGCAACCTTTAGATAACACCCCTTTGGAAGAGGATGCGTTCATAATCGGTAAGGGTTTTCAGTTTGAGGAACCTGAGACTGACAAAAAAAAGCGCTCCTCTAAAAAGAAGCCCTCTAAAAAAGACAGTTCTACCCTTAAAAGCATTATATGGGTATTGGCAATAGTTGTAGTATCCGTGGGGCTTGCTTTCGGTGTTATCTACGCAGGTGCCGACTTTATGGGTATCGGCTTCGGCAGAGGCGAGAATACCGAAATGAATATTAAAATGGGCGCCCCCGCTTCACAAATTGCTGAACAATTAAAGGAGAGCGGTGCGGTTAAAATCCCTATGCTCTTCCGTCTTTATGCTAAATTCAGCGGTTATGACAGCCAGTTTAAATACGGCTACTATTCCTTCAACACCGAGGCCGGCTATGAAGCTATTGCAGAAATGCTTATCAACGAAGGGGCTAAGGCTGAAAGTGTCACTGTTACTATTCCTGAAGGCACAGGTGTTACCGACTACACCAAAAATGTTAACGGTGAAAATGTCACCGTTCCGGGTATTGCAACATTGCTTGAAAATGCCGGTGTCTGCTCTAAGGCCGACTTTTTTGCCGCTTTGGATGATGTTGAATATGATTCAAAACTGCTAAAAAATGTAAATGTTGGCAGAACCTACTACGAGTTAGAGGGCTATCTATTCCCCGAAACCTATGAGTTTTTTGCCTATGATTCTCAAGAATGCGCAAAGCTTGTTGTTGAAAAAATGATTCGTGAGAGCGAAAAGCGAATTACTGACGATATGTTTGACCGCGCCAAGGAAATGGGCTACAGTATGAATGAAATTCTCACGATTGCATCAATCATTCAAATGGAGGCCGGCCAAAGCACCGATGAAATGGCTAATGTGGCAGGTGTTTTTTATAATCGTCTTAAAAGCTTGGAGTTTGCAACCTTAGGCTCCTCCCCCACCTGCTACTACGGCAGCAACTACAAAAATGATGACGGCCGATACAACACCTACGAAATTGAAGGCTTGCCGCCGGGGCCGCTTTGCTCACCAGGTATTGATGCTATCAATGCAGCCCTTTATCCCACAGAAAATTCACCCTACTATTATTTCGTGACCGATAGCACCGGTAAGTTTTATTACACCGAAACACTCGACAAACACCAAGCTATCATTAACAAACTCCAACAAGGAAGCAACTGGATATATGAATATTTCGAATAGCAGAATAAAAATACCCGAGCTGCTTGCGCCTTCGGGGGATTTAACACGCCTTAAAGCCGCCGTGGATTACGGCGCAGATGCGCTCTATCTTGCAGGTGAGGAGTTCGGCATGAGAACTGCCGCTTCAAACTTCGGTGAAGAGGATCTCATAAAAGGTATCGAATATGCCCACTCTCACGGTGTTAAGGTGCATATTGCCTGCAACACTATCCCCCACAATCCCGAGATGGCAAGGTTGCCGGCTTTTCTTGAAAAGCTGAACTCTTTAGGCGCTGATGCCATAATCGCAGCAGACCTCGGCACAATTGAACTCGCAAAAAAGTATGCGCCAAAATGTGAACTGCATATTTCGGTGCAGTCAGGCATTTGCAATTATGAAACCGCCCGCGCATTTTACAATCTGGGTGCCAAAAGAGTTGTTCTCGCAAGGGAGCTTTCTCTCGAAGAAATCGCCGAGATTCGCGCTAAAACACCGCACGAGCTTGAAATCGAGGCCTTTGCTCACGGGGCGATGTGTGTTTCATTTTCAGCAAGATGCCTGCTTTCCAGCTATATGACGGGGCGCGATTCTAACAGGGGTGACTGCGCCCAATCCTGCCGTTGGAGCTATTCTCTTATGGAGGAAATACGCCCCGGTCAGTATTTTGACATCACCGAAACCGACAAGGGCACCTACATTTTAAATGCCAATGATATGTGTATGGCAGAATATCTCGATAAGATGACCGCCGCAGGTGTCGACAGTATCAAGCTTGAGGGCCGTGCCAAATCCCACTATTACACCGCCGTAGTCACCAATGCCTACAGAGGCGCACTAGATAATTTGGCCGAAAACCCGACCGATTGGAAATGCCCCGAATGGGTCACCGAGGAGCTGAACAAAATTAGTCACCGCACCTATTCAACAGGCTTTTACTTCGGTGCTCCTACCAATTCTCAAACATATCAAAATGCAGGCTATGTCAGAGATTATGCAGTCGCTGCCATAGTCACCGATTATAAAGACGGTTTTATTGAAGCTGTCCTTAAAAATAAGTTTTTAAAGGGTCAGGTCTTTGATTGCCTTGAGCCTAAATCTGCCCCATTTTCAGTTTCAGCAGATGAGCTTTTCGACGGCTCGGGCAACCCGATCGATTCTGCACCCCATCCTATGATGACGGTCAAGATACCCTTCCCCCGCGAAGTTAAATCAGGCTCTCTGCTCAGAATGGAAACTAAAGAAATTTAAATTATGTTTAAAACTCCCCCTTATGTCAACAATGATTGTAAGGGGGAGTTTTTATGAGTGAAAATTTAATTTTTTGGAGGATATTTGCGCGTCGCACAGGCATTTCATTTTTTGTTTTGGTAGTGCTGTTTTTAAGTTGCATTCTCAGGGTTGCGGCAACCGTCACCTCGGATTATACTTTAGTTCAACAAAAACAAAACAGCCTAAAGCTGACTGCGGGAAGACTCAGAGGAACTATTTATGACTGCAATATGGTGCCTATCACAAACAATAAGAAGAAGATAATCGCCTGCGTTTCCCCCACTCCCCGAGCAATAACCGCCATAAGCTGTGAATTAGAGGGGCAGGCACTGACCGACACTTTAGAACGCCTTAAAAGCGGAAAGCCTGTTCTGTGCGAGGTTGAAGAATACATCAAATGCGACGGCATTGTCTGCACCACTGTTTATGAACACAACTCCGCCGACACCCTCGCAGAACACCTCGTCGGCTATACCGGAAGTGACAATCACGGTGTCTCAGGGCTTGAAGCCGCCTACGATGATTTACTTTATTCAGAAGATGAGATCGCTTTTTACTACGAATGTAGCGGCACCGGAGATATTTTAGAGGGGATTGAGGCCACAGTCGAAAACAACTCATCGGTAATTGCCAATGGGATTATGTCAACCTTAGATGTTAATATCCAGTCAATTGCCGAGTCGGCCGCAGAGGGTATCGAAAAAGGCGCGGTGATAGTGGCAGAAGCCAAAACCGGAAAAATCAGAGCCTGTGTGTCAAGGCCAAGCTTTGATATCGAAAATATCGGAGACTATCTTGAAGCCCAAAACTCCCCCTTGCTAAACCGAGCAATCAATGCCTACAATGTGGGTTCTGTTTTTAAGCCCTGCGTTGCCATTGCAGGGATTGAAAACTCTCTTCAAAACTTCACCTACACCTGCACCGGCAGCTGCGAGATAATAGACCGCTTTTTTAAATGCCATAAGCGCGACGGTCACGGCTTTGTAGACCTGCATTCGGCTTTGGCGTATTCCTGCAACACTTTCTTTTATAATTTTTCCTTTAATATCGGCGGCGAGGAGGTTTATAAAGCCGCTTCTTCACTTAAATTCGGGCAAGCGCTCAAACTTTGTGACGGGATATATACCGCTAAGGGAAATCTGCCTTCAAGGCAAACACTTAAAAATATAGCTCAGCTTGCAAACTTCAGCATTGGTCAGGGTGAGTTGCTGCTCTCCCCTATCTCAATTTTGACTCTTTACTCCGCGATTGCATCAGGCGGTAGCTACTATGTCCCATCGGTGGTGGAGGGTACTTTGAAGGACGGCAGCTTTGAAGCCTATGACTGCGGCAACCCGACAAGGGTTATGACTGCCGAAACAGCCGCGCGGCTAAGCGAATATCTTGCCGCCGTCCTAACAGAGGGCACCGGAGAGGACGCTATGCCGAGCATCGTTTCTGCCGCAGGTAAGACCGCCACCGCCCAAACCGGAAAATATAACAACGGTGTGGAGATTTGCGAGGGATGGTTTTGCGGTTTTTTCCCCGTAGAAGATCCACAATATGTCGTTGTAGTATTTTCGGAAAACACCTCAAAACAGACCCTTACCTGCGCTAAAATTTTTGCAAAAACAGCCGACGATATTACCCAACTTAAGGGTTAATATTCTAATCTTAATGCATATTTATGCAAATACCGATTGACAATCTTTCTGTGTAATGATATAATTCTTTTGTAAAACCGCAGCTTTGCGGAGAATATTTAAATTATACAGGAGAGATTTTTATGAAAAACTTAGTGAAGATTTTCAGCTTGCTCGTTGCAATTTGCCTATTTTTAACCTGTGCTGCATGCGGCACTAAAGACACAGGAAGTGACTCCGAATCCGACAATGTACTTGATATGGCTACTAATGCCGCATTCCCACCTTACGAGTACAAAGATGATTCTGACGGCTTTGCAGGTATTGATGTTGAAATTGCAGGGCTTATTGCAGATAAGCTTGGTATGGAACTTAAAATTCACGATGTTGAATTCGGTTCTATTATCGGCGGTGTTGAATCCGGCAAGTACGATATGGGTATGGCCGGTATGACTGTTACCGATGAGCGTTTGAAGAGTGTTAATTTCTCTTCCACCTATGCAAATGGAATACAGTCAGTTATAGTTACAGCCGATAGCAAATATGCGTCTTTTGAAGATTTCTATACCGGTTTTGATGAAAAAGGTAATCCATCCGGAGTTAAAGAAGGTATTAAAATCGGTGTTCAGCAGGATACCACAGGTGACATTTATTCATCTGATGTTCCCAGCAAATGGGGCTTTGGCGAAGAAAATGTAATTCGTTACAAAACCGGCGCAGAAGCTGTTATGGCCCTTTCTTCCGGCAAGGTTACAGCTGTTATAATTGATAATGAACCAGCTAAGTCATTTGTAGCTTCTACAGACGGGCTTAAGATTCTTGAAGGCGAATATGCCAACGAGGATTATGCTATTTGTGTTGCTAAAGAAAACAGTGAACTGTTGAATAAGATTAATGCCGCCCTTAAGGAACTCTCCGATGAAGGCAAAATTAAGGAAATAATCGACAAATACATTAAATAATTAATTCCCTAATGATTTTTAGAAAAAGCCTCATTCAACTGTATTGCTTGAATGAGGCTTCTGTATAGGAGAATCTGATGAGTTTTTTTAATGAACTTTATAAAATTGAATGGATAGCCGATTTTTGTAAGGAATTTAAGCTTAATTTTATCGATGGTGATCGTTGGAAATGGCTTCTTGAAGGATTATTCAATACCCTTCGTATCACTTTTTTTGCTGTGCTTTTAGGTATTGCTATAGGTGTTATAATTGCTATTATCCGCTCTACATACGATAAGAATAAAACCACCTTAAAAAAGAAAGGTGGCATAGGGTATGTTGTTTTGAATATACTCGATAAAATATGCAAACTGTATCTTACGGTAATACGAGGCACACCTGTTGTGGTGCAATTACTTATTATGTATTTCATAATATTTGCTTCTCTTACAGACGGCACTATGGTTGCTATAATCGCTTTTGGTATAAATTCAGGCGCTTATGTTGCAGAAATTTTCAGAAGTGGTATTATGGCTATTGATAAGGGACAATTTGAGGCAGGAAGAAGTCTTGGCTTAAACTATATTCAAACTATGATTTATATAATTATTCCGCAAATGTTCAAGGTGGTTTTGCCTACACTTTGCAACGAGTTTATAGTGCTCTTAAAAGAGACCTCTGTTGCTGGATATGTTGGTATTGCCGATCTCACAAAAGCAGGAGATCTTATTCGCGGTCGCACATTTTCTGCATTTATGCCCCTTATTGCGGTAGCTTTGATTTATTTATTAATAGTAATGCTGTTTACTTGGATTGTAGGCAAGCTCGAAAGGAGGCTGCGCAACAGTGATCACTAATGAAACCCTCATAAAGGTAGAAGGGCTTGAAAAGTCCTTTGGCGAAGTGGAAGTTTTAAAAGGCATTGACCTTGAAATCAAAAAGGGCGAGGTTGTCGTTATAATCGGCCCCTCCGGATGCGGAAAATCCACCTTTTTGCGCACCCTCAATCTGCTTGAAGAGCCTACCGGCGGCCATATTTATTTTGAAGGCACCGACATAACCGACCCTAAAACAAATATAAATCTTCATCGCCAAAAAATCGGAATGGTTTTTCAGCAGTTCAATCTTTTCCCCCATATGACCGTGCTTAAAAATATGACCATAGCCCCCACAAAGCTTTTAGGTCTCTCCACTGCTGATGCTGAAAAACGCGCTTTGGAGCTTTTAGAGCGCGTCGGTCTTGCTGACAGAGCGGATTCATACCCCTCGCAGCTGTCGGGCGGTCAAAAGCAGCGAGTAGCAATCGTGCGCGCTCTTTGCATGCAGCCTGATGTTATGCTTTTTGACGAACCGACCTCTGCACTCGACCCCGAGATGGTGGGCGAGGTTTTAGAGGTTATGAAGTCCCTCGCAAATGACGGTATGACTATGGCCGTTGTGACACACGAGATGGGCTTTGCAAAAGAAGTCGCCGACCGAATCTTATTTATCGATCAGGGCATAATAATGGAGCAGGCGCCGCCTGCCGAAATATTTGCTAATCCTAAAAGCCCCCGACTTAAGGACTTTTTAGGCAAGGTGATTTAAAGAATTAAATTGCGAAGCCGTTTATTTTAAACCGCGCAAGAAAAGAGGAATTTAATTGGCTAATATTTGGCATGATATCTCGCCGGAAAGAATCACTCCTGAGGATTTCATCTGTGTAATCGAAATTTCAAAAGGCAGTAAGAAAAAATATGAGCTCGATAAGGAAACTGGATTTATAATCCTTGACCGCATTCTGCACACATCCACACATTATCCTGCAAACTATGGCTTTATCCCTCGAACCTACGGTGATGATAACGACCCTCTCGATGTCTTGTTGCTGTGCTCTGAGGATTTAGAGCCACTGACCCTTGTAAGGGCTTACCCAATAGGCGTTATTTCTATGATAGACAACGGCCGCAATGATGAAAAGATCATCGCCATACCGTTTAATGACCCCACATATAACGATTATCAGGACATAGACCAACTGCCAAAGCACATTTTTGACGAAATGCGCCACTTCTTCGAGGTATACAAAAATCTCGAACATAAAACAACCGCAGTCGATGATGTGAAAGGTAAGGCCGACGCTCTTGACATCATAAACACTGCGATTAGAAATTATAAGCTAAAATTCAACAAGTAGCAAAAATGACCGATAGAAAACTATCGGTCATTTCTTTATTTTAATAGCTTTTTAATTTTAGGTTGAAGCATACTTATATAAAACATAGCCATTCTCGAAACAGCAATATCATATAATACAAATATTCCATTACCTGCAGCTAAAAATACAACCGCGCCGTATTTCCCGAGAATACCGAATTCCTCGAAAGAAATACCGAACAAATTCGCAAAGAGAAGATAAACAAGAATTACAGACGCGTTAAAAACCGCAAGTTTTATTCCCCACTCCAAAAAAGGCTTCCTCTGCTTTTCAACCAAAGCCTTTACAATGGGATAATATCCAAAAAAACAGATATACATCAGCTTGCTCTCAGGCTCAGCCAGCAGAAAAACCGCCACAGCCGACGCGACATATCCAAGTATCGCCCATTTGCAGTCTATCTCTATGACCAAAACCATTATAAACAAGCCCGCCACAGCAGGTATGGCATAGGTCAGGTACGGGAAATATGACCCAAGCATCACTACCGCGGCACAAGCCGCCATCATAGCGCTGAGGGTGATTTTCGTGTTTCGCTTCATTTTATCACCTTGATTTTATCAGCAGCAAGGTATAAGGTCGCCACCCATACACTCGCAGCAGCAATCAGCACAAATAAGATTGGAACAGCAGTCACAGGTGCTCATCCCTGCGGGATTGCCATAGCTGCGGTAGGGGTTATATTGGCTACCCGCCTGACGCTGAGCGCGGTTTAGCGCATCGCGGTATTCCGGATTGCCGGGCTCCATTCGAGCGGCGGTTGCAAAGCTTGTGTAAGCCTGGTCAAACCATCCGCGTCGGTAAAGCACTGTGCCGTTCAGGAAATACCACTCGGCATTTCTCGCTCCGGGAGCGACACCGTCCAGCACCTCCTGCGCTTGCTCAAGCCTGCCTTGATTGATAAGGGACCGAACCTCAGGAAATGATGAATTAGCATTTGAGTATGAATTATAATAACCACCGCTGTTCTTTTTTCCTGAACGGCGGCCGTTCATAATAGCGTCATAAGCCTCATTGATCTCCTTCATCTTCTCCCCCGCTAAGTCAGAGAGCGGATTGTCGGTATAATTATCGGGGTGATACTTGCGGGCCAATTCCCTGTAAGCATTTTTAATTTCCTCATCATTGGCGTTTTTATTAACCCCTAATACTGAATACGGGTCCTTCATATATGCAACTCCTTCTTAAAGGTATCCTCTAAACCCAAATAAATAATATTTCCTAAAATTGTTTTGTATTTTTTAACATCTAAAAGCTCAAAGGCCTTTGCCGCCTCATTACAGCAAAAATAGAGCTGCGGCACTACCTTATCTTTTATACAGTCTTTCTCATCGATATTTTTAAGCACATTGTATGAGCTTTTTTTGATATCCTCTTCAAGGTCGCAAGCCGCATCCATCAAATAAATATATCTGCCCACACAGTAGCCTAAGCGCTCTAACACCCTTTGTTCGACTTCGTCGTCACCGCAAAGCATCAAAAGCTTTGAGAGCGCCTTGGCGGTAGGGTCGGCCGCCATATCGATAGAAGCGCAATTTTCCTTTTCAAGCACATTCTGCTCTGATATATACTCGGCAACTATTTTTTCAACCTCAGGGAAAGCCTTTGCCGCTTTTTTGTGAGCTCCGCTGAAAATTGGCAACAAGCAATAAAATCCGATTTTCTTTATACCCTTTTCGTCGGCTATATTATCCCTTAATTTATAATAAAGCATTATCATAGCCGCGGCCGAAGGCATTTTTAGGGAATCAGTATCCTTACAGTAATTGCATTTTTTAAGCGGATTAAATGCGCAGCGCTTTCTCTCAAAACAGTCGCTCCCTGATTTTAACGACATATTTAGAAGCGCCAAGAATGTGAAATCATAGCTGAGCGTGAAGCGTGAGAGCAGACCGTATGACCTGCCCAAATCGCGGCAAAGGGAGCAGTAAACCGCCTTATACATTTCGTACTCCTTTACCTTTAGCTCCGGTTTTGCTATCCTTACATAACCGAACAATCCGCCTCACCCCTTTTCATCCATTTTATATCACAAATGATGGTTTTTGGTGAATAATGTGTAAATTTAGAGCATTTTTTTAAGGAATTGGCCTGTATATGACTTCTCGCACTCTGCTACCTTCTCAGGTGTTCCTACACAGACGACCTTTCCGCCACCGTCTCCCCCTTCAGGGCCGAGATCGATTATATGATCGGCAGTTTTTATAACATCGAGGTTGTGCTCAATTACAAGCACCGTATTCCCTGAATCCACAAACCTCTGCAAAACCTCAATCAGCTTGTGAACATCAGCTGTGTGAAGTCCTGTAGTAGGCTCATCAAGAATATAAATAGTCTTACCCGTGCTCCGCTTTGAAAGCTCCGCGGCAAGCTTTACGCGCTGCGCCTCGCCGCCTGAAAGCGTCGTGGCAGGCTGGCCTATCTTAACATACCCAAGCCCCACATCACAAAGGGTTTTAAGCTTTCTGGCTATCTTGGGGATGCTTTCAAAGAAATGCATACCCTCTTCAACCGTCATTTCAAGCACATCATAAATGCTCTTACCCTTGTATTTGACGCTGAGTGTTTCTTTATTGTAACGGCTGCCGCCGCAAACTTCACATGGAACATAAATATCGGGCAAAAAGTGCATCTCTATCTTTAAAATACCGTCCCCTTGGCAAGCCTCACAGCGCCCTCCCTTGACATTGAATGAAAATCTCCCCGCATTGTAGCCATGCATTTTGGCATCCTTAGTGGAGGCGAAAAGCTCTCTGATATCGTTAAATACCCCCGTATAGGTTGCAGGATTTGAACGGGGTGTTCTGCCGATAGGGGCCTGATCGATATTGATTATCTTATCAAGATTTTCGATGCCCTCGATGGATTTATACTTTCCGGGAATAGTCTTTGCACGGTTTAATTTATTAGCCAGCACTTTGTATAAAATATCGTTAACAAACGAGGATTTTCCGCTGCCCGAAACACCTGTTACACAGGTGAATGTTCCCAAAGGTATCTTGACATTAATGTTTTTAAGGTTGTTTTCCCCCGCGCCTTTAACGGTCAAAAATGAGCCGTTACCTTTTCTGCGCTTTTCGGGCACGGGTATTGTCTTTCTGCCTGTGAGATAATCGGATGTTATAGACTCGGTGCATTTCTCAAGTTCGGAAAGTCCACCCGAGAAAATCACATTTCCTCCGTGAATTCCGGCACCCGGCCCTATATCCACAATATGATCTGCGGCGCGCATTGTATCCTCATCGTGCTCGACTACTATCACCGTGTTGCCCAAGTCACGCAAACGCTTCAGGGTGGCAATGAGGCGCTCATTATCCCTCTGATGCAGACCAATGCTCGGCTCATCAAGTATATAAAGCACTCCCATTAAAGAGGAGCCTATCTGTGTAGCCAAGCGGATGCGCTGGCTCTCCCCTCCCGAAAGGGTGCCAGAAGAACGCGAAAGGTTGAGATAATCAAGGCCCACACTCTGCAAAAATGTCAACCTTTCCTTGATTTCTTTCAAGATAGGCTTTGCTATCATCTCGTCTCTTTTGCCGAACTGTAGCCCGTCTATAAATTCAAGCTCGCGGCTGACAGACATATCGCAAAATTCTTTTATATTTTTGCCGCCAACCGTCACCGCAAGATACTCAGGTTTCAACCTCGCTCCTCGGCACTCGGGGCAGGCGCTCTCGGTCATATGGCTCTCAAGCTCTGCTCTGGCATAATCGCTGCTAGTGTCTTTATATCTGCGTTCAAGATTGTTGACAATTCCCTCAAATGGGGCATAATATGTGCCTCCGCCGTAATCAGTATTGCGGGTAAGCTTGATTTTGGTTTCGCCCGTGCCGTAAAGAACGGCCTGCTTTGCCTCTTCGGGCAGGTCTTTCCAAGGGGTGTTGACATCAAATCCGCAATACTCTGCCAACCCTTTATAATACATCTCTGCTATAGAACTGGCATCGGGATGAAACCAGGAATTAACACCCCAGCCCGCCGCCTTTATACAGCCCTCTATAAGGGATTTATCCTCATCGTGGATAATAAGGCGCGGATCTATTTTCATAAACATACCGATACCTGTGCAGGTGGGGCAAGCCCCCATCGGATTATTAAAGGAAAACATCGTGGGTGTGAGCTCAGGGATGCTTATACCGTGCTCATCGCAAGCATAGCTTTGGGAGAATTGCAGCTCCTCCCCGCCGATAACATCAACCGCAACAAGACCGCCCGAAAGCGCAACTGCGGTTTCGATACTGTCAGCCAGCCTTGAACGGATATCCTCTTTTATAACAAGGCGGTCTACCACCACCTCTATCATATGCTTTTTATTTTTTTCAAGCTTTATCTCTTCAGATAGGTCGTATATATTCCCGTCTATCCTGACCCTCACATAGCCTGATTTACGCGCGTTTTCAAGCTCCTTTGCATGCTCACCCTTTCTGCCCTTGACTATTGGAGAAAGCACCTGAATTTTAGAGCCTGCTTCAAGCTTCATCACAGTATCGATTATCTGGTCGGTCGTCTGCTGACTTATCTCCTTGCCGCATACAGGGCAGTGAGGAATACCAACCCTTGCATAAAGCAAGCGCAAGTAATCGTATATTTCGGTCACGGTTCCCACTGTGGAACGGGGGTTTTTAGAGGTGGTCTTTTGGTCAATGGATATTGCAGGAGAAAGGCCCTCTATAGTCTCAACATTCGGCTTTTCCATCTGCCCTAAAAATTGTCGGGCATAGCTTGAAAGGGATTCAACATATCTGCGTTGTCCCTCTGCATAGATCGTATCAAAAGCGAGCGAAGATTTGCCACTACCCGAAAGGCCGGTGAAAACAACCAGCTTATCCCTCGGGATCTCAACATCAACATTTTTAAGGTTGTGCTCATTAGCACCCTTGATAATAATTTTATCGCTAGCCAAACCTATCATCCTTAAACTAAAATTTCCCTTTCTACTATTTTACGACAATTTTCATTTAAAGTAAACACTTTTATTAGTATTTACTCTTAAAAAAATATATACAAAATTGCCCCCTTACCTTTATTTTTCAGTTTTGATATGTTATACTAAAAAGCAAGGTAGGTGTTTTTTTGGAAAAATTTGTTTTGAATTCAAAATACAAGCCCACCGGTGACCAGCCGCAGGCTATTGAAAAGCTTGTAGAGGGTATAAAACGCGGCGACCGTGAGCAGGTTTTATTAGGTGTTACAGGCTCTGGCAAGACCTTCACTATGGCAAATGTTATAGAAAAGGTCAACCGCCCCACCCTCGTTTTAGCGCACAACAAAACTCTGGCCGCTCAGCTATGCTCGGAGTTTCGTGAGTTGTTCCCAGAAAACGCCGTTGAGTATTTTGTTAGTTATTATGACTATTATCAGCCCGAGGCCTATATCCCCGGAACCGACACCTACATTGAAAAGGACTCGGCCATAAACGATGAAATCGACAAGCTCCGCCACTCGGCAACCTGCGCCCTTTCAGAGCGCAGAGATGTTATAATCGTGGCCAGCGTTTCCTGCATTTATTCGCTCGGCAGCCCCATAGATTACCGCAATATGGTAATCTCTCTGCGAACCGGTATGCAAAAAAGCCGTGACGAGCTGATACAAAAGCTTGTCGATTTGCAGTATGAGCGCAATGACATTAACTTTGTGCGCAACAAATTCCGCGTCAGAGGAGACACGGTTGAGATCTTCCCTGCCTATTCTCAGGAAAATGCCGTCAGGGTGGAGTTTTTCGGTGATGAGATCGACCGTATTTCCGAAATCAACACCCTCACAGGCGAAGTTAAAGTCTTTCTTTCGCACATAGCTATCTACCCCGCTTCTCACTATATCGTCCCTCAGGACAAGCTTGAGGATGCCCTCGAGGAAATAAAGGAAGAAATGGAAGAACGGGTCAAATACTTTATCGAAAACGAGCAGCTTATAGAGGCTCAAAGAATTCGCCAAAGGACCGAGTATGACATTGAAATGCTCAGGGAGATAGGCACCTGCAAGGGTGTTGAAAATTATTCGCGAGTGCTCTCGCGCAGAGCCCCCGGCAGCACTCCATCAACCTTACTCGACTATTTTCCTGATGACTTTTTGCTCTTTGTGGATGAATCCCATGTAACTCTACCGCAGGTGCGCGGAATGTTTGGCGGGGACAGAGCCCGCAAAGAAAACCTCGTGGAGTACGGTTTCCGTCTGCCATCAGCATTTGATAACCGCCCGCTTAATTTTGAAGAGTTTTATTCCCATGTGAATCAGGCGGTTTTCGTCTCAGCCACTCCCGCCGATTTTGAAAAGGAACACGCCTCTCAAATAGTTGAGCAGGTCATAAGACCTACCGGCCTTTTAGACCCTGAAATTTCGGTTCGGCCCATCGATGGTCAAATAGACGACCTCGTTTTTGAAATCAATCAAAGAACAGCTAAAAATCAGCGGGTGCTTATCACCACACTCACCAAAAAAATGGCAGAAGATCTGACAGATTATCTCGAAAATATCAGCATCAAGGTCAGGTATATGCACTATGATATCGACACGATAGAAAGAATGGAAATAATCCGTGATTTGCGCCTCGGGGAATTTGATGTGCTCGTAGGCATCAACCTTTTGCGCGAGGGACTGGATATTCCCGAAGTCTCGCTTGTTGCCATATTAGACGCGGATAAAGAGGGCTTTTTGCGAAGTGAAACCTCTCTTGTGCAGACGGTCGGCCGCGCGGCAAGAAATGCCGAGGGCAAAGTCATAATGTATGCCGACTCTGTCACCCCCTCAATGGAGCGCGCAATCAATGAAACTGAGCGCCGCCGAGCTATACAGCAGAAGTACAATCTTGAAAACGGAATAACCCCAAAAACCATTATAAAAGATGTTCACGATATTATCGAAATCGGAACTAAGGTTGATAAGGAAAAATCCGTTACCAGAATGTCAAGGCCTGAGCGCGAGTCCGAAATAAAGCGCCTGACAAACGAAATGAAACAGGCGGCAAAAATTCTTGAGTTTGAGCACGCCGCAATCTTACGCGATAAGATAGAGCGCTTGAGAAAAATGAAATAAACATAAAAATCCCCTAACAGATGTTAGGGGATTTTTATCATTCAATTTAGTTTTCGGGAGCAGTGGGCTCAGTCGGCTCCACAGGCTGAGTGGGCTGCTCGGGTTCTTGCGGCTCTACGGGGTCGGCCGGGGTTTCCGGATCTTCAGGCTGAGTAGGAGACTCGGTGTCCTGCGGTTTATCCCCATCAGTGCCACCCTCTGCCTCAGAAGATTCAGCGCCGGCGCCGCCTGAGCTTTCCTGCTCAGGTGTGCTTTCTGTTGGCAACTGAGGCTCAGCAGAAGTGCCCCCGTCGGGCGTGGTAGTCACTTCGGAAGAAGTAGTAGTTTGAGACGAAGTTACAGATGAAGAGCTTTCTATAGACGGGGTTTGCGAAGTGGTTCCCTCAACTTTTTCCTCTTCTTTTGCTCCATTTATTGCTTTTTCTTCTTCGGCAGTAAGGACATTAACGGCTTTTATGCCTTTTTTATAATATCCCACTCCGCTTCTGTAAACATCATCGCTGTCCTGGAAAGTTTTTCGTTCTAAGCCTTTGTGTACCTGACGCATAACATCGCGCCAAATAGTGGCGGCAGCAGAAGTGCTGTTGACCTGCTGCATAATGTCAAAACCATACCACACAGAGCCCACATAATATGGCGAGCCTGCCACCATCCATAAATCGTTAGACTCACTTGAGGTTCCGGTTTTTGCAAAGGCTTTCATCGAATAATTAAAGCCGCTGATTCCGCCACCGGTTCCCTCAGAGCCATAAACCACCTCTTGTAAAAGATGATTCATTATAGAGGCTGTGGCTGAGGTTATGACCTGATTGCCTGTCTCATCATAGTCGAGAATGACCTCATTATTAACATCAAGCACCTGATAGTATGTAGAAGGCTCGTGATAAACACCGTTATTTCCGAATATTGCATAGGCGGCGGCCGATTCGGTAGTTGTTATACCGTAGTTGCATCCGCCAAGCGCTAATGCCGAAAGGTTTTTGTCGGCTTCGGTAAGATATTTGCAGCCAAGCTTGTTTGTTAGAAAATCATAGGAGGCTTCAATCCCTACCTGTTGCAGCAAACGCACAGGTATCGTGTTGGCCGACTTTCTTATTGCATAATTAAGTGTTATATCGCCGTAATACTGGCCATACCACTCTCTTGGGCCGGGGCGACCGTCGGGATAATAGCTTTTAATAGGCTGATCAAGAACTGTTGATGTATATTGAACAATATTTTTTTCAATAGCCAGCGCGTAAACCCCGATTGGCTTCATGGTAGAGCCGGGCTGCCTTGGGGCGCTTGTTGCGCGGTTAAGACCTCTATTTACAGTCTTCTCCCCCGCTCCCCCTACAAGGCCCACAATGTGTCCCTCATAGTCCATTATCGTCATGGCAGACTGAACATGGACAGTCTCCCCGGCTAAATTCTTTCCCTTATATTTAAAATATTTGTCAGTATTAAGATATACATCCTCCATTATACCTTGGATTTTCTGATCCATAGTAGCATATATCTTATATCCGCCGTTGTAAAGCATTGAGGACGCTAATTCCTCGCTACAGTTGTATTTTTGGGATAAATCGGCAATAACATCTTCTATAAGAGCGTCCACAAAATAATTGTTTATCTCAACCTCGTAGTTATCCTCCTGAGAATCGTCCAACGCGACCTCGGTGCCGTATGCCTCGTTATACTCCTGCTCAGTTATAAAACCAAGCTCCAGCATTTTGTCAAGCACGGTGTTACGGCGGGCTTTGTTCTGCTCTAACCCTGTAATGGGATTATATTTTAAAGGGTTTTTGGTTATAGCTGCCAAAGAGGCGCATTCCGCAAGAGTGAGTTCTCCCACATCCTTGTTAAAGTAATAATTTGCTGCAACCTGAACACCGCAAATACCGTTGCCTAAAGCTATCGTGTTGAGATATGCTTCAAGTATCTGAGTTTTGTTTAATTCCTTTTCAATCAGCATTGCCCTAAATATTTCACGAACTTTTCTTAAAGCGCTTCTGCCATTGTCCGAGGTTATATTTTTGATAAGCTGCTGAGTAATGGTTGACCCCCCGAACTCGGTATCGTCAAACTCAAATAAAAAGTTAGTAAAAGCTCCAAAAGTGCGCTTCCAGTTAATACCAGAATGTTTATAAAAAGTCTCATCTTCAATCGCAATAAAGGCGTTTTGCAACATTTTGGGCATCTGGTCGATCCCGACCCAAATGCGGTTTTCGTCACCGTGGATGCGCTGATATTCTTGCCAGTTGCCGTCACTGTCCTTAACATATATGACAGAGGTCATATTAAGCTCAAGATTTTTTATATTGTTACCGATTTCGTTTGAAGAAAAGAGATTTATCTTGAAATCGGTTTTTGCGTGTGACGGAACGGCCACCATCATTAGTAAGATGGAGGCTATCAACAGCAAAGATAGAATTGTAAACACCCATTTAAAAGCTCTTTCCATTCTGACGAACCTTTCGTAAATCTTTATATTCTACTAAATTATACCACCATAAAGAATATTTATCAATGTCTTTTTTATTACACAAAACTTTTAAATTAAAGTTTTACCTTTTCGGTGTTGACATTGACCCACCTTATGATTATAATAAATAAAATATATAAAAATAAGGAGTCGTTAAAATGGCATATTACTTTAAAGAAATGTCTCACACCTTCAATGAGTACCTGTTGGTGCCCGGATATTCTTCATCTGAATGTATTCCGGCAAATGTCAGCCTTAAAACCCCTCTCGTTAAATTTAAAAAGGGTGAAGAGCCGCCAATTTCAATGAATATCCCGCTCACCTCTGCTATTATGCAGTCTGTTTCGGGTGACCGTCTCGCAGTAGCATTGGCTCGTGAGGGCGGAGTTTCTTTTATCTACGGCTCCCAATCTATAGAGGATGAGGCCGCAATGGTCGCTAAGGCCAAGTCCTACAAAGCAGGCTTTGTCGTGAGTGACTCCAATGTAACTCCAGACAGCACCTTGGCAGATATTTTAGAACTTAAGAGCCGAAAGGGCCATTCCACCGTTGCCGTAACTTCGGACGGTACCTCCAACGGCAAGCTTTTAGGTATTGTTACAGGTAGGGATTACCGTGTCAGCCGTATGTCGACCGACACTAAGGTTAGCGAGTTTATGACTCCCTTCGAGTCACTCGTAGTAGCTAACGAGACCACCACCTTAAAGCAGGCAAACGATATTATTTGGGATAACAAGCTCAACTCCCTGCCTATAATCGACTCCGAGCAAAGGCTTAAATACTTTGTTTTCCGCAAAGATTACGATGCACACAAAGAAAATCCCAACGAGCTGCTTGATAAGGATAAACGCTATATAGTAGGCGCAGGTATTAACACTCGCGACTATGAACAGCGCGTTCCTGCCCTTATCGCCGCAGGCGCAGATGTGCTTTGTATCGACTCGTCTGAGGGCTTCAGCGAGTGGCAGTCGAGAACTATTGCCTTTATCCGCGAGAAATACGGTGACGATGTCAAGGTAGGCGCAGGTAATGTTGTTGACCGCGAGGGCTTTATGTTCTTGGCAGAAGCAGGCGCTGACTTCATAAAGGTCGGCATCGGCGGCGGCTCTATCTGTATCACCCGCGAGACCAAGGGTATCGGTCGCGGGCAGGCTACCGCCCTTATCGAGGTCTGCGCTGCAAGAGATGAATATTTTAAGAAGACCGGTGTTTATGTCCCCGTTTGCTCTGACGGCGGCATCGTTCATGACCATCATATCACCCTTGCTCTTGCAATGGGGGCCGACTTTATGATGCTGGGCCGTTATTTCGCACGCTTTGATGAAAGCCCCACAAACAAGATCGCTATTAACGGCAACTATTATAAAGAGTACTGGGGCGAAGGCTCTAACCGCGCCCGCAACTGGCAGAGATATGACCTCGGCGGAGATAAAAAGCTTTCCTTCGAAGAGGGTGTTGATTCCTATGTCCCCTATGCCGGAACACTTAAGGACAATGTTAACCTCTCTCTCAGCAAGGTTAAATCCACGATGTGTAACTGCGGCGCTTTGACCATCCCCGAGCTTCAGCAAAAGGCCAAGCTCACCCTTGTTTCTTCCACAAGTATTATTGAGGGCGGCGCTCACGATGTTATCCAAAAAGAAACCTCAACCGGCGCCATAATATAAATGACGAAAAGCACGGCATATTAATGGACTGCCCCAATTTGTGCGGACAGTACAAAAAAGCACCTTATGGTAGCTAAAATTGAATTTTAAGCAGCATACTGACTTCTCTTTTCAAGGGGAGTCAGTTTTGTTTTAAGCTGTATTCTTTCGTTGTTATAGAAATGT
>JAZORP010000040.1:0-12687 GCA_045656665.1 Acutalibacteraceae bacterium | reverse complement strand
AGCGGATTAGTATATGTATAATCCCCTGTGCCATAAGTGGTAACGCTGCTTTTTTTGACGATTTTGCCGGCATTGGTTTTCCAATTCTCGGCAAATCCTGCATCAGCCATAGTGGAATTGATATTGGTGTTGTCGGAATAGAATGAGAGGAAATCTCTCGAAATAGTATCCGTTACATCAAAATCGTTGGTATACGAAGTTTGGGTAAGCTCTGTGTCTACCGCTTCGTTAGATATCGGGGTTGCTGCGCTACCTGTGATTTTGAGATTTGAGAAAGCTGCATTCTCTGTGTTGGAAGCCATCAAAGAGATATAGCCATTGGTATAACCTGAGCTCATATTATCTTCAAAATAGGTTTTACCATCGACCTTAACGGTGAGAATACCCTCAGAAACAGAGATGTTAAGGGTGGCCTTTCCTCCGAGAACACCGCTCTCAGGCGGAGCATAACTGTTATCCAAGTTGACAGCAGTGATGTCGGTATGAGATTTATAGATATAAACCTTCGGCTCACTCAGTGCTAAAGCAACAACTGCACCGCCCTTTGAGCCGAGCGCATAGTTACCAACGCTATCAGAGCCGATACCGACCATAATTCGACCGGACCAAGCGCCTCTGTAGACATCAAGTTCCATTGAAAAATCCGCGAATACCTTCTGATCATAGAACAGCGCGGCAACATTGGTGTAGTAATCAGTGCCGTCACCCTCCTGATGTCCTCTTGCAAGCTTCCCTTGGAAGTTCTGCCAATTATCTGTGAAATTGGCACCATCCATATAACTTTCGGCCATAGTATCAGCCGAAAAATAAGGAAGGAAGTTGTCAATCACATTCGCCTGATCGGTCAAGTCATTTTCGAATGTATAATCCGAAAATACCAGCTCCTGCTCATCGGCAGCAGCAAAAAGCGAGCTTGAACCTAATGGGAAAACAATACCCACTAAGAATGTCAAGCACACTGCAACCGCGATCAAGCGTGTCATAAAGAACTGCTTTTTAATCACTGCAAAATCACTCTTTTCTACAAATGTTTTTTATTTGCTATTATTATTAAATAATTAACTAATGGCTCCCGCTGAATACGGAAGAAAACAACAAAAATATTAGATAACAAAAACCCGTAAAACAATCAAAATTTGTCGAAGACAGGGTTAAAACGAGGTATAAAAAGCCTAATTTAAGCCTTTTGGGGCCAATTTTGAGCCCTAAATGGAGAAATAGGCTATAACATATAATGTATATATTCCATATACTAAAAATTTGGGACAAAAACATGCAAAACAAGGTAGTCTATCTCACCATAATCTATCAATGATAGTATACAACCATATACCAAATAAGTCAAGCGTTATTTGGCAAATTTGACAAAAAAAAATCGAATTGTATGAGATTTTTTTCTGCCATCCAATTTAATGAAATACGTCCTCCTAAAAACTGTAATTCTGCACTATTTATTAAAAAAATATAAGAAATTTGTTTACATCGGTTTCAAAAAGTGCTATTATATTATCTGTATGAGATTGTTTTACAGTAACTATTCTCACGAAATTATTTTTAGGAGGAATTTTTGTGGCCAGAAATTTCAAAACTATGGACGGTAACAACGCTGCGGCTTATGTGTCCTACGCGTTCACCGAAGTGGCAGGTATTTATCCTATCACCCCGTCCAGCCCGATGGCTGACTATGTTGATCAGTGGTCTGCTCAGGGTGTAAAAAATATTTTCGGTACAACCGTTAAGGTTTCCGAAATGCAGTCCGAAGCAGGTGCTGCAGGTACAGTTCACGGCTCACTCAACGCCGGCGCTCTCACCACTACTTATACTGCTTCTCAAGGTCTCTTACTTATGATCCCGAACATGTACAAAATAGCCGGTGAGCTTCTCCCCAGCGTTTTCCATGTGTCGGCTCGTTGCGTGGCTTCCCATGCTCTTAACATCTTCGGCGACCATTCAGATGTTTACGCCTGCCGTCAGACAGGATTTGCAATGCTTGCTGAAACCAACACTCAGGAGGTTATGGACCTTGGCGCTGTGGCTCACCTTGCCACCATCAAGTCTAGAGTTCCTTTCATCAACTTCTTTGACGGTTTCCGCACCTCTCACGAGATTCAAAAAATACAGGTTTGGGATTATGCAGATCTTAAGGAAATGTGCGATATGGATGCTGTTGACGCTTTCCGCAAGCGCGCCCTTAACCCTGAGCACCCTGTAATGCGCGGTTCTCACGAAAACGGCGATATCTTCTTCCAGCACAGAGAGGCCTGCAACAAATATTATGACGCGGTTCCCGCCATTGTTGAGGAGTATATGGACAAGGTCAATGCCAAGCTCGGCACCGACTATAAGCTCTTCAACTACTACGGTGCTGCCGACGCTGAGCGCATAATCGTTGCTATGGGCTCTATCTGCGATGTTGCAGAAGAGGTTATTGATTACATGACCGCCGCCGGCGAGAAGGTAGGTCTTGTAAAGGTTCGCCTTTACCGTCCTTTCTCTGCTGAAAAGCTGGTTGAGGCTATCCCTGCAACCACCAAGAAAATTGCTGTTCTTGACAGAACTAAGGAGCCCGGTGCTCTCGGTGAGCCCTTGTTCCTTGATGTTGTTGCTGCTCTTGCCTCCACCGGCCGCAAAATCGACACCGTTATCGGCGGCCGCTATGGTCTTGGCTCTAAGGACACTCCTCCTTCAAGCATTTTTGCTATATACAACGAGCTTGCAAAGGATGCTCCCAAAGCTCAGTTTACCCTTGGTATTAACGACGACGTTACCGGCCTTTCTCTCGAAGAGGAAGAGGCACCCAACACCGCAGCCGAAGGCACTATCGAGTGCAAATTCTGGGGTCTTGGCGGTGACGGTACAGTTGGCGCTAATAAGGACTCCATTAAAATAATAGGTGACCATACAGATAAATATGTTCAAGCCTACTTCCAGTATGACTCTAAGAAAACAGGCGGTATCACCATTTCTCACCTTAGATTCGGTGATAAGCCCATAAAGAGCCCCTACTATATCAACAAGGCTGACTTTGTTGCTTGCCACAACCCCTCTTATGTAATCAAGGGGTATAAGATGGTTAACGATGTTAAGCCCGGCGGTGTATTCCTTATCAACTGCCAGTGGTCCAAAGAAGAGTTGGACAAGTATATGCCTGCTGAAGCTAAGCGCTATATCGCTAAGAACGATATCCAGCTTTACACTGTTAACGCCATCGACCTTGCCGCCGAAATCGGCCTTGGCAAACGCACCAACACCGTTCTTCAGTCTGCTTTCTTTGCTCTTTCCAATGTTCTTCCCGGTGAGGAAGCTATTGGTTATATGAAAGAAAAAGCCCAGAAGTTTATGAAGAAGGGCAAAGAAATCGTCGAGATGAACGAAAAGGCCATCGATGCTGGCGCTACCGCTTTTGTTAAGATCGATGTTCCTGCCGATTGGGCAAATGCAACTGATGATTCCGCTGCAGTTAAGTCCGAAGGTGCAGACAAGCTTGTTAAGATGGTTGACGGTATTATGAAGCCGGTAGCATTGATGGACGGTGATTCTCTCCCCGTTTCCGCATTTATCGACCATGCCGACGGCACCTTTGAGCAGGGCGCAGCAGCTTATGAAAAACGCGGCGTTGCAGTTATGGTTCCCGAGTGGAACCATGAAACCTGCATCGGTTGTAACAAGTGCGCATTTGTTTGCCCGCATGCTACTATCCGCCCCTATGCTCTTTCTGAAGACGAAAAAGCTAATGCACCTGAGAACATCAGATTTGCCGTTAAAGAAAAGACTGCTGCAAATAAGGGCTACTCCTTCACCCTCGCTGTTTCCCCGCTTGACTGTATGGGATGCGGCGTATGTATAGGCGAGTGCCCGACCAACTCTCTCAAGATGGCCGCTCAAGGCACCCAGCTTGAAGAGCAGAAGGTATTTGATTACTGCGTAGCAAATGTTACTGAAAAGTCCGGCCTTGCATCCGATGCAAATGTCATCACTTCTCAGTACAAAAAGCCCTTGCTCGAATTCTCGGGCTCCTGCGCAGGATGCGCAGAAACTGCCTATGCCCGCCTCGTTACCCAGCTCTTCGGTGACAGAATGTACATCTCGAACGCTACCGGTTGTTCTTCAATCTGGGGCGGTCCTGCTGCAACATCTCCCTACACCGTAAATGCTGACGGTCACGGCCCCGCTTGGGCAAACTCCCTCTTTGAGGACAATGCTGAGCACGGCTTCGGTATGTACCTTGGTCAAAAAGCTCTGCGTGACGGTCTCATCGCTCAAATTCAGGAAATGGCCGAGTCCGATAAGGCTTCTGCCGAATTCAAGGCTGCTGCCGAGGAATACCTCGCAACAGTAGATGATGGCAGCAAAAATACCGACGCTACAAAAGCTCTTGTTGCAGAGCTTGAAAAGGCCGCTGCTGCCGGCTGCCCCGCAGCTCCCGCTGTTCTTGAGAAGAAGGAATTCCTTTCTAAGAAGTCTGTTTGGATCTTTGGTGGTGACGGTTGGGCTTACGATATCGGTTTTGGCGGTGTCGACCATGTTCTCGCCGCAGGTCAGGATGTAAACATTATGGTATTTGATACCGAGGTTTACTCTAACACCGGCGGTCAGGCTTCAAAAGCCTCCAACATCGGTCAGGTTGCTCAGTTCGCAGCTGCCGGTAAAGCAATTGCCAAGAAGAGCCTTGCCGAGATAGCAATGTCTTACGGCTATGTATATGTTGCTCAGATAGCTATGGGCGCCGATATGAACCAGACCCTTAAAGCTATTAAAGAAGCTGAGGCTTACAAAGGTCCTTCTATCATAATCTGCTATGCTCCCTGCGAGATGCATTCCATCAAGGGCGGTATGGTTAACTGCCAGAAGGAAATGAAGAAGGCTGTTGCCTGCGGTTACTGGGATATGTTCCGCTACAATCCGGCTCTCAAGGCCGAGGGCAAGAATCCCTTCAGCCTCGACAGCAAGCCCGCCACCGAGGATTATAAAGACTTTATTCTTGGCGAGGCTCGCTATTCATCCCTCACACGCTCCTTCCCCGACCGCGCCGAAGAGCTCTTCGACCATGCCGCTGAAGCTGCAAAGGCTCGTCGCGCTCATCTCGAAAAGCTTGTTGAGCTTTACGGCAAATAATTAAACCTTAAAACAGTGGCGGAAATTTCCGCCACTGTTTTTTGCGATGTTAAATATCAAAACAAGAATGCCCTGATACTTTTTCGTATCAGGGCATTCTTGTTTTTTCTCTCTCATGTTGACACTGGCAATTTAAAAATCTGCGATATCTTGTTTTAAAATCCTTAAGATAATTGCGGCTTATGTAGAGCTTTTCGCCGTTGGTTAATGTAAGAAAATCGCTATTATATTTCGTAATATAGTCTAAATTAACGATAAATGCGCGGTGGATTTTAACAAAGTGACTTTTAGGCATCTCTGTGTAAATTTTGGCCATTGTACGCTTGCATATAACACTCTGCTCACGAATGTGAATTAAACAATGCTTGTTGTCCGCCGCTAAATAAAAGATTTCGCTTGTATTGAGGCAGAATATATCCTTACCGCTTTTTACCGAAAAATAGTGATGCCGGTCTAACCCATCTAAAAAATCATCTAAAACGTCAAAAATTACTTTTTCTTCTATAGGGGTTACCAAAAATCTATAAGGCGCCACCTTGAACGAATCAAAAACAAAATCTACATAATCAGTTATAAAAATGATAGCCGAAAACATTCCTTTACTTCTCAGTGTTTTTGCCACCTCAAAGCCATTTTCACCATTCAGCGTGTAGCCTAAAAAAATTATATCATACTCCACTTCACTTTCGATTATATCTTCGCCGTACACGTAACATTCTGCTACTATATCCAACCGCTTAAACTCTGCATACAAATAAATAATTTTTTTTAATTTCCCTAGAATTTCTTTATTCCCATAACACAGTGCTATTCTCATTTTTTCATTTCTTTCTAATACCTATATATTTGGGGATATTATACAATATTCGCTATTAATTGTCAATATTTAACTTAACATTTCAATTAATTTGTTTTTTCGCTCCTTTTTTTCTTCCTTTTACTCCATATTTCACTATTTTTTTCATCGCTGATGTAAAATGTCCTAAATTATGGAAAAAAAGTTGATGGCGAAACTCTAAATTTTATATAAGCGAGGTTTACATTTTTTCAACTTTTTTCTTTCTAAAAGAGAAAGGATGATAAAAATGAAGAACTCTTTGCTTAAATGCCTTATAGGCAAATTTAGGGCTCAGGATATGACGGCATTTTCGCTTATTTATGATGAATTCAAAAGGCTCATATATCTATATTCAGGACGGTTATGTGACGATGATTCGGTTCAGGACCTCACCCTATTCCTCATAGAGCTTCTTTACAGTATAGACATATCCCGCTTCACATCTGATAACAGCGACAGCCTTAAAAGGTATATTGCCGTCTCTCTTAAAAATAAATATATAGCCCTATCCAAAGAGGGCGAGCAGTACAAAAAAATGTGCGGAGAATTTTATGACGGCTTGTACTTTACGCAAGCACCTCCAAAGGAGGAAATTGAACTTGTTGAAGCGCTCGAATGTCTTACATCGCGGCAGAAAATCATCATTATTTATAAATACATATACTGCCTTAGCGATTCGGAAATTTCGAACAGGCTAGGTATCAGCAGACAAGCTGTAAATCGTCTTAAAAACAGAGCGCTTATTACCTTAAAGCAATTTTATTTCCAAACGGAGGGTAAATAGTAATGACAACAAGTAAAGAAATCACCATCTTTCGGGTGCGAAAGGCGCCCTTTGATATTAAATCTCAAAAAGGCGCTTTTTTATTCTTTGAAAATGCAATTAAAACAGCGCTTAAAACCAAATGCAATGTTTACGATAATGATAAAAACTGTGTTTGGAAATATTCAAAAAACGGAGGAAAACAAAAATGAACAGTCCCTACAATGGAAAATTCAGAGTATCCCAGCAGTATAAGGGAGCGAACCACGACGGTCTCGACCTTGTCGGAGTTGAGAGTAAGGAGGTACACAGCACGATAAACGGTGTGGTAGAAAGAGCCGGATGGGAAAATCCCTTCAACCGCAAGCAGGGCTTCGGTATCTATGTCCGTATAAAGAAGAATAATTCTGTGGACAGGTATTATTACGGCCATCTTTCCGAAACCAAGGTCAAGGTCGGGCAGGCTGTAAAGATAGGTGATGTTATCGGTATCGAGGGTAGCACCGGCAAGTCCACAGGCTCTCATTGCCACTACTGTGTAAGAGGAAATGCATCCCACTCAGAGATAAAGGATGTTTGTGCCATTAGCGGTATACCTAACAAATTAGGTACATATGATGACGGTTATGCCGCTAAGCTTGCAGCGCAGAAAAAGACCGTATCACAGCTCGCTCAAGAGGTTTTGGACGGCAAATGGGGAAACGGAACTGAGAGAAAAGAAAAGCTCACAGCGGCAGGTTATGACTATTCTGCGGTGCAAGCAGAGGTAAATAAGCTTGCCTCACCCGCAAAAAAGACTAACGAAGATATAGCAAAGGAAGTCCTCAAAGGTCTTTGGGGCAACGGCGCTAAACGTAAGCAGAAATTAGCCGCAGCGGGTTATGATGTGGCGGTTATTCAGAAGATAGTAAACAAGCTTGCAAAGTGAGGTGCTACAGATGAACAAGGATAAAATAATTAAATGGCTCAAGGCCGCAGGTGTCAGAGCTATTAAAACAGTTGCCGAAACAGCTATAGCCACAATAGGCACATCCGCTATTATATCTCAGGTGGATTGGAAGCTCGTTCTTTCTGCTTCCTTGCTTTCCGGCTTGTTATCCATTCTTATTTCTATTAAAGGCCTGCCGGAAATTAAAGAATAACAAAAAAAGGGCATACCGTTAAATTATAACGTTATGCCCTTTTTTCTTTGTGATATTTTTATTCCTCGTCTGTGGCTGTATCTTCTCTTTCGGCCTTATTGTTTTTTATATCCTTTACTATGCTCACGATTATAATGGCCGAAACCGCAGCAAAGATACCTGCCGCAATAAGTATAACATAATGCCATCCCGTATCGGCAAATCGGTTATAATCTAAAAACAGAGGTGAATCAAAGCTTTCAAATATTTCCTCGGTGTAATCTGTGTCCTCGGTTATATCAGTATAAAAGCTTAAAACAAAGGATCGCTTGTCAGCTATGGTTATATATTGTGTTAAAATATAATCCCCGCCGCCATCGTTTGAACGAAGCATAAGCTTTATAAACTTTTGGCTCCCTTTTGTGATTATTTCACCCTTAGCGCCCTCGATTCCCGCAATATCGGGAACGAGAGTAGCGATATTATCGTTCGACAAGGCACTGATATTAACAACGCCGTTTGAAAAATCGGTTGTTGATATACTTACCCTCAGTTGCTTTGTGTTGCCCTTATTGAGAGCTAAATAAACTATCCCGTTTTCTTCGCAGTAGCTGCCGAGCTCGCCCTCTGTCATGCCAAGTTCTTCGGTCACAATCTTTGTGTCGGTTCCGTAAATATAAAATTCGTCCGACACATTAAGGGTTACCACGCCTTCGGCAGACGCCGATTGTGAAAAAAGCATTGAAATTAAGGTTATGGCTAAAACAAGTTTTTTAATCAAAAAATCACCCGTCAATATTATTTTGCCTTTTGGCTGCTGTCAGAGTATTTTGCATAAGCATAGCAATCGTCATAGGTCCTACCCCACCGGGCACGGGAGTTATTGCAGAGGCCTTGTCCTTAACCGCTTCAAAATCAACATCGCCGCAAAGCTTTCCGTTATCGCGATTCATTCCCACATCTATCACAACTGCGCCTTCCTTGACCATATCCTCCGTGACAAAATTTGCTCTGCCCACAGCTGCCACAAGAATATCTGCCGAGCGGCATATCTCTTTAAGGTTTCGGGTTTTAGAATGGCAAATAGTTACGGTGCCGTTTTTATGTAACAACAACATCCCCATGGGCTTTCCAACAATATTTGAGCGCCCTATAACTACACAGGTCTTGCCCTTTGCATCTATACCCTCTGAGCTTAGCATCTCCATTATGCCTGCAGGTGTGCAAGGCACAAAATCATAATCTCCTATCATTATTCTTCCCACATTGTGGGGATGGAAAGCATCCACATCCTTTTCAGGCAGAATCGAATTTATAATCAGTTTTTCGTCAAGATGCGCCGGCAACGGCAACTGACATAAGATTCCGTTAATGCTCTTTTTTGTATTGAGCTCATTTATAAGCTGCAGCAGTTCAGCCTCGGTCGTAGTTTCAGGTAAAGCATATTCCTCAGATATGATTCCCAATGCTTCGCAAGCCTTTTTTTTGTTTGCAACATAGACCTTTGAAGCCGGATCTTCGCCCACGATTATGACCGCAAGCCCCACGGTAATTCCTTTTTCCTGAAGTTTTGCAACTCCATCTGCAACCCTCTGCTTTACTGCCGCAGATATCGCTTTTCCGTCAATTATCTTTGTCATTTAACGGTTCCTCCGTTTCAGTTTCTTCTGTAAATATTTCTATGTATTCTTTGCTCTCGTTTTCGCTCTTTAAGCGGCGATTTATCATAAAGAGTAATGCTGTTGCCACAAAGAAAAGCATAAACGAAAGCAGTGCCGAAACCTTAATTCCGGTGTTTCCTAAAATCAGGCTGTCTGTCCTCAGCAGTTCAATAAACCCTCGGCCAAAACCATACCACGCACAGTACATTAAGAACATCTGCCCGCTAAATTTGCGCTTTTTGCTAAAATAATTCAAAACAAAAAAGCCCGCAATACACCAAACCGATTCATATAAAAAACAGGGGTGAACAAGCCCTTCTCCGACTTCGCTTATGGTTCTGTCACTTTGCATTCCCCAAAAGTTGCTGCCTGTAAAGCTTCCGTAGGCCTCTTGATTTATAAAATTACCCCACCGACCGATACCTTGGCCTATAAGGAAGCCCACCGCGGCGATATCAAACATATCAAGGATCTTCACCTTTCTCAGCTTGCACATAATGCCTCCCGCAACAAAGGCGCCGATAACACCACCGTAAATAGCAAGCCCCGATATGCCTGAAGAGTCCCCAAAGCCGAAAAACTCACCGATACTGTTTAGCTTTTGGCCGTCGAAAATAACATAATATGCTCTCGCGCACAAAATTGCTACCGGAACTGTCACCAAAACAACATCCAGCATCGCATCATTATTCAGGTTATACCTCTTCGAATTTTTCATGGCATACATAAGCGCCAAAACAAACCCTAACGCTATTAATATACCGTACCAGTAAACATTCCATCCCCCTCCTATGGGGATGCGAAAAGCCACCGGCCGCAGAGTAAGTTCTATCCCAAATATAGTAACATCTATCGCTGACATTTTAGTTCTCCTTAGGATTTATCACTGATAACACCGTTTTTTCACTATCTAATATAAAAATGCGCTTAAAAACATCCTCAGCCGTTACAGACTTTAAATACTTGATATCATCGAAAAGCCCGCCTCCGGTCATCGCGCATTCAACCATCTGCATGGCAATGCCCTCTATGCTCTCAAACAGCCTTATCGCATTGCCGTACATCCCGCATCTGACAGCTGAAAACAGCTTTTTATCAAGTCCCTCTGTCTTTATCCGCTCTACTTCGGACTTTATCTCCTCTGCCACCCTTTCAGGATCGCAGGACTCACCTTCAAAAATAACCGCCGAATAGCCTCTGCCTATAAAATACTCAGAGGAAAACTCGTCATTTATAAGCCCGTCATTTATCAATCGCTTATAAAGGGGGGAAGCATCCCCTGCTATAATTTCCAAAAGCAACGCTGTGCATATCTTTTCTTTTGCGGTGTGCTCAGGTTTGTCAATGCTTTCCTTATACCCAAAGCAAAACATCGGCTGCGCAACCTCGAGCTTTTGCTCTACATAAGGCTTTACAACCGTTTGCGGCTCATCGCATGAAATTCTATCTATTTCAATCGGGCAAGAAAGCTTAACGCTGTCCTTTATCTGCTTTAAAACCTTTTCCGTGTCAACATTTCCCGCTATGCAGATAAACATATTTGCAGGGTTGTAGAAGGTGTTGTAGCATTTATATAAAAGGCCGTGATCTATCTTCGCTATCGACTCAACCGTTCCGGCAATATCTATCCTTACGGGATGATTATGATACATAGCCATTAGCATATTGAACATAACTCTCCAAGCAGGGCTGTCATCATACATCCTTATCTCCTGACCGATTATCCCCTGCTCTTTAGCAACAGTCTGCTCGGTAAAATACGGTGACTGCACAAAGGAAAGCAAAATATCAAGATTCTCTTTAAATTTATCCGAACAGGAAAACAGATAGCAGGTTTTGTCAAAAGAGGTAAAAGCATTGGCATAAGCGCCTGTTTGCGCATATTTTGTAAAGGCATCTCCGTCTTCACTTTCAAAGAGCTTGTGCTCTAAAAAGTGGGCTATACCTTCAGGAACACAAGTTACCTTTCCCTCAACCGAAAAGCAGGTGTCAATCGAGCCGTATTTCGTTCCGAAAACGGCGTATGCCGAGTTATACTGCGGTTTTTCAAGTATAAATATTTGCAACCCCGAAGGCAAAACCGCCTTGACATAGCTTTCTCCTATATCGCTTTCAAATATTTCTCTTCTCATTTTTTTGCCTCCTTCGGCAAAAGCTTGTAAACCGTGTTAAGGGTTATTCCCTTTGCGGCCGATATAACATCCTCGCGGGTCACCTCAGCTACCTTTTGGGCCAATTCTGAGGGTGTGTAAAGGCGGCTGTTGTTAACCTTTACCGCATACCACATATCCAGCAGATTTTGACTGTCGTTATAGGTATTAAAAGAGTCGCAAATACTCTTTATTGATGAATTGAATTCAAAATCGCTAAACTCGCCTTTTTTAATGATTTCAAGCTGATTTAGTATCTCTTTTTCGGCTTTTTCGGCATTCTCGGTCTCCACCCCCGACTCTACCGTCACAAGCCCTTTTTGCCTGACCGCCGAAGCTGCGCAATAATAGCAAAGGCTCATCTTTTCACGAACATTTGCAAAAAGCCTTGAATAGGGGCCGCCACCGAAAATATCATTTGCCACAAGCAGAGCAAGAGTCTCTTCATCGTTACCATAAATATCACTTGAAAAACCCATAACCAGCTTACCTTGGCTAACATCCATATAGTCGGTAAAATATCTTGCCTCGTCCAAAGCAAATGTGGGTTGTGACTCAAGCGCCGATATAACACCGCTCCTCTCTATTCCCTCAAACCTTTGGGAAATCTCATCAAACAATCCCGCAGGAGCCGCGGCTCCTACCACATGTATTCTTATAAATGCGGTTTTAAGCATCTGCTGCCATGCCTTAAAAAGCGACTCTCCCGTAATCTTTTCCACATCGGCCACACTGCCGCATTTAGGTATTCCGTAGGCCTTACCCTCATACATTTTTTCTGTAAGTCGGTTTTTGGCATAAATGCGCTTTTCACTGTATTCACTCTTTATGTGCTCAATGGCTTTGCGCTTTTCTCTCGCAACATCCTCTGCCAAAAAAGCCCCATCATCAACATTCGGCTCGAAAACAAGCCCCAAAAGCAGTTGAATCGCCTGTGATATAAGACATTCGCTATCCAGCGTGAAGCGGTCGTTAATGACCGAAACGGTCATTCTAAGCAACTGATAGTCTCCATACTTCTCTGTGCTGGCATCAAGCC
>JAZORP010000039.1:0-33655 GCA_045656665.1 Acutalibacteraceae bacterium | reverse complement strand
CCCTCACGCGGCGTTGCTGCATCAGAGTTTCCTCCATTGTGCAATATCCCCCACTGCTGCCTCCCGTAGGAGTCTGGGCCGTGTCTCAGTCCCAATGTGGCCGTTCAACCTCTCAGTCCGGCTACCGATCGTCGACTTGGTAGGCCTTTACCCCACCAACTATCTAATCGGACGCGAGTCCATCTTACAGCGGATTGCTCCTTTGATACGGTTATCATGCGGTATCCGTATGTTATGCGGTATTAGCAGTCGTTTCCAACTGTTGTCCCCCTCTGTAAGGCAGGTTACTCACGCGTTACTCACCCGTCCGCCACTAAGTAAACCAAGAAAATTCAGTAGCAAGCTACCTTCATTTCAGCGGTTTACTCCGTTCGACTTGCATGTGTTAGGCACGCCGCCAGCGTTCGTCCTGAGCCAGGATCAAACTCTCTAAAATATTGTATCTCAACACCTAAGTGCTAAAATCTTTTAGATAAGCTCTTTAGCTCTTCTTACTTAATGCTGACGCATTTTCTTTGTCCTTGATTTATAAGATTTCTCTTAAGAATCGTCGGGTCCTTATTTCTTCGTTGTTTAATTTTCAAGGTCCGTTTTTTGCGCCCCTTTTTCAAGGCGCCTGATTATATTACCACATCAATCCTCCTTTGTCAACACTTTTTTGTGTTTTTTTCAAAGTTTTTTCAAATTTGATTTTTTGCACTAAAAACGGGAAATTATAATATATTTTTCGGTATTTTAGCCTATATAAACCGTCAACTCATTCCAATATTCCCCTCAGCTTTGACAATATCTTCTTTTCTGCGCGAGAAACCTGCACCTGAGTCATATTGAGGAGTTGAGCAGTTTTATTTTGGGTCATATATTTATAGTATCGGCAGTCCATAATTTTTCGCTCGGTATCGCTAAGCTTTGCAAAAGCCTCATCAAGGCAAAGTCTGTCTGATATTTCATCTTCGGTGCTGACAGTGGGAAGATCGGTCTCGCGAATGCCGCCCTCCCCCTCATAGGTTAAAGAAACGGTTGGTTGAGCAGCGCAGATGGAATCAGTAACATCCTCGCAGCTTACATTTAAGTTTTCAGCTATTTCCGAAACGGTAGGCTCTCTGCAAAGCTTTTGTTCAAGCTCCTGCTTTGCTCGCGACACTTTTAGTGACAACTCCTTTATGCTGCGCGAGACCTTAACAGCGCCGCCATCTCTAAAAAGTCTTCGCACTTCCCCCATAATGACCGGAACGGCATAGGTGGAAAAGCAAAGGCCCCTCTCCTCCTCAAAAGCATCGGTCGCTTTTATGAGACCGATACATCCCGCCTGATAGAGGTCGTCATAATCGATCCCCCTGCCGCAAAAACGCTTGCATATTGAATGCACAAGCCCCAAATTGCTTTCAATAAAGCTATCCCTTTCGTCTCTGCTCTTAACCATACACATTAAATCTGCGGCTGATTTTTTTGCTCATTGTAACGGCAGTTCCCTTACCCGGCACCGATTTTACGCTCACTTTATCCATAAAACTTTGCATAACAGCAAACCCGAGTCCTGCGCGCTCGCCGCCGACAGTTGTATAAAGAGGTTCCATTGCCTTTTCAACATTTTCAATTCCGCAGCCCTTGTCCCTAATTTTTATTCTTATAGTGCTTGGCTCTAAAAGCTCGGCAGTTATGTAGATATTCCCGATGCCGTCCTTGTATCCGTGAACTATGCTGTTGGTGACAGCCTCGGAAACTGCAGTTTTAATATCACTGATTTCTTCAAGCGTCGGGTCAAGCTGGGTTGCAAAAGCCGACACACACGCCCTTGCAAAGCTTTCGTTTGAAGAGCGGGATAAAAGAGTCATTGTAAATTTATTTTTCACCTGCATAAATTTTACCTTCCTTCCAATTTTGCTAATTTTTCTATGCCTGCTAATTTAAACATTTTATAAATTTGAGGCGGAGCGCCGGTTATATGAAGCTCTGCACCGGATTTTACAAGATTGCGATATCTGCCCATAACAAGGCCTATGCCCGAACTATCCATAAAGCTGACATCCTTAAAATCAAGAATAAGTAAAGTCGGCATATTAAGCTCAACCGCATTATCTATTGCCTCGCGCATTTCTCTGGCAGAATGATGGTCCAGCTCACCAATGAGATGCGCCGTCACCACCTCACCGGTGACATTGATTTGAATCGACATTTATATACCTCCTTATAAAATAGGGTGTAAAAAAACAAGCCCTTATACATAATAAAGGCTTGTCCTTGAAAAAAATGTCATATTAAGTTGAAGGTTAAAATTTATTTTATAATTAAAAAGTTTTAAAAAGCTTTCTAACCCCTGCAGCCAGATAAAGCGAGCCAAAAACAAAGACGGGTGCGCCTTTGGCTATCTTGTTTGCTTTGTTAAGAGCTTGCGAATATCCGCTTGCAACAAAGCAATCGCAATATCGACAGGCTTTACTGCAAAGCTCCTCGGCCCCAAGAGAACGGCTAAGCCCCTCCACCTCAACGCTGACCGCCGCTTTGCAATGGCAAAGGGTGGTTTTTAAAAATTCCGCAACATCCTTATCCATCATCATTCCTATAATCGCCACAGCTTTCGAGGGGAGTTTTCGAAGTTCTTTTGCAAGCACTGCGGCGCCATCAGGGTTGTGAGCGCCGTCAATAACTATAAGCGGTTCTTTAGAAACCATCTCCATTCTGGCAGGAAAGTATGTGCTGTTTAGAGCTTTATATATTGTGTCATAAGGTATATCATAGCCGCTCTGCTCAAGAGTTTCCAAAACAACAAGCGCATTTTCAATTTGATATTCTCCGCAAAGAGAAAGGGTGTATTTAAGTCCCTTATATATAAAGGTGTTACCGAAACCGTCAGTTTCTAAAATTTCAAGCTGATTTAAATCGGGAACCGAAAGCTTTTGCGCATTTTGTTTTATAACCTGCAAAGCCTTTGGGTTTTGGTGAGGTGTTGTGACGGTGGGGCATTTTCTTAAAATTCCACATTTTTCATTTGCGATTTTCTCTATAGAGTCTCCCAAAACAGCGGTATGATCGAGTCCGATTTTCGTTATAACCGACACAATCTTATTATCAATAACATTTGTGGCGTCAAGGCGGCCGCCAAGCCCTGTTTCGCATATGAGAATATCAATTTTTTGCTCGGCAAAATACAAAAATGCGACCGCTGTGATAAATTCAAATTCGGTAAGTCTGATTTTTGTATCCATTACCGCCTTTGCATACTTAATCAAATTATTTTCAGAAATATACTCGCCGTTTATTTGGATTCGCTCTCTGAAATCTATTATAAAAGGTGAAATAAAAAGCCCCGTTTTGTATCCGGCTGATGCAAAAACACTACTAAGCATCGCAGAAACCGAACCTTTGCCGTTGGTGCCCGCAATGTGGATGGCTTTGAAGTTATCCTGCGGGTTTCCAAGCATTTTTAAAACTTCTTTTATTCTTGCCATTCCTGCAGGCAGTGTAAAATTGTCGAGAGAGTGTATATATTCTAATGTTTCTTTATAATTCATCGTCTCACCAAAATCTTAAAAAGGCTGCTCTGTTAGAACAGCCTTTCCGGTTTTAATTGATATTTCCTATCTCGGCAATGCCGCCTTCGATCATTTTAATTTTATCGAGAACCTTTGCTAGACCCGCCTTCTGCTGCTCAACAAGGGCAGCTGGGGCTTTTGCCACAAAGCCGGGGTTATTGAGCTTTTTCTCAAAGAACTCCTTGTCGTCCTGAGCTTTTTTCAGCTCCTTTTTAAGACGGGCAAGCTCCGCCTCAAAATCGACAAGCTCTTTCATAGGCATATAAACGGTGGCCGCATCTGTAATAACACGGACTGCGCCCTCAGCCTCAAAGCTCTCCCCCGCCTCAACCTCGGAGGCAAAGGCCAAACGGCAAATATATGCCGAGCCTTTGAGGAAGGTTTCTTTCTCGCTTGAAGCAATGCATACCTTGGCCTTTCTTGAAGGAGGAACATTCATTTCGGCTCTGCGGTTGCGGATAGCCTTAATGACCGTCATTATCTTTTCAAAATCGGCTTCCTCTACAGCAAATTCAAGGTCGCTTCTGAACTTGGGCCACTCGGCGACCATCAGTGCTTCCCCGCTGTGCGGCATAGACTGCCAGATCTCCTCGGTGATAAAGGGCATAAAGGGATGCAACAACGCCAAAGTGTTTGTGAACACATAAAGCAGAACGCTTCTCGCAATATCGGACGCCTTTTTATCGTCCCCATTTAAGCGGGATTTGCAGATTTCGATATACCAATCGCAGAACACATCCCAAATAAAGTCGTAAAGCTTGCCTACCGCAAGGCCGAGCTCGTATTTTTCTAGATTTTCTGTGACCTCTGCAACCAAGGTGTTATATTTCGAAAGTATCCACTTATCCTCAAGGGCTAAAGCAGAAATATCGAGCGGCATTTCATCATTCGACTCAAGATTCATCAAAATAAATCTTGCCGCGTTCCAAATCTTGTTGGCAAAGTTGCGGCTGGCTTCTACGCGTTCAGGGATATAACGCATATCGTTGCCGGGGCTGTTGCCTGTGGCAAGCGAAAATCTGAGAGCATCTGCGCCATACTGAGAAATAACCTCTAACGGATCAACACCGTTGCCCAATGATTTTGACATTTTTCTGCCCTGAGGATCGCGAACAAGGCCGTGAATAAGAACCGTGTTAAAGGGAACTTCACCTGTCTGCTCGATTCCTGAGAACATCATCCTCATAACCCAGAAAGGAATTATATCATACCCCGTGACAAGGGTATTTGTGGGATAATAATGCTTGAAATCCTCGGTCTCTTCAGGCCAACCCAAGGTAGAGAAAGGCCATAGAGCTGATGAAAACCATGTGTCAAGCGTGTCGGGATCCTGCTCTATATTCTTGCTACCGCAATGTGCGCACTCGTGGACATCGGTTTTTGATACTGTTATCTCGCCGCAATCCGCGCAATACCACGCGGCTATTCTGTGACCCCACCAAAGCTGACGGGAAATACACCAATCCTTAATGTTTGCAAGCCAATGGAAATAAACCTTTTCAAAGCTTTGGGGAACAAATCTTGTCTGACCGTTTTTAACAGCCTCTATTGCAGGGCCTGCCAAAGGCTTCATCTTTACAAACCACTGCTTTGAAACTTTAGGCTCAACCGTTGAGCCGCAACGATAACAGGTGCCTACATTGTGGGTATAATCCTCAACGCGGACAAGCGTTCCCTCGGCCTCAAGGTCGGCAACGATAGCCCTTCTCGCCTCGTAACGGTCCATACCGGCATATTTCGGATAGTCTGCAACTATTTTTGCATCGTCAGTCAAAACATTGATAACCTCAAGATTATGGCGAAGACCGACTTCAAAGTCGTTAGGATCGTGAGCAGGGGTGATTTTAACAACACCGGTTCCGAAATCCATTTCAACATAATCGTCCGCCACAACCGGTATCTCGCGGTGAACAAGGGGCAAAATGAGGGTTTTGCCAATCATATCCTTGTAGCGTTCATCATTCGGGTTGACCGCAACCGCAGTATCACCTAAAAGCGTTTCGGGGCGGGTGGTTGCAAGCTCTAAATAGCCGCTGCCGTCCTTAAACGGATAGCGCAAATGCCAGAAGCAGCCGGCCTGCTCCTCATATTCAACCTCAGCATCGGAAATAGATGTTTTGCAGTGGGGGCACCAGTTGATTATACGCTCGCCCCTGTAAATAAGACCCTTTTCATAAAGCCTAACAAATACTTCCTTTACAGCCTCGCTGCAGCCCTCGTCGAGGGTGAATCTCTCTCTATCCCAATCACAGGAAGAGCCAAGCTTTTTGAGCTGCTCGATAATTCTGCCGCCGTACTGATTTTTCCATTCCCAAGCGCGCTCTAAAAAGCCGTCTCTTCCGATATCGGCTTTAGTTACACCCTCAGATTTCATTTTTTCAACAATTTTAGCCTCTGTCGCAATTGAGGCGTGGTCAGTTCCGGGCACCCAAAGAGTATCATAGCCCTGCATCCGCTTAAAACGGATAAGTATATCCTGCAAGGTGTTATCAAGAGCGTGACCCATATGCAGCTGACCGGTTATGTTTGGAGGGGGGATTACTATAGTGTAAGTATCCTTGTCCTTTTCGCATTTTGCATGGAAATATTTTCCGTCGAGCCATTGTTTATATATACGGTCTTCAACATCCTTCGGATCGTACTGCTTGGCTAATTCTTTTGCCATTATTTTCACTCCGTTTGGAAATTTATTCTTTTAATATTAATGTTTAAAATACATAATATATATTTGTCGGTCAAAGAGCGTTTGCAGTTTTAAACCGACGGGGACTGTCTTGTGAGAAGATGAGAAATTATAAGGCGTATAAAGTTATTATGCAATACACAATATAATGCCTTGTTTCTGTTCTTGCAGGACAGTCTTTTTAAATTTTAACACATTACCCGCCGAAGTCAAGCTATATTTCAAGTTTTGCCTGCTCGGCTCCGTCACCCAAAGGGCGCTTGCTTCCGGCTGCAGGAAGATTACGAGCGCGATAGCGGTGGTCAGGTTCAAGACTGCCCTTTTCATACACGGCCGCCTCGAAAATCCGTTGACCCTTTTTCTGGGTCATAACAGAAATTCCTCCGTTGTCCTTTGTGGCCTTTGCAGGTATCTGCGCAGTGTTAACAATAAGCATCCTTCCGTTTGTGGACCTAAGCAAAAGCTCGGTATCCTCTTTGACAAAGAGGATAGTATGAAGCGGATGCTTGTCACAATAAGCCTTGATAAGCTTTTTGCGGTTGGTTTTAGTCATGTAAGAAGAAAGCGGCACCTTTGAAATACGGCCGTTATCGAAAACGAATATCATATAGCCGGAATAATCGGTGGTTTCTACCATATAAACTGCGCTTTCGGCTTCATCAAAGCTCAAATGAGACGGAACATAATCTCCCAAAATGCTTGCTTTTGAATCGTCGAAGTCAGCAGTTCTTGACTTGTATACTTGTGATTTGTTCGTGAAGAACAAAAGCTCCGAAGCATTTGTGCACTCAATTGACTGGGTTATTTCATCCCCCTCTTTAAGCTTTTGTTCACCACTCATTCTGAGCGACTGCGGGGTGATTTTTTTGAAATAACCGTCCTTGGTGAAGAAAAGCACTACGGGCGAATTATCAACCTCTTGCTCAATTTCCGCATCTTCATCCTTAGCGGCGCTTATTATTTCGGTTCGGCGCTCCTTACCGTACTTAGCGGCAACACCCTCAAGCTCTTTGATTATTATTCTCAAGAGTTTTGATTTTGAATTAAGGGTGCTTTCAAGATCTTCGATTTCAGCAAGTAAAGCCTCAATCTCTGCGGTGCGCTTTAAGATATATTCTCGGTTTAAATGCCTCAGCTTGATCTCTGCTACATATTCAGCCTGAGTCTCATCAATACCGAACCCTATCATAAGGTTGGGTATAACCTGCGATTCCTCGTCGGTCTCACGGACAATTTTTATAGCCTTGTCAATATCAAGGAGAATCCTTTCAAGGCCCTTTAAAAGATGGAGTTTGTCCTTGGCTTTTGAGAGCTTGTAGAAGACTCGCCTTTTAACACATTCTACTCTAAAGGCCACCCACTCCGAAATGATTTCCTTAACACCCATAACTCTCGGTGAGCCGGCTATCAGTATATTGAAATTGCAGGAAAAGCTGTCCTCCAACGGGGTCATCTTATACAGCTTTTTCATCAGCTTTTCGTAATCTGCGCCGCGTTTTAAATCGATGGTTATCTTAAGACCGCCAAGATCTGTCTCGTCGCGGATATCGTTGATTTCAGTGACCTTTTTAAGGCGCACAAGCTCTATAACCTTTTCGATTATAGCTTCGCTTGTGGTGGTGGGCGGAATTTCGGTTATATCAATGCAGTTTTGTGACTTATCGTAGGTGTAAACACCCCGCACTTTAAAGCTGCCTCGGCCCGTTTCATAAATCTTTTCCATTTCCTCTCTGGAATAAAGGAGCTTGCCCCCTATCGGAAAATCAGGGGCTAAGAGGGTGTCGGCAACATTGATATCGTTATCCCTTATATAAGCTATGGTAGTCTCACAGACCTCGCGCAGATTAAAGGGGCAAATAGAGCTTGCCATTCCAACGGCAATGCCCGTGTTCGCGTTTACAAGCACCGACGGGAATGTCACAGGGAAAAGGGTCGGCTCTTTCATAGTTGCATCATAGTTGTCCACAAAGTCGACCGTGTCTTTGTCGATATCAGCAAAAAGCTCTGCCGATATTGAGGCCAATTTAGCCTCGGTGTAACGCGAGGCGGCATAGGCCATATCGCGTGAATACGCCTTACCAAACGAGCCTTTCGATGCAACATAAGGATGCAGCAATGCCTGATAACCCTCAGACAAGCGCACCATTGTTTCGTAAATCGCGGCATCACCGTGAGGATTTAACTGCATTGTTCTGCCCACGATGTTCGCCGATTTGATAGTATTGCCGTTTAGCAACCCCATATTATACATTGTGTAGAGCAGCTTTCTGTGAGAGGGCTTGAAACCGTCTATCTCAGGGATGGCGCGCGACACTATAACGCTCATAGCGTATGGCATATAGTTAGTCTCAAGTGTCTCTGTTATAGGCTGCTCGACCGTAAGCCCCGCCCCTGCAATGTATGCATTTATAGCCGGCTTTGCGGTCTGCTTTGTTTCTTTCTTTTTTCTCGGAGCCATGTGTTATCTCCTTACAATAATATTGATACAAAAGTATGTCGGTTTAAAATCAGCTAATATCCGCTTCGTCAAGATACATATAACCGTTCTCTGCGATAAATTCTTTTCTTCCTGCGAGATCGTCGCCCAAAAGCAGGTCGAACATACGACTCGTTCTCTCGGCATCCTGCGGCATGACCTTAATAAGGCGCCTTGTTTCAGGGTTCATCGTAGTCAGGTTCATCATATCAGGCTGGTTTTCGCCAAGACCTTTAGAGCGCTGGATACTGTATTTCTTATCACCGATTTTTTCGAGTATCTCTGTCTTTTCCTTTTCGTCATAAGCAAAGTAGGTCATATCCTTAGTGCCAATTTCGTATAGCGGAGTCTCCGCAATATAAACCTTGCCCACATTTATAAGGGTAGGCATCAGGCGGTATATCATAGTAAGAATAAGGGTTCTTATCTGAAAACCGTCAACATCGGCATCGGTACAGATTATTACCTTATTCCATCTAAGCGAATCAAGGTCGAAGGTCGAAAGCCCTTTGTTGGCTTTGGATTTGACCTCCACACCGCAGCCGAGAACCTTTATGAGATTGGTGATTATTTCGCTTTTAAAAACCTTTTCATAATCGGCCTTTAAGCAATTAAGAATCTTACCTCTAACAGGTATTATAGCCTGAAATTCTGCATTTCTGGCCAATTTACATGAGCCTAAAGCCGAATCACCCTCAACAATGAAAACCTCTCGCTCATTAATATCCTTAGAGCGGCAGTCAACAAACTTATCAACACGGTCAAGCATTGAATTTGAGCTCTGCAGAGCTTTTTTAATATTCACCCTCTCGCGCTCGCTACGCTCGCGGCTTCTCTTGTTAACAAGCACTTGGTCGGCTATCTTATCGGCCTCGGCCTTGTTTTCAATAAAATACACCTCAAGCTGATGGCGCAGAAAATCGACCATCGCTTCATAAATAAATTTATTTGTTATGGCCTTTTTGGTCTGATTTTCATATGAGGTAATGGTTGAGAATGAAGAAATCACTAACACCAAACATTCCTCAATGTCAGAAAAGGTTATTTTGCTCTCGTTGGACTTATATTTATTAGTCTGTTTTATATACGCGTCAATTTGAGAAACAAAGGCGCTTCTCGCAGCCTTTTCCGGCACACCGCCATGCTCAAGCCAGCTTGAATTGTGGTAATACTCCTTAAGCGTGTGCCTATTGCTGAAAGCAAGGGCTACATTTATCTTGACCTTGTACTCAGGCTTGTCCTCTCGGTCCCTACCCTTGCGCTCGGTCTGCCAAAACTGAATACCCGAAAGCTTTTCTTCACCGACAACTTGGTTTACATAATCTTTGATGCCGTTGTCGTAAACTATCTCGTGCTGAATGAATTTATTCCCTTGTTGCTCGCGGAAAATAAAGAGTAAACCATCATTTACAATAGCCTGACGCTTTAGGGTGTCGATAAAATATTCAGCCGGAATGTCAATATCGGTGAAAACATCCAAATCGGGTTTCCAGCGGGTTTTTGTTCCTGTGTCCTTTCCGGAATAAGGCTCCTTTTGAAGGCCGCCTACATTATAGCCCTTTTCAAAGTGCAGATTGTATTTATAACCGTCGCGCTTTATCTCAACATCCATATACTCTGAAGAATACTGTGTAGAGCAAAGGCCCAAACCGTTAAGACCTACTGAATATTCGTAGTTCGCGCCGTCGTTAGTGTTATACTTTCCTCCTGCGTACATCTCACAGTAAAGCAGCTCCCAGTTATAACACTGCTCTTTATTATTAAAATCTACCGGGGCTCCTCGCGCGAAATCTTGCACCTCAATAGAGCCATCGGCATACTTGGTCACGATAATCTTTTTGCCGTAGCCCTCTCTGGCTTCATCTATTGAGTTGGAAATAATTTCAAATACGGAATGCTCGCAGCCATCAAGCCCGTCCGACCCGAAAATAACTCCGGGGCGCTTTCGCACCCTGTCAGGGCCTTCAAGCTTACTTATACTGTCGTTACCGTATTCAACCTTAGTCTTCGCCATATCAGCATACTCCTTGAAAGATTAGTCAAATATACTCCTGAATATTATATACCATATTTTGTGGTTTCGTCAAGCATTAAACCCTAAATTTTCGGGAGTTAAGCTATATAAAAACTTTTTAGAACCTCATATTATTGCTTTTTGACGAATTTTGTTATATATTAATATCGGTGAATGAAATTATGGATGTTTTAAACAGTGTTTTGGGCCGCGTAATGACAAGCGGCGCTATTGTGAATTTTTTACTTGTAATATCAGGCAGTCTTTTAGGGTTGCTTTTCAAAAAAGGTATTCCCGAAAGGGTTAAAGCCACCCTTATGAACGGTATGGCGCTTTGTGTTATATACATAGGTATCACAGGCCTTTTTGAGGATGGCGCCAATATAACGGTCATAATCATCTCATTTGCCCTTGGTGCGTTTTTGGGTGAGCTTGCTGATTTTGACGGTATAGTATGCCGCCTCGGCGCAAGGCTTGAAAACCATTTAGGCAAAGGTGAAACTAAAATCGCAGAAGGCTTTGTGACAGCGACCCTGCTGTTTTGTGTAGGCGCGATGACAGTGGTCGGCTCTATCAATAGTGGCATATCGGCCGACAATTCGACCCTTTATTCGAAATCGATGATAGACTGTGTTTCAGCAGTTGCTTTGACATCCAGTCTTGGAATAGGCGTGATGCTCTCCTGCATCCCCGTTCTTGTGATTGAGGGCGGCCTGACCCTGCTTGCGGCCTTTGTTGCCCCCATTCTCACAGCAGAAGCGATAGCGCAGATGTCTATAATAGGCTCGGCCCTTATAATCGCGTTGGGGCTTAATATGCTTTCGCTCACAAAAATTAAGGTTATGAACTACCTGCCCGCCATTTTTCTGCCAATCATTCTTTGCTTATTTATATAATTATCCCATCAACGAGGTGAAATTATGTCAAAACCTATGACAAGGCGCCGAAAGGCCATAATCCGCCGCAGGATATTTTTAACCGCCTGCTCTTTAGTGCTTGTCTGCACTATTGCCCTTTTAAGCTTTGTTATCAGCTCTATTGTAAAGACAATATCGAATAAAGAAAACCCTGACTCATCCTCCGAGCCCCCACCCATCGTTTCAGAGGAGCCTATAACGGAAACCTTTGCCACGGTTTTGAGCACGGGCGACATTATGGTTCATTCTCCCCAACTTAGCGGCGCTTATGTGCAGGCTACGGGGGAATATGACTTTTCGGCCTTTTTTAGGGAAACCTCATCCTATTTCAAGGCAGCCGATCTCGCTATTGCAAATCTTGAGGTGACCTTCGGCAGCAGTGAATCGGGTGAATACAGCGGGTATCCCGCATTTAACACGCCTGACAGTCTGGCTGACGCCATCAAGAATTCAGGGCTTAACTTTTTGCTGACCTCTAATAATCATAGCTACGACACCGGTCTCTTCGGCCTTAAACGCACCGCTCAGGTGCTCAAAGCAAAGGGTATTGAATTTATAGGCACCCGCGAATCCGAAACCGATCCCCTCTTTACGGTCAAAGAGGTTAACGGCATTAAAATAGGTATGGCAGATTACACTTATGAGACCGATGGACAAACCCCCGGCAGAAAATATCTCAACGGCAACCTTATCGCCGAAGAAGCAAACGGCCTTATAAGTACATTTTCCTACAACCGCATTGAAGAATTTTACGCCGAAGCCCAAATTGTGATATCCGAAATGAAGCAAAGCGGCGCAGAATTTATTGTGTTTTATATGCATTGGGGCAATGAATATCAGACCGAGGCTAACACCTGGCAAAAATCCATCGCGCAGCGGCTTTCAAATTTGGGTGTTGATATGATAATCGGTAGCCATCCCCATGTTATCCAGCCGATCGAGCTTATCTACTCAGAGGACGGCCAAAACACCACCGTCTGCCTTTATTCAACAGGCAATGCTATATCAAATCAGCGTCAGGAACTTATGGACAGCTGCCCCTCAGGTCACACAGAGGACGGTATGCTCTTTAGCTACACACTTAGAAAATATGGTGATGAAGTCACCCTTTACGATTTAGACCTCATCCCCACCTGGGTCAATAAATATTCAGGCGGTAGCGGCTATCAGTATACTATATATCCTTTAGAAGCGGCCAATTGGGGCAGTTATAAATACAACCTTAGCGATGCCACCGCAAGCAAGGCGGCAAGGTCTTATGAAAGAACAAAGGCCATCGTCTCTGAGGGCCTCACCGCCTGCCAGCAATCAATAGGCTGCGAGGTAACTTTAAAAGACGATGGCAGTTTGCAATGAGCTTGGCCTCACACAGTACAAATTCCCTTGGGAGGAATAATCAATGGATATCAGACAGGAATCACTCAAAAAGCATTACGAGTGGAAAGGAAAAATTGAGGTTATTTCCCGCGCCCCCATCAATTCGAGGGAAGATCTTTCTCTCGCCTACACCCCAGGTGTTGCAGAGCCCTGCCTCGAGATAAATAAGGACATAAATAAGTCCTACGAGCTTACCCGCCGCTCAAACCTCGTTGCCGTTATTACCGACGGTACCGCAATTTTAGGTCTCGGCGATATAGGCCCTGAGGCCGGTATGCCTGTAATGGAGGGCAAATGCGCCCTTTTTAAAGCCTTTGCCGATGTTGACGCTTTCCCCTTATGTATCAAATCAAAGGATGTTGACGAAATCGTCCGCACCATATACCTGCTCTCAGGCAGCTTCGGCGGCATCAACCTTGAGGATATCTCGGCTCCCCGTTGTTTCGAAATTGAGCAAAAACTAAAAGAGATATGCGATATCCCTATTTTCCACGATGACCAGCACGGAACCGCTATTGTAGTGGCCGCTGCCCTTATCAATGCTCTCAAGCTTGTTAAAAAGCAGATGGGAGAAGTCAAGGTCGTTATCAACGGCGCAGGCTCGGCAGGTATAGCTATAGGCAAGCACCTGATGAATATGGGTGTAAAGCATCTCACCTTCTGCGACCGCTTCGGCATCATCTGCGAGGGTGATAAGAACAACAACCCTGCCCAAGAGGAGATCTCAAAGGTGACCAATCTTGAACATAAGACCGGCTCCCTTGCAGACGCGCTTGTCGGAACCGACGTATTCATCGGCGTTTCCGCGCCAAACCTTGTGACCGAAGAAATGGTGAAATCGATGGCCAAAGATGCCATTATGTTCCCCATGGCAAACCCCACTCCCGAAATTATGCCCGATGTTGCAAAGGTGGCAGGCGCGAGGGTGGTAGGAACAGGCCGCTCCGACTTCCCAAACCAGATAAACAATGTTCTCGCTTTCCCCGGTATTTTCCGCGGTGCGCTTGATTGCAGAGCAACCTGCATCAATGAAGAAATGAAGGTTGCAACCTCTTTTGCCCTTGCATCTCTCATCCCTGATGACGAAATAACCGAGGAAAATATCATCGCCCCCGCCCTTGATAAAAGGGTGGCTAAGGTCGTTGCCGAAGCCGTTGTAAAAACCGCTAAGGAAACCGGCGTTGCAAGAATATAACACGGTATATTAATACATAAAAAATGTGCCGAATTGCAATTCGGCAGATTTTTTATATCATATTTTATTTTCCTACACAGAACTTGCGGAAAATCTCGTCGGTCACTTCGTTTGTAACCCGCTTTCCGGTCATTTCAAATAATGCCGCTATCGCATCATCCACACAAACGCCCACCGCATCCATAGTGCAGCCCGCCTCCAATGCGGCCAGCGCCTCATTAACTCCGTCAAGCGCCCGCTCTGCGCAGCTGCGTTGCCTTTCGTTTATAAGAACAACACTGTCTGCACTCAAGTTGGAAACAGCGGTTATATCTGCTATTTCCTTGCAGAGCTCATCATATCCTTCGCCGTTTTTGGCTGAGGTTTTAACCATTCTGAATCCATCAAACACGGTAAGGTCAATCTTGCTTTGTAAATCGGTTTTATTGATTATAACTATCGTATTATCGGGTTTGAGCGATTTTATAAGCCTCAAATCATTATTATCGAGCGGCTTTGTACAATCAAATACCGCCAACACCATCTGGGCTGTGTGCACCCTGTCCTTTGCTCTTTGCACCCCAATGCTCTCAACCGCATCATCGGTTTCGTGAATACCGGCCGTGTCAGCCAAGCGCAGGGTGATATCCCCCGCAGTTACCGTCTCTTCTATAACATCCCTTGTTGTTCCTGCAACATCTGTAACTATCGAGCGGTCGGCGCCGCTAAGCATATTCATAAGGGTGGATTTCCCAACATTCGGCTTGCCTGCTATTGCAGTGTCTATCCCCTCACGGATAAGTCTGCCCGCATCGTAGGTATCAATCATTCTTTGAAGCTCTTTTTGAGAGGAAACAAGCATTTTCTTGAAGTTCTCAGGATTGAGCCCCTCGATATCCTCGTCAGGATAATCCGAAAAGGCGGCGATGGCCGCGTCTGCTGAGACGAGTTCTGCTTCTATATCTGCCACTTTTTGGGCTATTCTGCCGTTATGAGTCCCTCTCGAAAGACGAAGCTCAGCTTCACTCCTTGCGGATATTAGTCCCATTATACTTTCGGCGCGGGTAAGGTCGGTTTTTCCGTTGAGAAAGGCTCTTTTGGTGAACTCTCCCGCCTCGGCCAAAACGGCGCCGTTTTTAAGGATAAGCCGCAATATCGAGCGCAGCATCAGTCTGCCTCCGTGGACCGAAATTTCCACCGTGTCCTCCCCGGTGTAGCTATGGGGCGCTTTAAATACCAAGGCCACAGCATCGTCAAGGCGGCGGTCGTCCTCTTTAATCTCACCATAGGCCGCGCTGTAACCCGAAAGTGCGCTCAAAGGCTTTCCCGAAAAGGCAAAGAACACCCTGTCAGCAACGGCTATTGCATCCTTGCCCGAAATTCGGATAACTCCTAAAGCGCCGTCACCCGAAGGTGTAGCAATAGCAGCGATGGTTCGCTCAGACATTTTTCACTCCCCCTAACAATTTCATTTATTTTAACATAAAGTTTAAAAAAATTCAATATAACGAAAAAGGCACATAACACTAAGTTATGTGCCTTTTGTGTTGGCATCTACTTATTTTCCCGGGCAGCTTCCCGCCAAGTATCTTCAGCGCAAGCGAGCTTAACTTCCGTGTTCGGTATGGGAACGGGTGGACCCTCGCCGCAATCAACACCAACTGCGTGTCGCCCTCAGGCGACTTTGATATATTACCACAACCAAAATACTTTGTCAAGCATTTTTTTATAATTTTAAATATTTATTTTTTTAAGACAAAATTATGAGTTCTTTAGGGCTTTTTGTAAGGTTTTTGCAGGAGCTTTCGGTCAGGATGACCATATCCTCAATCCGCACTCCAAATTCGTTTTCAATGTAAATACCCGGCTCAACCGTCATAACCATCCCCGCCTCAAGGGGCGTTTCATCCGCCCTGTTGCAGGCAGGGCTTTCGTGAATCGCAAGCCCCACGCTGTGACCGAGGCCATGGCCAAAGCAACCGCCAAATCCCGCCTCTGCTATTATATCGCGGGCTATTTTATCGACCTCGCAGCATTTTATACCGGGCTTTATAGCCTTAATAGCCACCGTTTGAGCTACCAGAACTGTATCATAAACCTCCCGCTGCTTGTCACTGATATGCCCAACCGCCACGGTGCGGGTCATATCTGAGCGATATCCGCCGATAACCGCGCCGAAATCCATAGTCACAAAATCTCCGTTTTGTATCACCCTGTCTGACGGCACACCGTGCGGCAAGGAGGAATTCTCCCCCGACACCACAATAAAATCAAAGGCCACACCCTCGCTGCCGAGAGAGCGCATATAAAACTCCATATCGAGCATTATCTGCTTTTCGGTGGCACCGGGTTTTATTTTATTTAAGATATAAGAGAATGTCTCATCTGTGAGCTTTTGAGCCCTAATAATACACTCTTCCTCCTCTTTTGTTTTAACGCTACGAAGCTTTCTCATCTGCTTTGATAGAATATTGCTATCGCTCACCTTGATGCTTGAAAGTGCATTTCTAAGCTCGCAGTAATCACTTAAAGAAATCGTATCCGTTTCTACAAAAAGTGTGTCAATATCATTCTTTTTCAGCAATTCTTCAAGCTGAGAATAAAACCGCTCGCAAAGCAAAACCTCGGCAACCTTTACCTGCTGCTTTGCCTTTTCAAAGTATCTAAAATCTACTAAAAGCAAGGCATCATTTTTGGTCACTAGCAACGCCCCCGCCGAACAACGAAGACCTGTGAAATAAAATCTGTTGTCATCATCCCTTATCAGAGCGGCCTCGTTTTGGCCTAAAATTTCGCTTAACATCTCGAGCCTTTTTTTCATAAAGAGTATTTTCTCCTTCATATTTTAATGCCTTGTTACTCAAAAGTAATACCACCGGCAGATTTATGCAAAGCATTATTCCGTTGAAAAATTCCGAAAGTCGCCAGGCAAGCCCCACATTACAAAGCGCGCCCAAAAGGCAGCCCAAGGGATAAATTTTTAAAAAAATCCTTTTGCCCTTTTCTGCAAACAAAAAGGATGAGCATATATCCCCGTAAAGCGCCCAGCCAATAACGCTTGAAAATGCAAAGAGCGCCATCATAATTCCAAGCAAATACTCGGCCGCCTTGCCATAGCAACCGCTAAGCGCCTCTGCCACAAGCTCACTTGAGGCTATATTTCCGTAATCTATATTAACTCTGCTGCAAAGAATTGTCAATGCGGTAAGTGTGCAAATCAGTATAGTGTCAACAAAAACCTCAAATATCCCGAAAAGCCCTTGCGTTTTCTCATCAGCATCAAATGCGGCCGAATGGGCCATAGCCGAGGTGCCGAGCCCCGCCTCGTTAGAAAAAACCCCTCGCGATGCTCCGGTTATAACACTTGTTATTACCGAGCCCACCGCTCCACCCGTGACGGCCTTTGGTGTGAATGCGCCTTTCATTATCATCCCAAAAGCCTCAGGTAAAAAATCAAAATTTAAAAAAACCACCCCTAAGGACAAAACAATATAAAGAATCGACATTATAGGTATTATTTTATCGGTCACAAGCCCTATTCTTTTGGCTCCGCCCGTCGCAACTACCGCCACAAGAACCGTAAAAATCAGACCCACCGTAAGTCTGACAGCGAGACTGTCACCTATTGATAGAACCGCCGCATTTGTTTGGGTTATATTCCCTGTACAAATAACCGCAGGAATGGCCGATACTGCAAAGGCGAAGGAAAGCAATTTGAATTTTTCCCCAAGACCGTTTTTTATGTAATACATCGGCCCACCCACATACTGACCTCCGCTCCTTTCCCTATATATAATAGCCAAAACTATCTCCGCAAACTTTATCGCCATTCCTACAAAGGCGCTCACCCACATCCAAAATATTGCTCCCGCCCCTCCAAGCGAGAGCGCGCCTGCCACCCCTGCTATATTGCCTGTGCCCACAGTGGCAGAAAGGGCTGTGCAGGCTGACTGCCAGGAGCTTATCCCATCGCAATTTAACTTTTTAGCGCAGAAGGCTTTTTTTACAAGCCTTGCCGATTCGGGAAAGCGTTTTAACTGAAAAAAGCGTCCCTTAAAGGTCAAATAAAGCCCGATAATTATAAGTAAACTAAGTGGGAACATCCCCGAAATCAAATCTTCGGCAAACTGTAAAACCTCGCTCACTTTCATCACCTAAAATATTAATACTGTCTGTTACAATTTTTTATTACCGCAGATAATATTTCCTATTGTTAAATGCGAGATTATGTTGTATAATATATTTGATATACTATATCTTGGAAGTGTGAACAGTTGCAACACATAATATATTTAGACAACAGCGCCACTACAAAGCCTTGCAAAAAGGCCTGTGAATACATAAACTCAGCTCTCGAACAATTTTGGGGGAATCCCTCTTCTTTACACAGTTTGGGGATAGATGCCGAGATTGCCGTCTCGAGTGCGAGAGAGGCTATTGCCAAAATGATTTCCGCAAAGCCGGAGGAAATCATTTTCACCGGCAGTGGCACTGAAGCCAACAACACCGCAATTATGACTGTTTCCAAAAGCCGCCGCAAAAAAATCATCACCACATTGATAGAGCACCCCTCTGTTCTCCAAACGGTGAAAAGATTGGAAGAAAACGGTTTTGAGGTTGTGCGAATTGGATGTGACAGCAGCGGCGTTATCGACCTTTGCGAGCTTGAATCCGCCCTCGATAGTGAGACTGCCCTTGTCAGCATAATGCTTGTCAACAATGAAATTGGCTCTGTTCAGCCCATTTCTGAGGCTGCAAAGCTAATAAGAAAGCTCTCCCCCGACGCTCTTTTCCACTGTGATGCCGTTCAGGCATTTGGGAAACTGCCCATCAATGTAAAATCCTTAGGGGTGGACCTGCTTTCCGCAAGCGCCCATAAGATACATGGCCCCAAGGGTATCGGCTTTTTATACTGCAGAAAGGGTGTTAATCTTCACCCGCTTATAAGCGGCGGCGGTCAGGAAAAGGGCCTCCGCTCGGGGACAGAGCCTGTGCCGCTGATATCAGGATTTTTAGGAGCGGCAGAGGAGGTCGACATAAAGACCCAACAGCAAACCGTAGGTGAGCTTAATATGTATGCGCGGGAAAAGCTCTCGGCATGCGATTTTGCCGTTATCAATTCACCTGACGGGGCTCTGCCCTATATTCTAAACATATCTGTTCCTGGCTACAAATCCGAAACGCTATTGCATTTTTTAGAAAGCCGCAATATATTCGTTTCATCGGGCAGCGCCTGCGCAAAGGGCCAGGCAAGTTATGTTCTTAAAGCCTTAGGATTAAATCGGTCTCTTGCCGATAGCTCGTTGAGGCTGAGCTTTTCGAAAAATAACACCAAGGAGGATATCGACCTGACTGTAGCCGCCCTTTCGGAAGCGGTAGGCTCACTCAGGCGCAGCAATATATGAAAGAAATTATACTTATAAAAAACGGTGAGCTCGCCCTCAAAGGCCTTAACAGAAGCAATTTTGAGGACATTCTCATAAAAAATATAAAGCGTCGCCTAAAAAGCTTGGGCGAAATTAGTGTCCGCAAGGCGCAATCTGCAATATACATCGAGCCCCAAAGCGAGGATTTTGATTTTTGTGAAGCGCTTGAGCGTGTTTCGTTAATATTCGGGATAGCCGGTTTCAGCCGAGCCTGCGTTTGTGAAAAGTCAATGGAGGATATTCTTTCAAAATCGGTTGAATATCTTAAAAGCTCGCTGGAAAACATAAAAACATTCAAGGTCGAGGCTAAACGGGCTGATAAAAACTTCCCGCTCACTTCACCCGAAATCTGCCGCGAGCTTGGCGGAACACTGCTTAAAGCATTTCCGCATTTAAAGGTTGATGTTCACAACCCCGACAAAACGGTTTTTGTTGAAATCAGAGATTTCAGCGCCTATGTCCGCGCAGAGCAGCTACAGGGCGCGGGCGGTCTTCCTGTTGGAACGGCGGGCACTGCCTCTATCCTGATTTCAGGCGGTATTGACAGCCCCGTTGCAGCATGGACCATGGCAAAGCGAGGGCTGAGACTTAACGCTATCCACTTCGCAAGTCCGCCCTACACAAGCGTTAGGGCCGAAATGAAGGTCCGCGCCCTGCTTTCAAAGGTCGCCCGCTACAGCGGAAGCATAAATTTTGCTATTGTTCCTTTCACCGAAATTCAGGACGAGATTGCAAAAAACTGCCCCGAGGATTTTTTCACCCTCATAATGCGCAGAATGATGATGCGCATTTCTGAGCGCATAGCCGCAAAATCGGGCAGTCTTGCCCTTATCACCGGCGAAAGCTTGGGTCAGGTTGCAAGCCAGACCTTGCCCGCATTAGTCTCGACCGACAGCGTGGTGAATATGCCCGTTCTCAGGCCGCTTATCGGTATGGACAAGGAGGAAATAGTCAGAATTTCCAGAAATATCGACACTTTTGAGACCTCCATCCTACCCTACGAGGATTGCTGCACAGTCTTCACGCCCAAGCATCCGAAGACAAGGCCAACCCTTGAGTTGTGTATTAAAGCCGAGCAAAATCTGGATATTGAAGCGCTTGTGGAAAAGGCCGTAAGCCGGACAGAATATTCTTATATAGACTGAAGGGAATTATATTCGTGGTAGATAAAGAGCTTTATCTCGAAGCCGAAAAAATAGTTAAACTCCTCAAAGCAAGATCTCTCAAGGTGGCCACCGCCGAATCTTGCACAGGCGGGCTTGTTTCAGCCCTTATAACCTCGGTAGCAGGGGTGTCGGATGTATTTGAAATGGGCCTTGCCTCTTATTCTTGCCGAATCAAAAACGAGGTTTTAGGTGTTTCTGCCAAAACGCTTGAGCGCTTTGGCGCAATTTCCGAAAACACCGCGCGCGAGATGGCTGTGAATATAAGAAAAAAGGCTGGCGCCGATTTCGGCCTTTCGGTAACAGGCGCCGCAGGCCCCGACGGCAGCGAGGGTCATCCTCCCGGCTGTGTCTTTATTGCCGTTGCCCATAAAGACGGTGTCACGGTCAAAAAGCTTGATGTAGAACCTCTTAGCAGAGGCTTTGTCAGAGCAACCGCCGCAAGGGAGCTTTTCTCCCTTTTAACAACTCTTATAAAGGATAGTGAAAAATGAGCCATTTAAAAGAAGAAAACAATAAAGTAAGCCGCTTTTTCAAAGGATTATACCTCTTTTTCATCCCTAATAAGCGAGACAACTTTAAACAAATATTTTTCAAGTTGCTTTTTATAATATCGTTAGCAACGCTGGTTGTGTCGTCAGGCTATCTCATCAGCTACTTTGCCTCTGCCCGACAGCAGGACAGCGTTTTAGAAGAAAGCCGCGAAATATGGAACTCCACCGATAATGATGCCACAGATGAGTCAGGCTCTTCCAACCAATCCGCCAAAGAAACCCTCATTTCGGAAAACAGCGATTTTATGGGCTGGATAACCATTAACGGCACCCAGATAGATAATCCTATATACCAAACCGATAATAATGATTTCTACATAAATCATAATCAGAACAAGGAAGTAAGCAAATTCGGTGCCCTCTTTTTTGATTACCGAAACACCATAACCGAAGCCGCGACCGACAAAAACCTCGTCATCTACGGGCACGAAATGAAAAACGGTTCGATGTTCGGCGAGCTTAAAAAACTCAAATCTCTTGACTTTTATAAGCAGCAACCAACCCTTGAATTTTCAACACTTTATTCAAAGGCCACATATAAGATTTATGCGATTTTCATTCTCAACGCAAAAAAGGCAGATGACGATAACTACATCTACAATATTTACAAAAACAATTTTTCAAGCGAATCGGAGTTTGATTTTTGGACAGCCGAAGCCTATGAGCGCAGTATTATAAACACAAACGTTGATGTCAGTCTCGGTGACAATATAGTAACACTTGTCACCTGTTCATCCGCTTTTGAGGATGCAAGGCTTATCGTGATGGCGAGGCAGGTCAGAGAGGGTGAATCGGCCTCTGTCGACACTTCACTGGCGACAGTAAACCCCAACCCAAGATACCCCAAGCTTTGGTATGACGAGCGCGGTCTCAAATACCCCTATGCAGATGAATAAATCGCCTTTCAGTACTTAAGGAGGAATTCAAAAATGGTTCAAAATTTCAAGGTGGATGTTATTTATTATAAAACAAATACCGATTTTGAAATGGAATTTAACCTTTGCGGATGCTGCCGTATGAGATTATTGACCGACAAGGTCTCCGACCGAAAAACCCTCGTTCACTCATTGGCAAGAGCAGTTTCCCGTAGTAGAGTTATCATATTGGTTGGCGCACTTTTCGGTAAAGAAAGCGTATTAAAGCTGGCCGCAGGAGCCATCGGTTCAAAACTCGTACCTGCCGATAATAAAGCCTTCGGCATCAGCGGCGACGACGAGATACTCATTCTTGACGGCTCCACCCCTCTTGTCACACCCGAGGGCTATTTCGGCGGCTGCATTGTGGAAAGCGGACCGCAAACCATGATCTTACTGTCTGATAATAAAAATGTCCGCAAAACCGTGATGAACACCCTTATACACCCATATATTGAAGATGTTTCGGCATCAAATATCAAAAAAAGCCGCTCTTCCACATCCGAACAAGATACACCGGATAAACAACCGGAGCCAGAATTCGCAGAAACTATTATGGATATTACCCCCAAGCCCAATATCGCCGAAGAGCCGATTTCAGAAGCCGAAAATACCGAAGCTAATGTCTTGGACGAAGTTGCCGAGGTAGGTGAGTCCGAAGAGGTCGGTGTACCCGATAAAAGTGATGAGTTTGAAGAGAGTATCCCTATTGCAGAAAATATGACCTTTGACTTCGGTGACGATGAGCCCGACACAGCGCCTGCGGAGGATGAAAATGATCCTGAGCCTGAGTTCGAGTTGCTTGTCACACCCGAGCCCCCTGAGAAAACCGATGCGAATGAAATCATAGCCGAGACCGATGAAGACTTAAGTATAGAAAACGGCTATGACTTTGTTAGAGAAAAACCCTTAAGATCTCGTTTTCTCAATCTGCCGATATCCATCATTTCGGTTTTGATGTTGATTGTTTTGGCAGTTTTGTGCTACTGCATTTTCTATGTTCCTTCTAAGGATGGCATCGCAGCCTCTATCTACATCCGCGAAATCTTTTTCTCCTTATTTGGTTGAGCTACTCGATTATGTTACAGCCTTAAAAAAAGTAACGGCCGCCTCTCTTTTTAAGAGAGACAGCCGTTTTTCTTATCTTATCGCTGTTTCTAAGGCTATCTTTATCATATCGGTAAACGAAGTTGCTCTGAGCTCTGGGTCAAGCGATTCTCCTGTCACAAGGGAATCCGAAATCGTGCAGATAGCCAAAGCCCGTTTACCCGCCCGCGCGGCATTCATGTAAAGCGCAGCAGCCTCCATTTCAACCGCTAAAACCCCCATCTTACTCCAGGCATATATTGGCTTTTTGAAATCAGGCAAATCGGCGTGATCTCCGTAAAAAGCATCGGTTGAAAGTAGGTTTCCTACATGGTATCTAACCCCTGACTCGCGCGTCGCATTAACACACCTTTCCAAAATCTCAAAATTTGCAATAGGAGCAAAACTGCCCGGCAGCCCAAACTGCTCTGCATAGGCCGAATCGCAACAAGCGCCTTGCGCTATTACAATATCTCTAAGCCCCACTTCTTTTTTATACGACCCTGCCGAGCCTATTCTTATAATATTTTCAACATCAAAAAAGTTGTAAAGCTCATAAGAATAAATACCTATCGAAGGCATGCCCATTCCGCTCGCCATAACCGACACTTCTACACCTTTGTAAAGCCCTGTATACCCCTGAACTCCTCGAACATCGTTAACAAGTCGGGCATTTTCAAGGAAATTCTCAGCAATAAAGCGTGAACGGTGAGGGTCTCCCGGCATAAGCACGGTTTTTGCAAAAGCAGATGCCGGAGCGTTAATATGAGGTGTGTACCCTTTTTGCATATTCTCTCCTCCTTGTGATTTTTTGCTTTGCCTTAGCATTATCTAATCAAAAGCATATAATGTATTGAATATTTTATTAGGAGTGTAAAAAATGGAATTCAGTCTTCCCCACCGCATAAACGGTGAAAAGGAGCTTAAAATTTATGAAAATTTTTTAATAGATGACCGAGCTTCAACAAATTCGTCTTCCCATAAAAGAGTACCTCCTCATACGCAACAAAGGTCGTCTTTGCCCGCAAATCCCGATCGGTGCAAAACGGTTGTAGAAAACCCTACAACTTTTGTTCCGGATCCCCTCGCAAACGCCGTGTTTTTTCAAGGCTATCTAAAAAATCATATCGGCAAGCTTGTAAAGGTAGAATCACTTTTGGGTGATTGCCTTGACAACCGCGCAGGTGTTCTTATGTCAGTGGGTGTGGATCATATTGTTTTAAAGCTTCAGCGAAGCTGCTGCAGTATGATGATACAAACAGCAAGCATTAAGTACATCACCATCATTCATGACAATGATATGTCAAAAATGCATTTTTGAAAAAAGGGCTTTTGAAAGCCCTTTTTTTATTCACCATAGGGAAAATCGAAGGTAGGTCCGTTGCCCGAAGAATTGCCATAGTCTTTATCTTCGGTGGTGTAGCTCGACTCGCTGATATTTGCCGTTAAAACCGCATCCACAGTTCTTATCTTGCCTGCCGATGTAACTATCGTGACCGTGATAGTATCTCCCGCTCTGCTTTGCTCGATTATATCAAGCACAATATCATCGCTTGTAATTGCGGTTGAGTCTATATGGGTTATAATGTCTCCCTCTTTGGCCTTGCCGTAAAGCGCGCTGTCCTCTGACACAGATGCGATATAAATGCCAACATAGTCATATCCGCCGATTTCTGCCGTTACAGAGTCGATTGCTGCATAGGTGATTCCAAGCTTTGCGCGGCTTACAACCTTTCCCTCGGATATAAGTTCATCAACAATTCGCTTCATAACGTCGGTGGGTATAGCATACCCAACATTGTCATACTCGGTGCTGGCAAGCTTTGAGGATGTAACTCCGATTACCTGACCGTACATATTAACAAGCGCGCCTCCCGAACTGCCGGGGTTAATAGCGCTGTCGGTTTGAATGAGTCTGGAAGAATAGTTAGAGGTCAAGGCCACTCTGCGATTAACAGCTGAAATTATACCGCTCGTAATGCTTGAGTGATCGGTTGCATCGCTCGGTCTGCCTATAGCAACAACATTCTGCCCATAGTAAAGCTCATCCGAATTGCCAAACTTAGCAACTTTAAGCTTGTCTGTATCCACCTTCAAAACCGCAAGGTCACTTATAGCGTCCCCTGCAACATAGGTGGCATCATATTCGATACCGTCGTGTGTGTAAACCTTAAATTTAGGGGAGGCAATGTCTGCATAGATGTGATCGTTAGTCACGATATATCCATCTTCCGAGAAAACTATTCCGCTGGCTTGGCTGCCTGTCCCCGAAGCATTGTAGACAACGATCCCCACGATAGATTGGTTGACCTTTTCGTAAACCTTGGCAGCGGTCATTTCATCGGTATCTTTAGGCCTTGATTCGAGATCTATTGCAACACCTGATCCTGAATAACCCAATTTGTTGCTCCCGTTTTTACCCCAAAAATAACCCGCAAGGCAGCTGCCGGTCAACAATACTACCGCCGCCATTACTACGGCGAAGACCTTAAGCCCTCGGCTCATAGGTTTGTAGTCCTCCTCAGGAGTTACCGGCGAATAAACCACCTGATTGTATGCCGATGTGAACTCCTTTTCCGGATATTCGGGCAAAGGCTCTGGGTCAGATTGCTCAAATTCCTCATTAGCGATAGGCTCTTCTGCCTGTTGCTCCTCGGAAATTGGCTCTTTTTCCAAACCCTCACCCTCGCTATCAGTTTCGGGGTTTTTATTTAAAAATTCATCCATTTTGTATCACTCCGTTTTATTATTTTTCCGCCGGCAATTCCACCGTGAAGGCTGTGAAACCGCCCTCCTTACTGGAAACCCTTATCCTGCCGCCGTGCGCAGTTATAATTGTTTTGACTATATAAAGCCCCAGTCCCGTGCTGTTTTTTGTGGCCGAGCGGGATTTGTCAACCTTGTAAAACCTCTCAAACACAAACGGGAGATCCTTGGCAGGTATACCGTCGCCGGTGTTCTTCACAGTCAAAATAATATTCTTGTTCTCGATTTTGAGAGAAAAGCTGATGCTTCCGCCGTTATCTGTGAACTTTATCGCATTGTCGACAAGGTTGTAAACCGCCTGATGAAGCAAATCGCGATCGGCTCTGATAGAAACATTTTGCAGTTCATCTAGCCCTATCATCTTAAGCCTTTGTTTTTCAATTCGTTGCTCCTGACTTACAAGAATAGTGTACAACAGTTCTCTTAAATCGAAAAGCTCAGGCTTTAAAGTAAGCTCACCCGATTCAAGCCTTGCCATGCTGAGCATCGACTGAACAAGCCTTGAAAGTCGCTTTACTTCATCAGCCACTATCTTTAAGTAATATTCCTGCTTTTCGGGCTCGATAGTGCCGTCAAGAATTCCGTCAATAAACCCGCCGATAGTGGTCATCGGTGTTTTAAGCTCGTGAGAAACATTCGCAACAAAGCTTCTCCTCATTCCCTCAAGCTGAGCTAATGAATTTGTCATCATGTTAAAGGATGCCGAAAGCTCACCTATCTCATCATCGCTCATAACGGGTATCCTCTTCGAGAAATCCCCCTTTGCCATCGCTTTTGAAGCGACAGACATAAGCTTCAATGGCTTTGTAAGCCGATATGTCATAGCGTATATTGCAAAAAACATAATAATTATAGGAACTATCGCCGAAACAAGATACAGCTTGGTGACCACTGAAAGCAGATCCTTAACCATCGAAAGCGGTGCTGTGGCAAACACCGTGCCGTAATGGCGGCCGTCAGATGTGTAAAGCCGAGAGACTGCAACATAATGGGGGCTTTTGTATATCCCGAGGGTGCTAAGATTAATAGCATCTTCTGCCTCGCCTTCGGTTTCAGGATAAGATATTTTTGAGGCTGTATGCTGGCATCTGCCTGCCTCCAACCATTCCCCGCAGCTGCAAACAAGCACCCTACCGTCAGAATCGGCAATAAATATGCTTGATTCGCTGACATCTGAAACCGTTTTCACTACATTAAAAAATTGAACTATTTCCCCCTCGTCGCTCTCAGGAGAAACCGATTGTATATATTCGGAAATCTCACCGCAGGCGCTGACAAGCGTTTCGTGCTTGTTTTTAGCAATATACCTGTTCAGCGCAAAGGATAGTATCATCATCATAGCAGTAAAGCTAAACAGTATTATCGCCGAGGTGGTGAAAAAATACTTTTTAAAAAGCTTTAGTTTCATAGATCCCCCTTAGAGCTTGGTTATCTCAAACTTGTAACCAACGCCCCAGACTGTTTTAAGTGACCATTCTTTCGAAACATCTTCAAGCTTTTCTCTGAGCCTCTTTACATGAACATCAACGGTTCTTGAATCGCCGTAATAATCAAAGCCCCAAACCTCGTCTAATAATTGGTCGCGCGTGTAAACACGGTTCGGGTTGCTGGCAAGATGGTATATAAGCTCAAGCTCTTTTGGAGGAGTGTCTATCCTAACGCCGTTGACAACAAGCTCGTAGTTCGTCAGATTGATGCACAGCTTATCGTAGCGTACCTCGCTTACCTGATTTTGCTTGTCGTTATCGTTACTCCTGCGAAGCACTGCCTTTATGCGGGCTATTACCTCTTTTGTATCAAAAGGCTTGCTGACATAATCGTCCGCCCCCAGCTCAAGGCCCAAAATCTTATCAAAGGTCTCGCTCTTGGCTGTCAGCATAATTATAGGCGTTTCGCTGGTTTTTCTTATCTCTCGGCAGACCTGCCAACCGTCAAGCCCGGGAAGCATAATGTCAAGAAGTATAAGGTCGGGTGAGTGCTGAGCCGCATATTTTATCGCTTGCTCGCCGTCGTTGGCGACCAATGTTTCAAACCCGTCCTTCTCGAGATAAAGCCTCAATAATTCGCATATATTCTCGTCATCATCAACAATAAGTATCTTATACTTCATTTTTACTCCTCGCTTTTGGATTAACTAAACTGTGTTTTAGAACTATAATACAATAATTTTATTACAGAAGTATGAATATTTTTTACAATATTGTATGAAAAAGACCGCCGTTTTACAGGCGGTCAAGGATGTTTTGCTTATTCTGCAGCTTCGGTGTTTTCCTGCTCCTTCATTTTGGCAAAGCACTCACTGCAATATACCGGACGATCGTCACGGGGTACAAAAGGTACCGTAGCTACGCCGCCGCAAGCTGCGCATACAGCCTCATGCATCTCTCTGGGAGCTCTGCCTGCGTTCTTACGCTTGTCGCGGCAGGGCTTGCAACGCTGCGGCTCGTTTACAAAGCCTTTGGATTCGTAAAATTCCTGTTCTCTTGCAGAAAATACGAATTCCTCTCCACAATCTTTGCAAACTAAGGTCTTGTCTTCAAACATCTCTTTTACCTCACTTGGTGATTTTTTTAGCCCCGGACGGAATCGCACCGACATCTTTGATTTCAACGCTCTTCTTTAAGCTACGCGGGCATATAAAAACGGCGGTTGCCGTTATTTACTCTTTAGTTTTTTTCTTATTCTTGAAAGGGCATTGTCAACCGATTTTTCCGATATTTTTAAAATCGATGCAATTTCTGTATAACCTGCTCCCGAAAGATGGAGCTGTAAAACTTTATATTCAAGAGTTGAAAGCTCAAGCCTGATATTATCGGTCAGAGCTTTGTAGTCCTCGCGCTCAAAAAAGATTTTTTCAGGGGTGTTACTGTCAATCACAACTGCTTCATCGATAGGCGCCAAAAGCTCGTCCGGTATGCTTTTTTTACGGGCTCGCTTTTTAAGAACATCCATAACCGAGCGCTTAATACAAAGCTGCGCAAAGGTCGAAAAAGCTGATTTCTGAGATTTATAATCCCTGACTGCTGTGTAAAGCGCTATGTTGGCCTCCTGAACAGCATCCTCCCTAAAGTCAGCCGGACAAAACTTACGCACATAAAAAAGTATGACCGAATAGTATCGCTCAATTATAAGCTGCATAAGTTCATAATCACCATTATTGATAAGCGTTATGACTTCATCGTCTGTCAAATTTTTGTAATTTTCGACAAAATTATTTCTCATCAGGGCTCCAAAACAGTATCACTTGACCATATATGCTAATATTATCGTATGCTTCGCTAAAAGTCAAGCACCAAAAATATTTTTGTTAAAAATAGATATTGATTTTTATAAAATTTGTTATATAATAACAATAGAAAATGTGAAAGGATGGATAATCTTGCTTCTTACTATAGATATTGGAAACACTAATGTTACCCTTGGAGCGTATGATTCTAATCTTCTTTCCTTTACCGCCCGCCTTTCTACAGACACCGGCAAAACCTCTGACCAGTATGCAATAGAGATGAATTCCCTATTTTCTCTTTACAATATCTCTCCTGAAGATATCGAGGATTGCATTATTTCCTCGGTGGTACCGGCGGTGGGCAAAAGCATCAGTACGGCCGTTTCAAAGCTTTTCCATATTGTTCCGCTGATGCTTGGTCCGGGTGTGAAAACCGGCCTTAATATTAAGATAGACAATCCCGCCCAGCTTGGAGCCGACCTTGTCGCAGGAGCTGTGGGAGCTATGGAGGCTTACACGATGCCCTGCGTTATCATAGATATGGGCACTGCCTCCACAATAAGCGTTCTTGACCGAAATGGCACCTTTTTAGGCGGCGTTATTGCAGCGGGCGTTAAGCTCACCTTAAAAGCCCTCGCCGAAAACACCGCTCAGTTAACCTCCATCCCGATAGAAGCCCCTAAATCGGTTATCGGCGCCAACACGGTCGAATGTATGCAATCAGGGTTGGTTTACGGCACCGCCGCTATGTTGGACGGGCTGCTGGCTCAAATCGAGCAGGAGCTTGGAGAAAAACCGACCATCGTTGCAACGGGCGGCCTTTCGAGAGATATAACCGCTCATTGCAAAACAAACATAATTTATAACCAAAATCTGCTTTTAGACGGCCTTCGCGCTATATACGAAAAGAATAATTGACAGCAACAACTGCCCAAAAGGCAGATTGCATATTTATTATGAACTGTACTCTTTTGAGACAGTATCGGAGGTAATGTTATGTCAAAAATTTCAAACAAATCTATGAACACTGCTTTGCTAGGAATGTTCACAGCCATCGTCATTGTGCTGCAAATTATGAGCTACTTCATAAAGATAGGCACATTTAATCTTTCTTTGGTGCTCATTCCTATAGTGTTGGCAGCCGTACTTTACGGGCCGAAATATGCATCTATATTAGGCGGCGTATTCGGAGCTATAGTAGTTATAGCTTGCATACTCGGTCTTGATGCGGGCGGCAATATCCTTTTTAATTCGAGCCCTATTTTAACCATCCTTGTCTGCCTTGTTAAGGGTATCGCAGCAGGTTTCTTTTCCGGCTTTGTCGCAAGCTCTTTAAAACAGAAAAATCTCTATCTTGCCGTTGTTTTGGCGGCAGCAACCGCGCCAATCGTTAATACAGGCCTTTTTAGCATCAGTATGGTTTTATTCTTTAAAGACACATTAACTGTTTGGGCTTCCGGCGCAAACTTATTTTACTACATAATCTTCGGTTTATTAGGCATAAACTTTGTGATTGAATTTGTGGTCAATCTAGTGGCCTCCCCCGCAGTTTTATCCGTAACCCGCGCCCTTAAAAAACTGCAATAATTTTAAATTTCACGTTGACTTTAGTCAGCATATAACTTAACCAATCATAACTACCTGCAGTCCGTCTAGAGACCGCAGGTTTTTAATTGAATTATATTTATTTGTGTAGAGACAGGCCTCCGGACTGTCCGTAGGTTTTTATCCAAATTTTATTTGTTTGTGTAGGGACCGACATCCTTGGCGGTCCGTAGGTTTTTAACCGAATTTTTTGCCTTTTGTAGGGGAGGGGTTCCCCCTCCCGCCAGATTACAATGCTGCCTCCCTTGCAATTCTTCTGTAAAATTGCAAATATTTTACGGTCCGTTTCCATCAAAATCCGTTTCTGGGACGCCGGTCCCTGCAAAAGCCTCTTTGGAACCACCGCGCTTAGCAGATGGTTTTTATACACCGCAAAATTAATAAGATTTTTCTATTTAACCTATTGTTTTTTATGTCGGTTTTTGTTATAATTAATCTTGATGTAAACTGAAAGGAGTACATATATGAACTATTCACATGAAGTAGAAAATATGTGTCCTTTGGCAAAAGGCACATATCACGGCCCCGCTCCGATTCCGGAGGAGGGCAAATGGGTTCAGGTTAAGGAAGTTAAGGATGTTTCCGGCCTTACACACGGTATCGGCTGGTGCGCTCCTCAGCAGGGAACCTGCAAGCTTACCCTCAATGTTAAAGAGGGTATCATCGAGGAGGCTTTGGTTGAAACCATCGGTTGCTCAGGTATGACACACTCTGCCGCTATGGCTTCCGAGATTCTGGTTGGCAAAACCATTCTCGAAGCTCTTAACACCGACCTTGTTTGCGATGCTATCAACACCGCTATGCGCGAGCTCTTCCTCCAGATCGTTTATGGCCGTACTCAGACCGCTTTCTCAGAAGATGGTCTGCCGATCGGCGCAGGTCTTGAGGATTTGGGCAAGGGTCTGCGTTCACAGTGCGGCACAACCTATGCCACACTGGCTAAGGGCCCCCGCTACCTCGAGCTTGCCGAAGGATATATCACCAAGATTGCCGTTGATGATAATGACACAATCATAGGCTACAAGTTTGTTCACCTCGGCAAAATGATGGATATGATCAAAAAGGGTATGGACGCTAACGAGGCTTTGGAAAAGGCCAGCGGCCAATACGGTCGTGTTGATGATGCTGCTAAGCTCATCGACCCCAGAGAAGAATAAGGAGGTTGAGTGTAATGGCATTATTTGAAAGTTATGACAGAAGAATAAATCAAATCAACGCTGAGCTCGCAAAACACGGCATTTCCTCTATTGAAGAGGCTAAAGAAATTTGCGACAAGGCAGGCGTTGATGCTTACAATATCGTAAAAGGCATTCAGCCCATCTGCTTTGAGAACGCCGCTTGGGCTTATGTTGTCGGCTGCGCCATCGCTATTAAGGACGAGGTTAAGAGCGCCGCTGAGGCTGCCGAGAAAATCGGTGTGGGTCTGCAGTCCTTCTGTATTCCCGGCTCTGTCGCTGATGACCGCAAGGTTGGTCTCGGCCACGGTAACTTAGGCGCTATGCTTCTCCGCGAGGAAACAAAGTGCTTCGCATTTTTGGCCGGTCACGAGTCCTTTGCTGCCGCTGAGGGCGCAATCGGTCTTGCTCGCAGCGCTAACAAGGCTCGTAAAGAGCCCCTTAGAGTTGTTCTTAACGGTCTCGGCAAGGATGCTGCTAAGATTATTTCCAGAATCAACGGCTTCACCTATGTTCAAACCAAGTTTGATTATTACACAGGCGGGGTTGCTATCGTTGAGGAAACTGCTTACTCCAACGGCGAGCGCGCTAAGGTTCGTTGCTACGGTGCAGACGATGTCCGCGAAGGTGTTGCTATAATGCATAAGGAGGGTGTTGATGTTTCCATCACAGGTAACTCCACCAACCCCACCCGCTTCCAGCATCCCGTTGCAGGCACCTATAAGAAAGAGTGCATCGAGCAAGGCAAGAAGTACTTCTCAGTGGCTTCCGGCGGCGGCACAGGCCGCACACTGCATCCTGATAATATGGCTGCAGGTCCCGCTTCCTACGGTATGACCGACACAATGGGCCGTATGCATTCTGACGCTCAGTTTGCAGGTTCCTCCTCAGTTCCCGCTCATGTTGAGATGATGGGTCTTATCGGCGCAGGTAACAACCCGATGGTTGGTATGACCGTTGCTTGCGCAGTTGCAGTTAACGAAGCGCTTAATAAGTAATTCGTAATTAGGAATTTGTAATGCGTAATTAAAGGACTTGGAGAATTTTCTTCAAGTCCTTGACATTTTCTATTTATATGATATAATATAAGTGAAATAAGGCAAACCACGATAAACGGTTAGCCTAAGAAATGACGAATAACCGCTTGTTTTCTCAGGACAGGGCGGTTATTTTTTTATGCTTGTTATGTAACCTATGGCTACAATCAGGACTAATACTATTAAATAATAATACTCCATAGCATCACCCCCTTAAAGTAAGAGGGCTAACCACCTACCGAATGTAGGTTCACCTTATTCCAAGTAGTATTATATAATAAGATTTTCTTTTTATCAACAAACTTTTCTACATTTTTTCAACAGTGGTTTATTGTTTCAAGGCAAAAATAACAACCCGACGAATGTTGGTTTGTCACATTTTTAATAGCGGTTGCAAAAAATAACGGAATGTGGTATTATATGAACATACCACATCACAACTTAATTATAATAGACTATTTATCTATATTTAGGAGAACACTACCTTGGTAAAAGGTGTTCTCTCTATTCTCCTATGTGGGTAAATAGT
>JAZORP010000038.1:0-21099 GCA_045656665.1 Acutalibacteraceae bacterium | reverse complement strand
TATCCATAGCATCTCTTGAGGTAAAATGTATGAGATGCCGCAGCAACTGTGCGGGGCAATCGGCATTTGTGCATCTAATTACCGCCTCGTCCTCTGCTCTAAAGACCGGTGAATTGCAGGAAGGGCAAACATCGGGCATCTTGAAAACCGAAGAACCCTCGCAATGCTTAGAAACCGACAAAACCTCGGGGATAATATCCCCTGCTTTGCGTACCACTACCGTGTCACCGATTCCTATACCCTTAGAGGTTATAAAATCCTCGTTGTGAAGTGTAGCTCTCGAAACAGACGTGCCTGCAAGGGTTATGGAATCAAAAACCGCCGTCGGGGTCAAGGCACCCGTTCTGCCAACATTTATTTCAATAGCTTTAAGCACAGTTTTCTTCTCTTCGGGAGGATATTTAAAAGCAACGGCCCATTTTGGGTATTTGGAGGTGCTGCCGAGCTCCTCACGGTAGCTAAGTGTATTCACCTTTACGACTGCGCCGTCAATATCATAAGAGAGATTGCCTCTTTCTTCCCCAATGCGCTCTATTTCTTTTATAACTTCATCTGCATTATCACAGCATTTGTAGCTGGGAAGAGTGTGAAAGCCAAGTGATTTTAAGAAATCAAGAGTTTCTATGTGGGTTGAAAATTCCCTACCTATAATGCGCTGAATATTGAAAACAAATATATCAAGTTCTCGTTCAGCGGTGATTTTTGGATTCTTTTGCCTGAGCGAGCCGGCAGCGGCATTCCTTGGGTTTTTGGCGGGAGCCTCCCCTGTCAGCTCCTGACGCTCTCGAAGCTTTAAAAAGCTCTCTCTCGGCATATAGACCTCGCCTCTGACTTCGAGCTCACCCTCAAAAGCAATAGCCTTAGGGATGCTTTTTATCTGTAAAAGATTTGCTGTTACATCCTCGCCGGTGACACCGTCTCCCCTCGTAGAGCCGCGGAAAAACAAACCGTCCCTATACTCAAGCGAAACAGAAAGACCGTCTATCTTAGGCTCAACAGAAAATTCGGTTCTGTTAGTATCTATCTTTTCGGCAAAGCTTTTTAGCTCATTAAAGTCGAAAACATCCTGCAAGCTTTCCATTTTAACCGAATGTTGCACAGGTGTAAAAAGGCGTAATGCCGCTCCACCGACCGTTTGCGTGGGCGAATCCTCTTCTCTGAATTCAGGATATTGCTCTTCGAGCACTTCCAACTCGCGCAGCATTGCATCATACTCGAAATCTTCTATTTCAGGAGCATCTTCAATATAATATTTTCTATTGTGATATTTTAAAATATCACTAAGCTCTTTAATTCTGTTCTGAGCCGATTTAATATCCATATTCCACACCTTTAATTATTCGGCGATAGCGCCGTAATCATTTATAAGTCCGCCTGTATTGTCCTGCTCGCTTTCTATAACATTTGTAAATGCATCGGGGGTTTTGCCTACTATAACGGTTTGAGCCGCTACAGCCGAGGTCGAGGCAGTAATAGTCTTTGAATAACCGCTTATAATAAGGCTTCCCTCAATATCAATATTTATCATCACCATATGTAAAACCTGATTGATGCCGGCAGATTCGAATTTGTGACCGAAATCAACCACGGCCGTGGTTGTCAGTTGCATCTTGAAATCAAGCTTAGGTCCGATACCGGCTGTGTATGTGTTCCCTAAAAATGTACCGATAGGAATACCCACATCATAGTATTCCTTTTCTTCAATAATTGAAGATGTTTTATTAGATATTCGGCTTTTCAGATTATTTATTTGATAAATATCAATTTCTAAACTTGTCACATAACCGTCATCATTAGTGGTGAGCTTTACAATATCGTCATAAGAAATTTCATTCTCATTAAGAATCTTAATGACGGCTTCATTGGCGCTGTCAAGCATTATAGTCTCTGCCACACTCACGGCATACCGCATTATTACAGGATTCATTTTGTAATAATAAAAGCCTAGAGATACAGTAATGCACAAAACAAACGCTAAACCGATTCTTAATGCATAATTTTTGTTTTTTAGCCTTTTGTACATAATTCACCCGCTTTCCGTAATACATATTACGAAAAAACGGGCAAATTGTTAAAATGTGTTATCACCATCATCTCGATAGCTGATAAAACCGAAATTATTTAAGGTGAGAGATAACTCCGGTATTAAAAATTCTTCTTCGAATTTTTTCATAAAGTCATCTATCTTCCCGCGGATTTGTGACACCATATCGTCATAATCCATTGTTCCGGAAACAGTAGCTGAAGTCCAGAAAAGGCTGGTTGAATGAAAATTTTTTTTATCGAATTCTATTTTAAGGTCAGAGCCTTTATATGTATATTGTAATTTGCAAACATCATAGTCATAAACAAAAAGATAAATCTTTTCGGTGCTGTCAGCCGAGATGTACTGGAAAATAAACCAGCCGTTATCATAAGCCCGAACCGAATAGCATTTATCAGACGGCAGATAATAACGCTTTATTCCGTGCTCGTCAGCTGTGCCGCCAGATTGTACCCCCGAAGCCAACACCTTATTAGGATTTGATCTGTCAGGCTGATTGCAGACAGAGCATACATAATTTACATAGTTGTGACCTGACTTTTCCAATACCTCTTTAAAGGAATGACCGCATTTTTTGCAGACATATTCCGTAAAGCCGTCCACATTACAGGTTTTATCAACCGTTGTTACTATATAATCATGCTCGCAGGCCTGAGGGTCGCTCTGTGACTGGCTTTCAGTGGATGATGTGCCGCCCTCATCCGAAGAATCGGGGTTTTGTATTTCAGAGGAATTATTAATAACCGGCAGTTCACTCGAATTGGAATAATACGAAGAATCGTCGGTATAACTGAGCGTTAAGTCAGGGGGATTTACCTTTCTGCAAGCAGAAAGAGTAATAATAATCAAAAAGATTAAAATTACCGATAAAAACTTTTTCATAGGTGGCACCTTTCAAAAAAACAAATATATTTCTGCCGCATAGATATATAATATTATAAATGATATTGAAATAACAGTCAAGGCATAAAAACAGGCGGCATTCTAAAATGCCGCCTGTTTTATCTAAATATTAGTTACATTCAGCCACTAACGGACCTGCAAGCTCTTTAAGATAGAAAAGTCTGCCGGGGAGAGTGGGGATAAAAGTAGAGGTGATATGCATATCAGGACCATAATGCAGAGTGGTAAGGAAACTCATGCCCTGCCAACCCATACCGCGGCCAAGAGCGCCGTCAGCGCCGCCGATAGCATAATCGGCCTTGAGGAAGAGGCCGGGGCCTATTGTGTTTGCAGTGCAAGGAACAAGGGTTGTGCGGCTCTTAAAGCTTGTGATAGCATTCTGCTCAATGGTAAGCGGATGAAGCTTTGCGCCGATTCTGTGGGTTGCCTGCTTCCACTCTTCAACAGAGTTGTAATCTGTAGCGAATTGGGGCTCCCAGAATGCGATATGGCACATACGACCGATACCGTAAACCAAAACCAATTTAGCACCCTCTGCTTTAAGAGCGTTTATCTTTCCCTCGTATGTAGGAAGATTTGTCTTAGTAGCAAAGTTGCGCTGTGACTCGGGAACAGTTTTGTTAAGCTTAGAGAAGAAAGCTTCTTTCATTGAATACTCAAAAGAAGCAGGATTGTCGTTACCCAAAGTGTTGCCCTCGTTGTCAGCCCATTCGTCCATATTAAAGGTGTAAACATGGTCGCAGCAAACATCCCACTCATTGAGGAAGTAGGAAGCCCAACGATACATACCCATCGGACCTACCGGCAAAATCATAGCAAGCTTTTTGCCCTCATCGGCAGCAAGCTTAATCTGCATAGCGATCTCGTGACCCATATATGTGTCAAAATCAGCCAAGCTCTGGCACTCAACGGGGGTGAAGCCGTCATTCCAGAACTCCTCGCGAGCAACGCCTTTCTCGCAGCATTCGTCGATCTTCTTCATATCCCAACCCTCGGGATAGAAGTTTTCAAGAAGGGATCCTTTAACTGTACTCATAAAATCCATAAGTATTTCTCCTTTAAAATATTTTTATATTTTTTTACCGCAAAAGCCTTTTAGTTGTACCTTTTAAGTATGCCTGACATTGGCGGAAACCCTCCGCATATTCAGCCCCGCATTGGTAACCGCGATAGCGAGAACAGGTTTTAACCATATCGGCAAAATCAATACCATCGTGCTCCCTCATCCAAACAAGCTGGCTTGCATGGCACTCGAGCATTTCAAGTTTAAGATCAATCTCATCTGCAATATCAACAAATTCGGTAGGAACAAAGTTGACTCCTGCAAGCGTGTCCATATAATAGATGGGAACAACTCTTGCCGGCTCGCCGGTCTGAGAGCTAAAGCGATGGGGGTAATCTGTATGATTAGGGAGTGTCGCAGCAAAGCTTGCATCAAAAACAAGTCTTGAAACCGCAGTATGGTCCGGCATATAATCTTCCGGATTATGGGTGATTATAAAATCGGGGTTGGCATAGCGGATAACATCAATCATTTTATCCCTTGCGGCCTTGTTGTTGTCGTAGATATCAAGATCATTAAATCCTGCAGAAATTACCTCTATTCCGGCAAGCGACCCAGCCTTGCGGGCTTCCTCAGCGCGAATTTGAGTTAATTCATCAGGAGGAATGATAACATGGCCTAAATTCCCGGTCGAAGCATGGCATACGATAACCTTGTCCCCACGCTTAACACATTTCGCAAGTGTTCCCGCGCAGGCAATCTCAACATCATCGGGATGACAGCCTATAGCTAAAACATTCATTTAACTCTCCCTTTCTCTATTTGTTTATTTTCTATCTTTATTTTAATACGAAACTGAAAAAATTACATTGACAATTGGGTTAAAAATTTATAAAATAAGCTTATCAATGAATATTTTTGGTCTATCGACCGATTTTGTGGTGATACTATGGCAACAATAAACGGAGTTGTGCTCTCAAGTGAGATTAAAGTGAATAGGCTTATCAGCGCGTTTTATTATGATATGGCTTCAGATTTTGATTACGGCGGCGAACAGCACAGAGGCTGGGAATTTGTTTATGTGGAAAAAGGCAGCGTCAGCGTCAAAGCCGATCAAGCAGTATACATACTCAAAAGTGGCGAAATGGTCTGCCACAAGCCAATGGAATTTCATAAGATAAACCCCTATCAGGGTGATGCTTCGGTCATAATATTCTGTTTCGAGTGTGCAGGTGATCGAATGAAGTTTTTTAACAAAAAAATTCTTCACATTAGCAAAAGGCAAAAACAATATTTAAACGACATAGTCTCTGTAGCTGATAAGCTTTTCTTACCGAAAAATCCACTTGAAATTGCAAAAGACGGCTCTATGGACCGCTCCCCTCTTGCCACCGTTTCTCACGAGCAATATATAAAAAACACCATTGAACTGCTAATCCTCTCACTTATGGATTCCGAGAGCACCGCGCGGGACAAAAGAGTGGAATATTACGAGCACTGTCTTCACAGAAAAACCCTTACAGCCGACATTATTGAGTATCTCGAAAACAACATCGCCAGTCAAATAAAGCTGACCGATATTTCCAACGAATTTTCCTACTCGCTTTCAAGCATAAAGCGTATTTTTAAAAACGAGACCGGCTACAGTATCATTGATTATCTTAACAATATGCGAATCGAAAAAGCAAAGGAAATATTAACAGATGGGCGCATTTCGATTGAAAATGTGGCGGCTATGGTGGGTTTTTCCAATATATATTACTTTTCCAATGTCTTCAAAAACCGCACCGGCAAAAGCCCTCGAAAATTTAGGACAGAAATTAAAAACAATGATATCAACAATTAAAAAAGACAGGTTTCTTTTGAAACCTGTCTTTTTTCTGGCGGAGAAGAGGAGACTCGAACTCCTGCGCCGGGGTTTAGCCGACCTACGCCCTTAGCAGGGGCGCCTCGTCACCAACTTGAGTACTTCTCCAAATTGCTGCACGGAATATTAAAAATAATGGCGGAGAGGAAGGGATTCGAACCCTTGTGGGGTTGCCCCCAAACGGTTTTCAAGACCGCCTCGTTATGACCACTTCGATACCTCTCCGAATGAGACTATGATATTTTAACACAAGCAAATTAAAAAGTCAACACCGTTTTTAGATATTTTCGGGGCAGGTTTTCCCCGCCCCGAAAATTAATACTAACTATGTAAATGAAAAACGGAAATTAATCGCCGTATACTTCCTTAATTACATTCTCAAGGAACTCTTTAGCATAGATAATATCAGCCGACTGCTGCTCTCCTACAATCTCGCGCTCGATGGTAACGAAAGAATCATATTCAAGCTCTTTAAGCTTTTTAAAGAGGGCTTTAAAATCTACCTTGCCCTCACCGAGACGAACTTCAGCACCGAGATCGTGACCGTTGGTGGGATAGAAACCATCTTTAGCATGAAGATTGCGGACATATTTGCCGAAAACATCCAAAGCGTCAACAGGGTTTGCTCTACCGTATAGAATAAGATTTGCTGTGTCAAGGTTTACTCCCAAATTGTCGGTTCCAACCTTTTCAAAGCAACGCAGCATCGTAACAGGAGTTTCCTGACCGGTCTCAAAAAGCAGATACTGCTCATTCTTCTTTAAATGCTCTGCAACCTGCCTTACAGCTACACAGAAGGGTGCAAAATTTGGATCATTCGGGTTCTCAGGTATAAAGCCCATATGTGTCACGACATCGGTGATGCCCAATTTTTTAGCAAAATCAGCACCGTCGCAAAGGGTTTTAATACGCATCGTTCTGTACTCAGTGGGAACTAGGCCTAAAGTGAGCTGGCCGTCATAAAAATCCCAAACCTGAGGACCTTCCCAACCACACCAAAAAGCGGAGATAGTGATATCATACTTTTCTACCGCATTTTTGATGATTTCAACATTCTCGTCAGTCCAAGTTATGGGGTCCCATGAACCAAGCTGGCAAGAGCTAAGGCCGTACTCACGGACCTTTGCGAACTTTTCAACAATGTCCTCGTCGGGTTTTAAATAAACCAATGTTCCAATTTTCATAATAACCTCCAGAAAATATAAAAAATTTAAATTTCAGACAAAAATTCTTTGATGCGGCCGAGCGCTTCATTAATATGCTCAACCGAATAACAGTATGAGGCTCTGATAAAGCCTTCTCCGCTCTCGCCGAAAGCAGTTCCCGGCACTACGGCAACCTTTTTGGAATAAAGCAACTTTTCGCAGAATTCTTCGCTTGTCATACCTGTGCTTTTAATTGACGGAAATGCATAAAAAGCCCCTTTAGGCTCACGGCAGGTAAGGCCGATCTTATTAAAGCCCGATACCATCATCCGCCTGCGCATATTGTATTCCTTTACCATATGCTCGACCTCATCATCACAGTTTTTAAGAGCCTCTATAGCGGCATACTGTGAGGTTGTCGGCGCACACATAATAGCAAATTGGTGAATTTTCAATATTTGCTGCATTATTTCTTTAGGACCGCAAGCGTAACCGAGGCGCCATCCGGTCATTGAAAATGCTTTTGAAAAACCGTTGACAGTTATCGTCCTCTCACGCATACCATCGATAGAAGCCGGTGAAACATGACGCTTTCCGTTAAAGGTAAGCTCTGCATATATCTCATCGGAAAGCACGATTATATTAGTCCCTTTAAGTACATCGGCTATCTTTTCAAGGTCTTCCCTTTCCATGATAGCGCCCGTAGGATTGCAAGGATAAGGCAGAATAAGCAGTTTTGTGCGGTCAGTTATGGCATCTTTCAACTCCTGAGGAGTTATCTTAAAACCGTTTTCGGCCTTTGTGTTGATTATAACCGGAACACCGCCTGCCAGCCGAGTTATCGGCTCATAGCAAACATAGCTCGGCTGAGGGATAATAACCTCATCCCCTTGAGAAACAACAGCTCTGATGCAATTATCAATAGCTTCACTGCCGCCTACTGTGACAATTATCTCATCATCGGGCGAATATGACAGCGAATACTTGCGCTCCATATATTGTGATATTTCACAAATCAGCTTTCTCAAACCGGTGTTAGAGGTGTATTTCGTTTTGCCGCTCTGCAGCGAGTTAATGCCGGCTTTTCGAATCTGCCAAGGGGTCTGAAAATCAGGCTCACCCACACCCAAAGATATAACACCCTCCATTGTAGAGGCAATATCAAAAAACTTACGGATGCCGGAGGGCTTGATCTCAACCACGGTTTTGTTTAAAACCTTGGAATAATCGATCATATCCAGAGCTGCCCCCTGTCATCTTCCTCCATAGAAACAAGCTCAACATCCATTTCTTTATAGCGGCGCATTACAAAATGGGTGGTGGTTGAGGTGACAGAATCTATAGTTGCCAACTCTTTAGCAACAAAGGATGCAATATCCTTAAGAGTTTTACCTTTTACAACAACATTCAGGTCATATACACCCGACATAAGATAAACCGATTCAACCTCGGGGTACTGCATTATTTTTTTAGCAACTTCCTCAAAGCCGAGACCTGCCTTTGGAACAACATTGAGCTCAATAATAGCCGAAACATAGGCATTGTCAAGCTTATCCCAGTCAACAACTGCTTTGTAGCCCCTGAGCAGACCGTCCTTTTCAAGCTCTGAAACGGCAGTTTCAACATCATTAACTGAGGTATCAAGCATAGTGGCAATTTCCTCAGATGAGTATCTCGCATTGCGAGCTAAGAGTTTAAGAATTTCATATTTCATGTTAATTCCCCTTTTCAGTGCTATTGTACAATCTAGGACAAAATATGTCAAGAGAAATGTAACTCAATATTAAGTTGTTTTTTAAAAAAAATGCTTGCAAAAAACTTAAAACAATGCTAATATATAAACATTGTAAATGCGATGATAAAGGAAAGTAGGCAATCTGGTCTTTAAGAGAGTTTCTGCCAAGGCTGTAAGCAGAGATAAGCAACCCTTTTGCTGAAGTTCCCTTTTGAGCAGCGGCGCTGAACCTGTTTTTTATTTTCAGCAATAGGTGCCGCCGGAGAACCCCGTTATAGGTTGCAAGAGTGTTTGCTCTTTGAGCGAAAAAACGGGTGGTACCGCGGAGAATCTTCACTTCGTCCTGTTATGATAACTGTCATAACTGGCGGAGTTTATTTTTTTGTACGGAGGAAAAGATGATGCAAGAAACGCTAAAAAACATAAGCATTGCCGCTAAAGAAGCGGTCGCAATTTGTGAAAGCGAAAGCCAAATCGAAAACTTAAGAGTCCAATATTTAGGCAAAAAGGGCGAGCTTACGGCAATATTAAAACAAATGGGCTCACTCTCCCCTGAAGAACGCCCAAAAATGGGCCAGCTTGTTAACGAAGCTAAGCAGGAGCTTGAAGAGCTTATTGCAATCAAGCGCACCGAGCTTAAAGACGCTGCCATAAACGAGCAGTTAAAGCAAGAAACAATTGATATCACAATGCCTGCAAAGGAAATCAAACCCGGTAAGCTGCATCCCCTTAATTCGGTTCTTGACGATATGATAAATATCTTTCAGTCAATGGGCTTCGATGTGGTTGACGGGCCCGAGGTTGAAACCGACCATTACAATTTTGAATGTCTAAATGTTCCGGCAGACCACCCCGCAAGAGATATGCAGGACACCTTCTACCTCCCAGAAAATCTGCTGCTGAGAACTCAAACCTCGGCCGCACAGATTAGAACAATGGAAACAAGAAAGCCGCCCATCAGGGTCATCTGCCCCGGCCGTGTTTTCAGAGCTGACGAAGTTGATGCAACCCACTCACCTGTTTTCCATCAGATAGAGGGTCTAGTTGTTGACAAAGGTGTCACAATGTGTGACCTTAAGGGCGTGCTTGAAGAGTTTGCACACGAGATTTACGGCAGCGACACAAAGGTGAAATTCCGCCCCTCTTTCTTCCCCTTCACAGAGCCCTCGGTTGAGGTTGATGTCACCTGCTCAGAATGCGGCGGTAAAGGATGTCGCGTTTGTAAAGGCAGCGGTTGGATTGAGATTTTGGGTGCAGGAATGGTTCACCCAAATGTTCTTCGCAGCTGCGGAATTGACCCTGACGAATATTCAGGCTTTGCTTTCGGTATCGGTCTTGACCGCCTCACCACAACCCGCTATAAGATAAGCGATATCCGTCTTCTGTTTGAAAACGATAAACGCTTCCTTGATCAGTTCTAAGGAGGAAAACACAGTATGAAAATATCACTTAACCAATTAAAAAACTATGTTGAAATAAATGTTCCTGTAGAAGAGCTTTGCGAGCGTATGGTTATGGCGGGCTTTGAGGTTGAAAGCATCGAAGGCCAGGGTGACAATCTTGTTAATGTTGTTGCTGCCCGTATCGTTAAAATAACCCCTCACGAGAACAGCGACCATCTCCAAATATGCCAGATGGATGTAGGCGAGGATGAACTTGTGCAGATAGTCACCGGCGCTCAGAACATAAGCGAGGGTGACCTTGTTCCCGCAGCTTTAAATGACAGCCACCTCCCCTGCGGCGCTCATATTGTGAAAGGTAAGCTCAGAGGCGTTGAGTCTAACGGTATGCTATGCTCAGGAGAAGAGCTCTGCCTTACAGAGGCTGAGTATGAGGGTGCTTCAGTTCACGGAATACTTATTCTGAAAGATGAGCACAAACCCGGCACCGATATGCGAGAAGTTTTAGGGCTGGATGATTATATCATCGACTTTAAAATCACCGCCAACCGTCCCGACTGCAACTGCTTTTTAGGTGTTGCAAAGGAAATCGGGGTTGTTTTGGGCACAGAGTTTAAAGCCCCTGTCCCAGAGTTTAAAACCGTGGGTGGAGATATCGAGGAGCATATCAGCGTTGAAGTTATGAATTACGACCTCTGCCCAAGATACATCGGCCGTCTTGTGAAAAACTTAAGAATTAAAGAATCTCCCCTCTGGATGCAGAAAGCCATCACAGCTTCGGGCATGAGGCCTATCAATAATATAGTTGATATCACAAACTTTGTTATGCTTGAAACCGGTCAGCCAATGCATGCATTTAATTACAATGATCTTGCAGACAAAAAAATCATTGTTAGAAATGCCCGCGAGGGTGAAAGCATCACCACTCTTGACGGTAAAGACTATAATTTAACCCCCGATATGCTTGTTATTGCCGACGGTGAAAAGCCCTCCTGCCTTGCAGGTATTATGGGCGGCAGAGAGAGTGAAATTGAAAACGACACTAAAGACCTCTTTTTAGAGTCTGCCAAATTCCGCAGAGATAATATCCGCCACACCGGCCGTTCGCTCGGTATTCGCACAGAAGCCAGCGGACGCTATGAAAAAGGCGTTGATATTGTCAATGTTGAATATGCTGCAAACCGCGCTTTGCAGCTAATATACGAGCTTGATGCCGGTGACATTATTGAGGGTGTTATCGACTGCAATCAGGGATTACCTGAGGATAAGATAATCACCGTCACGACCGACAAGATTTTAGAGCTTATAGGTGTTGATGTGCCGGATGAGAGGATAGTTTCCATACTCAACAGTTTGGGGCTTAACACCACTATTAACGGCAAAGAGTTAACCTGTCGCGTACCCTCTATCCGAGATGATATCGAGGGCAGAGCAGATTTAGCCGAAGAGGTTATGCGCATATACGGCTATGACCATATCGTCGGCACTCCTATGAGGGGCACAGTTGTTCGCGGAAAGCTCCTGCCCGAGCGCATTAAAACCGACAAAATTAAGAAGTTTATGTGCGCTGCGGGCGCCTATGAAATAGCAACCTATTCCTTTATAGGATCAAAAGCTATCGACACACTGCTTTTATCAGAAGACGACGAGCGCAAAAATCAGATAAAGATAATTAATCCTTTAGGTGACGAATACTCAACAATGAGAACACAGCTCACCACAAGTATGCTCACCGTTCTTGCCACCAATATCAGCAAAAAGATTGCCGACGGCAGATTCTTTGAAATCAGCAAACGCTTTGTTGCAAAATCATTTCCGCTTATAGAACAGCCCGATGAGCTTGCCACAATGTCTATCGGAGTTTACGGTAATGGTGAGGATTTCTTCACCTTAAAAGGTATTATAGAAGGTATCGCAAAGATTTTCGGTGCCCACACTCAGTACGAAAGAAGCACAGAAGCGTATCTTCACCCTGGCAGACAGGCCGTAATAAAAGCAAATAATAAGATTATAGGCACATTTGGAGAAATCCATCCCTCCGTAGCAAAGCAGTATGGAATTGAAACCAGAGTCTACATTGCAGAGCTAAAGCTTGATGTTTTGTTAAGCATTGAAAAGCGCAAAACCACATATAAACCCTTGCCCAAGTTTCCCGCAGTTGAGCGCGACTTTGCTATGCTCTGCGATATTGACATCCCCGTTGGAACTCTCGAAAAAGCAATTTCCTCCGGAGCCGGCAGGTTGCTTGAAAAAATCGAACTTTTCGATGTTTACACCGGTTCTCAAATTCCCGAAGGCAAAAAGAGTGTTGCCTATAGCGTGTGGCTCAGGTCGGCCGACAGCACCTTAAGCGACAAAGAAATTGACGAGGTTAACTCAAAAATTATTAAAAAGCTTGAATCTGTTGGCGCTTCTTTGAGAAAATAATACTTGAACTTTTTAAGAAAACATTATAAAATAATTAAAGAGTATTTTTGAAAGGGGAAATATTATGAATAATAATACAATTACCTTTTCCATAGGTGACCAAACCGAACAGGAGATCCGCAATATATTAGTTAGTGTGTATGACGCGCTCAAAGAGAAAGGCTACAACCCCATCAATCAAATTGTGGGTTATATTCTCTCTGAAGACCCGACATACATCACCACTCATAATAATGCCCGCAACCTTATCAGGCGCATTGACCGTGACACACTTTTGCAATCATTGGTCAAATATTATTTAAGTGCTTGATATAAATGCACTCCTAAAAATAAAACTGCACCCTATTTGCCAATGGCAAATAGGGTGCTATCTTTTGCTGATATTATCCCTCAAACGGGCGAATGCGCAATGTTGCTCCTAATGATTCACAAATTTTACGGCTGCGCTCCTGCTCCTCAGGCGAAGTTACCACATCCACAACCGTCATAACCACATTTGGAACATATTCCACACAATCCCTTGTGAATTTAAGCATTGCATCGTAGGACTCAATGCCGAACTTCGGGCGAACTATTTTAAAATAATCCTCTTTGTTTGTTGCATTAAGACTAACAGAAACCGTGTCTATGAGCCCTTTAAGCTTTGGAGCTGTTCTTTGATTCCAAATAAGGTCGCTAAGGCCGTTTGTGTTGATGCGGATTTTTATATCGCTTTTTGTCTTGATATATGCAGCTACTTCGAGCAGATCATCGAGCCTTTCGGTAGGCTCGCCATAGCCGCAGAAAACAACCTCATCATAGCTACTTAAGTTCCATGAATTGATACTCTCGCAAACCTCTTTAACGGTTGGCTCGTGGTCAAGCCATAGAGGCTCTGAGCCATAGACACCGGCCGCATTGTGGCGCAAACAGAAAGTGCAGGCGCAAGGACAGCGATTTGTCATATTAATATAAATCCCGTTTTTAACAGGATATGTTATGGTCATCATTTTTTCTTTCCCCCATAAAGTTGTTTAATTTTAAGCTTATCTAGCGCCAAGCCGAAAATTATATAAAGTATACCACTCATAACAGATTGTGTTATATATCCAGGGATTCCCGAAATTGAAGCTATGAAATCCCCTGTGATTAACGCTTCATAAAGATAGTATCCTCCTATGCAGACTGCACTTGCAGGAAGCAAAGTGAGGGCATTCCTTAGGGTTACTATCTTTTCACCCTTGCGGCTGAAAAACAGCACCGCTGCTGCTTTAATAATAACAGAACCCGGCGCCCAAATAGCAAAACCCGTAAGGCAATCAGCAAGCAAGGCTCCAACCACCCCTGCAAATATTGCGTAAGGCAGCGGCAATAAGCAGGCGGCAAGGTAGATAAACCCGTCTCCGATATGAGTGTAGCCAGTATGGCTCGGTATATGAAAATAAGCTGTGAAAACAAATATACCGGCGGTAAAAACACCTGTCAAACAGATAAATTCGATTTTCTCGTTTTTCATAAAATTATCCCTTTAAATCTCGCACAAAAATTCTTCAAAACAGATGCCGTCTGTTTTAGGTATATCAAGCTCCAAAGTGCGGCGCAAAACCTTAGCAACAAAGTCCGACGCGTGGTGAACAGAGCTTATAAAATCAACGCCGTTTACAGCGTCTGATGCAATAATAGAGGAAAAAACATCTCCCGTTCCTGAGCGACAGGGCCCAACCTTATGCTCTCTTACTATTGTATAAGATTTTGAAGCCTCGAAAACAAAATTTTCAAGGTCCTCCCCTCTCACAAGGCCTGAAATCACAATTTTTTGCGGCCCCATTTGGATTAGTTTTTCACAGATTAATGCAAGCTCACTCTCCCCCATATCCTCGCGATAATCCGTGCCGCTAAGTATACAAGCCTCAGTAAGGTTAGGTGTGAGGATATCCGCAAAGGTAAGGAGTGAACCCATCTCTTCAGCAAGCCGGGGTGAATATGTAGGATAAAGCTTACCATAGTCCCCCATCACGGGATCAACAACCGTGACTGTATTATCCCTTTTAAAACGCTTTAAAAACCTTTTTACTATTTCAATTTGTTGTTCTGAACCGAGAAAGCCCGTGAGAATGCCGTTAAAGTACAAATCCAGCTTTGCCCATTCATCAATATATGCATCCATATACTCGGTAAAGTCGGTGTAATAAAAACTTTCAAAACCTGTATGATTCGAAAACACAGAGGTGGGCAAGGGGCAGCACTGAATCTTCATGGCTGATATGATAGGCAGCGAGGCCGCTATCGAACAACGCCCAAAGCCGCAAAAATCATTGATAACTGCAATCTTTTTTTGATTGTTATGCGACATCCTTTTACCTCCTTGCTTTTTATTTGTAAATAGTATATAATAATTTTGGTACTATTAAAATAGCCAAAAAAGGAGAATTTTATATAACCAGATGAAATATATTATAAAAAAATCTGATAGCACACCTGCATATCTCCAACTCTATTTGCAAATACGAGATGATATCGTAAAGGGGCTCTACCCTTTCGGCGACAAGTTGCCTTCAAAGCGAATTATTGCTGATGAAACCGGTATCAGCACTATAACCGTTGAACATGCCTATGCTTTGCTCTGCGATGAGGGCTACATTGAAGGCAGACAGCGCAGCGGTTATTTTGTAATTTTCCACACCGATGACCGTTTTGCGGCATCGGTAGACCAAAAAGCAGCGTCCGTATTTCCCCAAAACCACGATGAAAATAATTTATATGATTTTCCGTTTTCCGTACTCGCGAAAACAATGCGAAATGTTATCAGCGACTACGGTGAAGCTATTCTCAACCGCTCACCGAACTTAGGTTGTATTGAGCTAAGAAAAGCAATAAAAAACTATCTTGCGCGAAGTCGAGGAATTATCGCCGACTGCAACCAAATAATAATAGGCTCGGGTTCCGAATATCTTTACAGTCTGATAGTAGAGCTATTAGGCAGAGATAAGACATATGCAATAGAATATCCATCATACAAAAAGATTGAGCAGGTATACCGCGCCTGCGATGTTGTTTGCGAAATGCTGCCTCTTGATAACGACGGAATCGTAAGCTCAGCCTTGTGGAGAAGCAAAGCCGATATTTTGCATATTTCACCCTACCGCAGTTACCCAAGCGGAGTTACAGCCAACGCATCAAAAAGGCATGAATATATGCGTTGGGCAACTACACGCGACCGCTACATAATTGAGGATGATTTCGAATCTGAGTTTTCGGTTTCTAAAAAGTCGGAAGAAACCCTATTTTCACACACAAGCGATGACAATGTAATATACATGAACACTTTTTCAATGACTGTCTCTCCCTCTTTTAGGACGGGTTATATGGTTCTGCCAAAGCAATTGGCAGTCAGTTTTCAAGAAGCATTGAGTTTTTACTCCTGCACTGTGCCCACTTTTATGCAATTAGTTTTAGCAAACCTTATTACAAGCGGCGATTTTGAAAGGCATATAAACCGTGTCCGCAGAAAAAAAAGAAAAGAACTGCAAGCAAAGGAAAGCTACAAGTCCGATTTTTAGAGCCTAAAGGATTATTTTTTAAGAAATGCTAATACTATCCTTTGGGTGAAAAATATGGTGATACTTTTTTCCAAAAGAAATAGCTGTGCCGAAAAAGAAATAATTGAAATTTTGAAAGCTCACGGCGGAGACTGCATCTCCGACAAGGAAATTCTCGACTGCGGCGGAGCTTTCACAATAGTCAGCGAATATAAAAAAGCAAACCTTAAAATAAACAACGGTATTGTAGTTATATGTGATAATACCGAAAGATTTAAAGACCAGCAATTTCCAAACGGAATTATCGGTATTTGCGAGGATAACAACATAAATGCGCTTGAGGTTTTTAAAAAAAGCCATATTCCTGTCATCAGCTGTGGAATGAGCGCTAAAAATACTATCACTTTATCAAGTCTCAACAGCGACACCCTGCTTGCAACTCTGCAGCGCACCGTAAAAAACATTAAAGGAGATGAAATCGAGCCCGCCGAATTTAAAATAAAGTTAAAAAAATCATACAGTCACTTTTCAGTTATGGCCTGTGTTGCGATTCTTTTGATAAAAGGAATTGCTCCAAGAGAGTTTTAACCGCTATCCAAAATATGAATATAATTATATTAAAAGCCGCAAAAAAATGCATAAATAGTTGCAAAAAGGTAAAAATAACTAAAAAGGATAGTGATTTTATGGAAATTTCAGGCAAAGTAAGATTGTACATTCTAATTATCGGCACATCTATTTGCGCAGCTGCCTTAATAATAGTATCCGGTTTTGTTATAAAAAACAAAACCGAGAATCCCGAACATTGGGTGCTTCATTCATATGGCAACAATGTTGCGCTTTACAAAGGTGACGATATAGTTGAGGTCTACGGTGAAATCGTTCTTGACACTCTGCCGGAGGATGACCGCCGCCTACTTGATAACGGCATATCCTTTTCCACAAAGGAAGAAGCGGTCAACGCAATAGAGGATTATGATGGATAGCCGTTAGAATGAAAAACCGCATCAAAGCAATTCTACTGCTAGTGGAGAGAACTCAAAAATTCTCTATTTCTAAAATTTAAAACCGAGAATTATAAAAGTGAAAATAGATTGTATATACCGCTTGCCACTTGTATAATAATTACATCTAATTTAAAGGAGTTTGGAAATGAATTTGTCAGAAATAAAGATTGTTGCCGATTCCTCAGCAGACACACTTTGGCTAGACGGTATTTCCTTTGCCTCGGCGCCGCTTAAGATAATTACTAAAGAAAAGGAATATATTGATGATTCAGACCTTGATGTTTGCGGTATGGCTGATGACCTTCTTTGCTATAACGGAAAATCATCTACAGCCTGCCCTAGCCCATCGGATTGGCTTTATTCATTCGGTGATGCAAAGTATATTTTTTGCCTGACCATCACAAGCACCCTTTCGGGTTCATATAATTCGGCTATGATCGCCAAATCCGATTACGAGGCTCAACACCCCGATAGAAAGGTCTTTGTTTTTGATTCACTGTCAACAGGTCCTGAGATGCGCCTTATAATAGAAAAGATAAAAGCATTAGCTCTCCAAAACAAATCTTATGATGATATCTGTCAAGAGATTATCGCTTATAGTAAAAAAACAGGGCTTATATTTATGCTAGAATCTATGAAAAATCTTGCCAACAACGGAAGAGTCAGTCATATTGTTGCAAAAGCCGCAGGTTTATTGGGTATCAGAGTGGTAGGTAAAGCCAGTGATCGCGGAGACCTTGAAGTTCTCAAAAAAAGCCGCGGAGAAAAAAAGGCTCTCAGAGAAATTGTGGGGTTTATGAAATCTTTAGGTATGAGTGGTGGATCGGTCTACATAAGCCATTGCTGCAACGAGGATGCCGCCAATGCTCTTAAAGCTTTAATACTTGAGCAATTTCCTGATGTTAAAATCGAAATTTACCTTGCCCGTGGATTAGTCAGTTTTTATGCTGAAAAAGGCGGTCTTCTTATAGGTTTTGAAAAATAAATAACTTTTTATATGAAAACGGCGATACTCTACGAGTATCGCCGTTTAAAATGCTTAAGTATTCTTGAAATACATAAATAGTTGACATTTAATCATTCCGTTATAAAGCTTGCGGCGTTTGTCGGCCACAGCGCCGAAATGCTTTTCAAACTCATCGTGAGGACTGATGATGTAATATTTCTGGCCGTTTCCTCTTATAAACCGCTCTCCCATGGTTTTGTATAAGCCCTCTGCCGTTTTAACATCGAGCAGCCGCTCACCGTAAGGCGGGTTGGTGACCGTCAGGCAACGCTCGCTTGAGGGAGTAAAGTTTTTAATATCTCCTACTGCCGCCTTAACATACTTTTCGACTCCTGCTTTTTTAGCGTTTTGCATTGTAAGCTCAACACAGGCAGGATCAATATCAAAACCTTTGGCAGAAAAGTCAATATTATGCCTTATAAGGTCCTGCGCGCGGGTGCGCTCTTCACGCCAGATCTTTTCAGGCAAGAATGAAAAACGCTCTGCCGCAAAATAACGGCGAAGGCCCGGAGCAATATTTGCCGCCATCATTGCCGACTCAACAAGCAGGGTTCCGCTTCCGCAAAATGGATCGTAAAACAAGGTGTCGGGATAAATGCGCGCCAAGTCGCACATTGCTGCCGCCAAGGTTTCTTTAAGAGGGGCGTCATTCGAATTTCGGCGGTATCCTCTTTTATGCAGACCGTCACCCGAAGTGTCAATCATCATGGTAACATTATTTTTATGAATCGAAAAACGCACCTTGTACTCGGCGCCCGTTTCTGCAAAGATGCTAACAGGATATTTAAGCTTTAGCCTTTCAACAATCGCTTTTTTTATTATCGACTGACAGTCCGGTATGCTGAACAGTTGAGAATTAATGCTCCAGCCGTTGACCGGAAAGGCATCATCCTTGCCGATAAAATTCTCCCACGGCAAGGCTTTAACACCATCAAACAGCTCGGTAAATGTCACAGCGTCAAAACTACCGACATTTATCATGATACGCTCTGCAAAGCGAGAGCAAATATTAGCCCGCGCAAGCATATTAAGGTCACCCGACAGAAGAACTCGCCCGTTTTCTGCCGTTACATCTTCAAATCCCATACGGCGAAATTCATCCGCCGCTATGCTCTCTACACCAAAAAGGCAGGGAGCCACTAAATTAATTTTATCCATCATCTTACCTCTGTTGTTGCATGCCTCGTGACATGGCAGCCAATATTTACCGCCACAGGAAGCCCTGCGATATGCGTGGGGGCAGTTTCGATATTAACAGCCAATGCAGTTGTATCCCCCCCAAAGCCCTGCGGACCTATACCAAGAGTGTTGATTTTGTTAAGCAACTCTTTTTCCATATCGGAATAATACTTATCTTCATTTCTGATTTCAATACTACGGCATAAAGCTTTCTTGGATAACAGAGCGCATTGCTCGAAATCTCCGCCTATGCCAACACCTACAATCATTGGAGGGCATGGATTATTAGAGGCCGCCTTTACAATTTGCAGCACCGCATCTATAACCCCTTGTCTGCCGTCAAACGGAGTCAGCATCCTCACGCCGCTCATATTCTCGCTGCCAAAGCCCTTAGGAGCAACCGTTATTTTGACAGAGTCGCCGTCGACAATGGTAGTATGGATAACGGCAGGTGTATTATCATTAGTGTTCACCCTTTTAAGCGGGTCTGACACAACCGATTTTCTTAGCAATCCTTCGTTATAACCGCGGCGCACGCCCTCGTTTACAGCATCATACAATGAGCCGTCCGTAAAGTGAACATCTTGACCCACTTCGAGAAAGACAACCGCCATCCCCGTATCCTGACAAATAGGTAGGTCGCAAGTTTTCGCGGCAGAGATATTATTTTGCATATCATTCAATACCGAAACGGCAAGAGAATCACTCTCACAAGCAGCGGCTGAATTGATAGCCTTAATAATATCGCAAGGCAGCTGTTTGTTTGCTTTGATAGAAAGCTCCGCCACAGCTTGGGTTATTCTGTTGCAAGAAATTTGATTTATCATATTAACTTCCCCTCAAAATAAAAGAGCGGAACTTCCCGCTAAGGACCGCTCCACTCAAAACCAATTATTTTGACATACCCCTTTTTGAACGCTTAGCTTCGGGATTCTTTCTTTTTAAATCAGAAAACTTTTCATCACTTGTCTGTTTAAAGCGGCTCATCATTTCCTCAAAGCTGGCTGGCTCAGCCTTTTTCGGGGTCCAGGTGTAGGAACCGTCCGGCTTAGGGGGCGGTGAAGAGCGCCTTTCGCGGTGCTCTCTGCGCTCGGGTTTTGCTTCAGGCTCAAGCGCCCGCTTAATACTGAGGGATATTTTACCATCCTCACCAATGTTGAGCACCTTCATTTTGACAACATCATTAAGTTTAACAAATTCATTAATATCGTTTACATATGAACGGGCCACTTCGGAAATATGTACCAATCCGGATTTACCCTCGCCAAGATCCACAAACACACCGAAATTGGTAATACCGGTGATCTTACCTTCAACAATTTGTCCCACCGTAAGTTGCATAGAAAAAAGAAATCCTCCTCAAAATTAAAAGACTAATTTCAGTTGCCTGAAACATCTATAAAAACCTGCTCGTCAGAATAGATATACCCCAACCGCTCACGGGCAGCTTTTTCAATTAGTTCTTTATCAGAATCGCTGCTTAAAATTGTACGCAATTCTTCAATATCGTTTTGCTGAGCCGAATACTCCTCTTTTAGCGCCGCAAGCTCAGCGCGGCTCTCGTTAAGACTGCTCCAAAGCCCTGCCAGCGTTATGGTAAAATAAGCGCAAACGCCCAACACAAAAAGCCTGAATATGATACTTCTGTTTTTCTTCGTTTTGCGTTTCATAATTAAAACCCCGTAAGCTTTGTCAGAACAGACAGCCTATTTATTCTTGCTTAGTATACAACAAAAACCATACCTTTTTCAAGCCTTTTTTTATCTTAATGGTAAGTTTTTTAATTTTTTTCATAATAAAGTTTGAAATTCCTGCAAAAAGGCCCTCTATTCGGGCAATAAGGCCGGCTAAAAGGGTGGAAAAGC
>JAZORP010000037.1:0-5571 GCA_045656665.1 Acutalibacteraceae bacterium | reverse complement strand
TGAAAGAAACCTTATATAAATTCGGCACCCTTGACATTTTAGTAAATAATGCCGGAGTAGCTCATCAGGCATTAATCACAGATACCGATGAAATTGATTTTGACCGCATTGTAGATATCAACCTTAAGGGTGTTTACAACTGCTGTAAATCTGTAGTTCCGTCAATGGTGAGCCGTCAAACCGGCAAAATCATTAATATCTCTTCAATGTGGGGTCAGGTTGGCGCTTCCTGCGAGGTAGCCTACTCTGCCGCAAAAGCAGGTGTTATTGGTCTTACAAAAGCCCTCGCAAAGGAGCTTGCTCCCAGCGGAATAACAGTTAATGCCATAGCCCCCGGCCTTATTGAAACGGGTATGAATTCTAACCTAACCTTGGAGGAGATCGGTGATTTTGTAAACGGTATCCCGCTTGGCAGAATGGGCAGCGCCGATGAAATAGCAGCCGCAATCGAATTTTTAGCATCCGACAAGGCAGATTACATAACAGGCCAAGTATTGGGCATAAACGGCGGATTTGTTGTTTAAATTTTTTATATAAATTTATATTTTTTTAAAAAAAGGTGATTACAGTGAAACTTTCTTCAAATGTTGATTCTCTGTACCGCAAGGATCGGGATGGCTACTTTGCCACCATGAGAGAAATCGGTTACGATGCAATCGACTACGGTGTTTTCTGCGACAAGCTCCAGCCCGGCAAAGCACTCTTTGAGGCCGATGCCACAGGGTTCGAAAAATACTTTACCTATGACCGCAAGCTTGCAGAAGCCGCCGGAATCGAAATCGGCCAGACCCACGCGCCTTTCCCTACATATTATGACGACCCGCAAATGCTCAACAATATGGTTGAGGCTCTAAAGAAAAGCATAATTGCAACTAGGATTTTGGGGTCGGATTATATAGTTATGCATGCCGCAATGCCGACCTGGAGCGATGATTATGACCGTAAAGAATACAGAAATATAAATTACTCATTTTTTGAAAAAATAATTCCCGTTGCCCAAGAATACAATGTTAAAATCGCGCTGGAAAATATGCCCGCAGTTAAATTTAAGCCAAACGAGCAGGCCCCCGTATCCTCGCAAATTGAAACAATTATCGAGTATGTTGATATGATGAAATCAGATAATTTTGTTGCCTGCCTTGACACAGGCCACGCAAATTGCGCGGGAGTTTCTCCTGCAGACTTTGCAAGGGCGCTTGGTGACAGACTCCATGTTTTGCATATTCACGACAATTTTAACTGGTATGATGAGCACACTCTCCCCTTCACAGGAACTGTCAATTGGGAAGATTTTGCAAAAGCGCTTGTCGAAATCGGATACAAAGGCAATCTCAACCTTGAATGGCGCACAGGGCTTTTCCCCGACGATTATGTTATTGAGGCAGAGAAATTCGCTTTTAAAACACTAAAGCGCCTTAAAAAAATGATTTGCGAATAATTTATCAATAATAATAACAAAAAGAGCTATCGCTTATTTTGGCGATAGCTCTTTTGAATTTGTTTTAAAACTTAAAGTTTTTTAGATGCAAATTTCAAAATTTCTGTTATGGGGATTATTGAAAGTGATAGTAACAAACAAATTATAAATTGTCCAACCGATAAAATTTTAAGGCCAAATATAAAGCCGGCAGGAGTGAATAAAAGGAAAAGCATTATAAATAACACAACACCTACAGACATATTCATAAAGCGGTTGGCAAAAATGTTTTTACCGAAAAGAGTGCCTTGGAATTTATTGTTAAAGCAATGGAATATCTGAATAACCCCTAATGTTGCAAAAGCCATTGTCATTGCTGTGGCAGAATCGCCGAAATCATTTCCCAAAGAGTAGGAAATCAAAGTAACAACCGTAATATATAGACTTTGAACAAAAACCGAAACTACAGATTTCAAATCAAAAATACGATCAACAACTGCATTATGGCCGGTCATCATATTTTCCTTTTCGGCGTTTTCCATACTGAGCGAAATTGCGGGCGCGCAATCGGTTAGCAGGTTTATCCATAAAAGCTGAACCGCAGCGACGGGCGGAGCTTTAAAAACAAGCATACCAAACAAGATAACAAAAATTTCAGCGATATTACAGCTAAAGAGATAATAAACCGATTTTCTTATATTACTGAAAAGCCCGCGACTTTCTCTGATAGCGTGAACGATTGAAGAAAAACGGTTATTTGAAATGATGATATCAGCGTTCCCTTTCGCAACTTCGGCCCCAAATTTTCCAATAGCGCACCCAACATCTGCTAAAGCCAAAGCATCGGCATCTTGCACGCTGTCACCCGTGATTGTAATGGTTTTTTTGCGCTGTTGCCACGCTTTAACTATTCTCAGCTTATCATTTGCAGAAACTCTTGCAAAAACCGAATATTTTTCGATATTCTGCGCAAGCTCTTCATCACTCATTTCGTCAAGCTCGGCACCCGTTATTGCATAGGTTTCGTCTTTAAGAATACCTATTCTGCGGGCAATAGCTTTAGCGGTTAATAGATTGTCACCCGTAATCATAACGGTTTTTATACCCGCCGCATCACAAGCGGCAATTTCTTCAACAACACCTTCGCGGGGCGGATCGTCAAGAGCTAAAAGCCCAACGAAGGTAAGATCTTGTTCAATCTCTTCAGGAATCGGATTGGAGGGTATTTCATCGAGAGGGCGCATTGCAATACAAACGATTCTGTAAGCTTCGTTTGCAAGGTTCTCATTAAACTCAAGTATTGCGTTTTTGTCGCACCCTGCGCAGTTCGGCACAACCGCTTCAGGCGCCCCTTTAACAATAGCAAATGCTCTCTCATTAATCATTGTGATGACCGTCATGGTCTTACGGTCGTGGTCAAACGGAATTTCAGCAATATGAGGGAAAAGCATATTAATATCATGCTGCGACATTGAATTATATGCGAGACAGGCGTTTTGAATGGCATTCTCGGTAGAGTCATTGTCGAGAGTTGAACAAGCAGCCGCCAATTTAATGACAGTGGCTGAGGTTTCGGTCAGCTCATCTTTTTCAAGCTCAACAAGATTCTTGCCGTCAAAGATTTTGGAGAGAAGCATCTTGTTTCGAGTGAAAACTCCGGTTTTATCACAGCAGATAATATCGGTTTTTCCAAGTAGCTCTGCTGCAGAGGCATCCTTAACAATTATCTTGTCCTGCAGAATGCGGTGAATTCCAAGGGCTATAACGATAGTAGTGATTGCAGGCAAACCCTCGGGAATGGCTGCAACTGCTAAAGCAACGGCATTAATCAGCATTTTTAGGGTCATACTTGCAAAATTTCCAGAGGAAAAATTTTGAATCATTCCTATAATGAAGACCAAAAAGCATATTGCAAGAATTGCTATGTTTGCTATCTTACTAATACCGTCAAGCTGAGCCTCTAATGGTAGCTTGTCCTCCCCTGTCTGCTGCAGAATAGCCGAAGCTTTGCCGATCTCTGTGTTGAGTCCTGTGGCAGTTACAACAGCCTTAGCAGTTCCGTGAACAACATTACAGCCCGAATACACCATATTACAGCGCTTTTCAAGCACGGTAATTTCTTCGAGAGTGATATCTGCATCCTTTTCCACAGGAACCTCTACACCCGTTAAAACCGATTCGTTGCATCTAAATTCGTTTGCATCAACAATTCTCGCATCAGCAGGAATATAATCGCCCTGCTCTAACAGAATTATATCCCCGGGCACTAAATCCGTTGCGCTGACTGTTCTCAAAATACCCTCTCGCAGAACAGTTGCTGTAGGATTGGAAAAATGCTTGATATCATCGAGTGTGTTATTACAACTGTATATATGATAGGCGCTTAAAAGAGCGTTAATCAAAATTATAGCAATTATAAGCAAGGATGCATAGCTGTTTACCTCATTATACATTAGTGACACAACAAAGGAAACAAGCGCTATTATTATAAGAGCAATTACAGTTTTATTATTTAGCTGAGATAAAAAACGATTTAAAAAAGTGGGTTTTTTGATTTTGGAAATAACATTTTCGCCGTTATCTAAAAGTCGTTGCTCAGCAACACCGTTAGCAAGGCCGTGCTTGTCATCAACTGTAAGCTCGTTTAAGACCTCAAAGGCGGCAGCATTATGCCATATCATAATTTCATCTCCTCGACAAGTTTGTGATAATAATCTTTCATTTGCTTAGCGTCCTCACTTTGAGTGCCGGCCGACTCACAAATAAACACGGGGTTGCAATCATACTTGCAAGTCAATTCCATAACCGGTTCAAAATCAGGGCCGTATACCGTGTCTTCAAAGGTCAAATGGCGCTTTTCTCCGCCGGTAGTATACTCGATTTTAGAAAAGTGAGAATGGAATTTTTTAAGTCTTTCCGCACCTAACTCATCGCCGATTTTGATAAAAATTTCTTCGTAATCCTTGATGGTTTTTAAACTACCTAAATCTCTGGCATTCAAATGCCCAAAATCTATACAAGGGATAAGGCGCTCATCGATTTTGCAAAGCTCGATAACCTCTTGGAGAGTTCCAAGCTGATTGACCTTACCCATGGTCTCAGGGCAAATGTGAATATGAGAAAGCCCCTCATCATCAAGTGCTTTGAGGGAAATTTTCATTGTATCAATAGCAAGCGCCAAAGCTTCCTCGCGGAAAATTTTACCGCAGGAGCCTGTGTGAACAACTATTCGGTTGCCGCCCATAGCATTAACAGCCCGCGCGGATGATAAAATATAGTTAACAGAGTTTAGCCTCTTCTTCTCGTCAACCGATGACATCGAAATGTAATACGGGGCGTGCAAAGAAAGCACAACATTATGCTCAGCCGCGATTTTGCCGAGCTCTACAGCCTTTTCGAGGCCGATATTTACACCACGGCCGCATTGATATTCAAAGCAATCAAGCCCCATTTTAACAATGTATTCCGGCACTTGAAGGCTGGATTTATACCCCATATCGGTAAAGCTTTGCGAATTACCTGCGGGGCCAAACATAGCAGCCATTTCAGACCTCCAAATCTTGGATTTTATATAATTTAAAGATTAACTTTTCGAGTTTGCGCCTGATTTTAAAACTAAAACCATCCTCCGGTTTTATAGGTGTGAGTAAAATTGTTTTAACGCCAACTGTGTTTCCGCCTAGAACATCGGTGAAAATCTGGTCACCGACGATAGCCGTGTTCTTTCTATTAGCGCCAAGTGACCTTAGCGCCCTTAAATAACCAAACGGCAAGGGTTTAAGGCCTAAAGAGATATACCTAATCCCAATTTTTTCCGCAAAAGGTTTTACACGTTTTTCCTTAGAATTGGAAAGAACGATAAGCTTTATACCATTAGCTTGGATCTCAGCAAGCCATTCAGATAGCCCTTCGGTCAAAACCTGACCGTGATGCGTGGAAAGGGTGTTGTCAACATCAAGTATTAAAGCATCGATATTATGTTCGCTCAAGAGAGTATATGAAATATCGGTCACTCTTTTGAGCTTTATATTAGGCTTTAACAGCATAATTCACTCCTGATTTTAAGTAAAAATAAAAAGCGGTTAAAAAATAACCGCTTTTTTAAGCTTATTAGCGGAACTTTCTTTTACGAGCAGCTTCCGACTTCTTTTTAC
>JAZORP010000036.1:0-27092 GCA_045656665.1 Acutalibacteraceae bacterium | reverse complement strand
ATACCGTCAAATGTAGAGGTGCCTCTGCCTATCTCATCAAGAATAAGCAGACTCTGCTTTGTTGCATTTTTAAGAATGTCTGCAACCTCGCTCATTTCAACCATAAATGTTGACTGCCCAGAAGCCAGATCGTCCGAAGCTCCCACGCGGGTAAAAATAGCGTCAACAAGACCTATCTCTGCAGACTCTGCCGGAACAAAGCAGCCTATTTGCGCTAATAAAACTATCAAGGCCACCTGCCGCATATATGTAGATTTACCCGCCATATTAGGGCCGGTTATTATCGCGCAGCGGTCGTCCTGCATATTGAGATATGTATCATTAGAAACAAAGGGGGTTCGTATAACCTGCTCAACAACAGGGTGCCTGCCCGATTTTATGCGAACAGTGCCATCAACATTAACAAGCGGGCGGCAATAATTATTTGCTACCGAAACATTCGCCAAGGAGCAAAGCACATCGAGCTTTGCTAAAGCCTCGGCAGTCTTTTGAAAGCGCACAAGCTCGCCGGCAGTTTTTTTGCGGACCTCATCAAACAGCTCGTACTCCAGCTGGAAGGACCTGTCCTTAGCTGTGAGCACACGGTGTTCAATATCCTTGAGCTCCTCTGTGATGAACCGCTCGCAGTTTGTTAGTGTCTGTTTTCTGATATAATCCTCGGGTACACGGTCGAGGAAAGAATTAGTCACCTCGATATAGTATCCGAAAACCTTGTTGAAACGCACTTTTAGTGTCTTGATTCCGGTGCGCTCCTTTTCTCTGGCCTCAATTTCAGCAAGGAAGTCGGTGCCGCTTGCCATATCCCCTCTCAAAATATCAAGCTCGGCATTGTAACCCCTTTTTATAAGCCCGCCTTCGCGAACGGTTATGGGAGGGTTGTCCTCAATAGAGCTTACAATAAGCCCCCTTATATCCTCTAATGTATCGATAGAATCGTATATCTCCTTGAGTAGTTTACACTTACAGTCGGCAATCAGCGACTTTATGGCAGGAAAATTGGCCGCCGTGTCTGCAATGGAATTAAGATCTCTCGGAGAGGCTGAGCCGTATACCATACGGGTCATAATTCGCGGTATATCCCTCACAGAACTTAAATACTCTGCTATCTCCCCTCTGAGAATGGTATCGCCGCAAAGCTCCTCAATGGCATTTTGCCTGAGATTTATCTGTGAAATGTTCATAAGCGGCTTTGTTATCCAACTGCAAAGCAAACGCCTACCCATAGCGGTTTTGGTCTTGTCAAGCACCCACAAAAGCGAGCCTTTTTTAGCCTTTGAACGCATCGTTTCGATAAGCTCAAGATTGCGTATAGCAGTCATATCCAGCCGCATATACTGGTTTTCGGTGTAAATTTCAACCTTGTTGACAGAAATATTCCCCGTGACACCGGTTTCGTAAAGATACTCTAAAACCGCGCCAAGCGCTACAGAAGCAGAGCTTCCTGAAGGGAGGCCTAAATTCTCGGTGCTCACAACCTTAAAGTGGCTAAGCACCCGCTCCTCTGTTTTGGAGGCAGAAAAACTGTCCTTAGAGCGGAATGTCACAACACCCAAAAAGAGCTTTTCAAGAAAAGCAGATAAATTGGGCATTTGTTTTAAGAGTCCTTCCTCTATGAGCAACTCCTTGGGTCTAAAGCGGGAAAGCTCGTTTATAATATGCTGCTCTACACCGTCATCCGGCAAAACCGTTACATAGCATTCTCCCGTGGAAGCGTCCGTAAAGCAGGCCGCTGCCGACTCTTTAGTAACTGCCACAGCCGCAAGATAGTTATTCTTACTCTCGTCCAGCATTATATCTTCAATAACCGTTCCGGGAGTGATAGTTCTTACGATATCCCTCTTAACTAAACCCTTTGCGGTAGCAGGATTTTCGACCTGCTCGCAAATAGAGACCTTATGCCCCTTTTCTACCAAACGGGCTATATATGCTTCACAGCTGTGGTAAGGCACCCCGCACATAGGTGCTCTTTTCTCAAGGCCGCAATCCTTGCCTGTGAGGGTTATTTCGAGCTCCTCCGAAGCAACCTCGGCATCCTCGAAAAACATCTCATAAAAGTCGCCCACTCTGAAAAAGAGTATGCTGTCTTTATTGGATTCCTTTATTTCAAGATATTGCCGCATCATTGGGGATAATTCCGGCATTTTAATCGTCCTTTCAGAAATCAGTTAATGGCAACCGCCGCAGGTTGAACAACTGCCTGTGCAGGAAACGGTTTCGCAGGTCTCGGGATCCTCGCCGTCGAGGGTTTTGGAGATAACAGTGTTAATCTCACCCACCATCATATCTACAGCAGCCTTAGCAGTGTTGTACTCTACCATAGCGGATGAAGACATTATCTTGCTGTAAATATCACGTAGCTTTTCATTAAGCTGCTTTACTTTTTCTTCATCCTTTTGCTCAGAAGCCATCTCACGGTCCAACTCCATACGGGTAATGTTGAACTCGCCGATAGCGGCCTGAAGTTCTTTGTCGTTATCGTTTGCAAGCTTTGCTTTGGCATAACGGATAAATCTCTCATCCTGCTGAATAGCCTTGCCTAAATTTCTTACCTGTTCAATAACATCCATTTTAAATACCTCCTAGGCCGACGGGAACTTGGCCGTCACACCTGAAAAATTATAATTTTACTATTCTGCCCTCAAAAACATTTGAATATGATTCTATCTTGACATCTACAAAACTGCCAAGTAAGCTCTCGTCTCCCTCAAACTCGATAGCTATCGTGCCTAAAGTGTGGCCCGACATATATCCCGCTCTGCCACCCTTTTCGTCGCACAAAACACGGTAGGTTTTGTCTAAATGAGCCTTTATATTATCGGCCGCAATTTTTTCCTGCAACGCTAAAAGCTCGTCAAACCATTTGCCTTTTTCGGCTCTGGAAACGGGATCCTCCATCCGTGAAGCGGGAGTGCCCGGTCGCGGGGAATAAATAAAGGTAAACAGCGAGGAAAACTTGACCTCGTCCACTATGCGCAATGTCTCTTTGAAATCCTCGTAGGTCTCCCCAGGGAAACCAACTATTATATCGCTTGTCAGTGAGATATCGGGGATAAGCTCTTTAGCCTTTTTTATAAGCTCTAAATAAGATGTGGAGTCATAATGGCGGTTCATCTGCTTTAAAATTCTGTCACTTCCGCTTTGGAAGGGCAGGTGCAAATGGCGGCTGATTTTCTCACAGTCCCTTATAGTTTCAAGCAGTTCTATTGTGCAATCCTTAGGATGGGAGGTCATAAACCTTATCCTGAAATCACCCTCAATATCATTTATCATCCGCAAAAGCTTTGCAAAGGTCACACCGTGGCCACAATCTTTCCCGTAGGAATTGACATTCTGCCCTAAAAGGGTAATATCCTTATATCCGGACTTCACCATTTGGCGGGCTTCGGCAAGTATCTCCTCAGGCTCGCGGGAGCGCTCCCTGCCCCTCACATAGGGCACGATGCAATATGTGCAGAAATTGTTGCAGCCATACATTATCGGAAGCCAGCCCTTAAAAGTGCCATCTCTGTTTACAGGGATGCCCTCTACTATTTTATTGTTTTCTAAGGAGAGTTCAAATATTCTGCGTGAGCCGTTCATCCGCTTGTAAATGAATTCGGGCAGGCGGTGAAAATTCTGAGTGCCGAAAACAATATCGATATAAGGGTAGCTTTTCTTTATCTTTTCTGCAACTATCTCCTGCTGCGCCATACAGCCGCATACAGCTGCCATAAGGCGCGGATTATCCTTTTTATAGCGCTTAACTTTTCCTATATTGCCGTACACCCTGTCCTGGGCGTGTTCTCTTACGGCGCAAGTATTATATATTACAAAATCAGCTGTGCTCGGCTCGTCGGTAATGTCAAACCCCATAGCCGAAAGCATACCCTTTAACTTTTCGGAATCGCTGACATTTTGTTGGCAGCCAAAGGTTATAACACAAGCTTTGGGCGTATGCCCAAAAAAGCCAACAGCCGCTCCTGCGACCCGCTTGACATATACCGTTTGCTCGTTAAAAACCGAGCTTTTCTCACTCTCTAACAGCAAGCCCAATTCTCCTTCTAAAATAATCAATTTATTATAGCATATATTTATATACTTTTCAAGCAATGAAAGAAGGAAATTATAATAAAAAAAACTTGACAAAACTGAGCGTTTATTATATTATTGTTGATATGCCGATGTGGTGGAATAGGCAGACACAAGGGACTTAAAATCCCTCGGTAGCGATACCGTACCGGTTCAAGTCCGGTCATCGGCACCAACGCTCAATCTCGCTTTTGCGGGCTTGAGCGTTTATTTGTATAAATAAAGTCATCAGTGCGAAAGGAGACCTAAATGAGCCAAAAGAAAATCTGTTGCTTTACAGGGCACAGGCCGCAAAAGCTCGGTTTTAGCGAGCAAAGCGAAAAATGTGGCCGCTTAAAAGAAAAGCTGCGCGAGACCATCATCTCTTTAATAGAGCAGCAGGGAGTCTCCCATTTTATTTCAGGAATGGCTTTAGGGGTCGATACTATATGCGCAATCATAGTGTCTGAGCTTAAATGCCTTTATCCTCATATCACTTTAGAGTGCGCTCTCCCCTGCACAACTCAGGCCGACAGATGGACTGCATCTCAAAAAGAAACATATTCTAAAATCATTTCCCAAAGCGATAAAGTCACCATCCTCTCGGAAGACTATACCCCCTACTGTATGCAAAAGCGGAACAAATATATGGTTGACAACTCCGATTTTGTTCTCTGTGTCTGGAACGGCAGCTCAGGCGGCACCGGAAGTACTGTCAAGTATGCCCGAAAATGTCAAAAAGCCATTTATCTTATTGACCCCTTAACCCTTTTTGTGACAGAGTGTTAAAGATGTTGACTATTCAACATTAAATATTTATAATGGTTATAGTAAGTTGAAATAGTGTGGATTTACACCATTTCAACACCAAATCTATGATTTGGTCACAAATTTTCTGAGAAAATTTGTCTATGCCCATTGCAATGAATATAGGCGAAATTAAATTTGTAAAAATTTAATTTCGCTAAAGCCGATAAAATCGGCTTCTCGAAACCCTTAAAAGTGTTTCGACATTCTATAATCATTATAATACAAGCAGAGATTTTAACTATTTTTTGAGGTATTTTTTATGAGTATCAAAGCAGTATTATTTGATTTGGACGGTACGTTGCTGCCTATGGACCAAGATGAGTTTGTAAAAGCATATTTCAAAGGCCTTGCTGCCAAGCTTTCGAATCGGGGTTATGACCAAAAACAGCTTATTGACGCTGTATGGGCCGGCACGGTCGCCATGATAAAAAACACAAGTGATAAACCGAATGAAAAGGTTTTTTGGGAGCTGTTTTCAGGTATTTTCGGCCAAGATGTTTTAGAAGATGAGCCTTATTTTGACGAGTTTTACAGAACTGATTTTCAAAAGGTTCAATCGGTCTGCAGCTTTGAGCCGCTGGCTGCCGATTTGGTGCATAAACTTAAGAACAAAGGCTATATCGTAGCGCTTGCTACTAATCCGCTCTTCCCCGCTATCGCAACCGAAAGCCGAATTCGTTGGGCAGGGCTTTCCCCCGAAGATTTCAAAATTTACACCACCTATGAAAATATCAATCGCTCAAAGCCCCACCCCGAATACTATCTCCAAGTTGCAAAGCAGCTGGGGTTAGCCCCAGAGGAATGCCTTATGGTCGGCAACGATGTTGAGGACGATATGGTAGCCGAAAAGGTCGGTATGAAGGTCTTTCTCGTCACCGACAATCTCATTAACAAGAAAAATGCCGATATATCCTCCTATCCTCACGGCAGTTTTTCACAACTTGTGGAATTTTTTGATAAGATGAACTAAAAAACTAAAAAATTCTCTATAATCAAACCAATTTCTGCTTGACTTTTTAATATTTCTAAAGTAGAATTAGTTCTGTTGTTAGCGGCAGTGCGGCTGCCACAACTTTTGCAAAGTTCATTAATTCGTTTTTCTACAATTTAATAATCCATATTTGCGGGTGTGGCGGAATTGGGCGAAGCGGTGCGCCGCATCCGGTGGATGAAGAAGGTGCAACGCTGAGGTGAAGAAATAAGGAGCAATGCGAAGCGCTCCAAGCGAGCAGTGCGACTATATTTCTGAGGGCAAAACGCACGTAGTGCGGCTGCCATACCCTTTGCAAAGTTCATTAATTCGTTTTTCTACAATTTAATAATCCATATTTGCGGGTGTGGCGGAATTGGCAGACGCACCAGCCTTAGGAGCTGGCGCCTTCGGTGTGCAGGTTCGACTCCTGTCACCCGCACCAAAACTCCCTTGAACTCAAATTCAAGGGAGTTTTGCTTATTGTATCAAAAAATATCCCCTTTATCGGGCAATGTAATTTGGCGGTATCCCAAACCCACAAACAGCAGAAAAGAGAAGATTCGTTTATTGCAACGAGTCTTCTCTTTCTTTTTTCTGTGTAGTGATATTCTATTCGCCCATAACTTGCGAAGCAAATAACACTTGGTTGAAAACCAAATATCACTGCGTAGCAATATAACTCGCCGTAGGCGAATAGAGTTGCGTGATACTCCGTAAGAGTATCACGCTATGAAAGGGGAGATTTTTTTATTTCATAAACTCATACATCGTACGGTAGCACATATAGATATCAAGCTTTGCGGTGGTTTCAAAAGGCGCATGCATTGAAAGCACCGGAACACCCAAATCCACAACATCCATACCCATATTGGCAATAAACATTGCAACGGTGCCTCCACCGCCGATATCGACCTTGCCGAGTTCTCCCGACTGCCAAATAATGCCCGCATTATCAAGCATAGCCCTGATTTTGGCGACATATTCAGCCGAAGCGTCAGATGTGCCGGACTTTCCACGCGCACCGGTGTACTTAGTAACAACCACGCCATAGTTCAAGAAAGAGGCATTTCTCCGCTCCATAACATCCTGAAATGTGGGGTCGGTTCCTGCATTAACATCGGCAGAAAGACAGCTCGAATTTCTGATAGCCACAGTAGCATCGGCTCCCTGCATTTTTGCAAGGTCGCCTATAACATATCGTAGGAAATCGGACTCCAGCCCTGTATTGCCGACCGAACCTATTTCCTCCTTGTCGGCAAGTATTGCAAGGGCGGTTTTGCGCGGGTTTTGGACATTCAGTATCGCTGTGAGAGCAGGGAATGCGCAAACCCTGTCATCCTGGCCATAGGCCCCCACCATTGAACGGTCAAATCCTATATCGCAGGCTTTAACAGCCGGCACAAGCTCAAGCTCAGCCGAAAGAAAGTCACTTTCGGTTATTCCGTATTTTTCATTTAAGAGCTTTAAAATATTGAGCTTGACAAGCTCGCTTGCCTTATCGTCTTTAAAAGGATGGCTACCCACTAAAACATTGAGCTCCTCGCCCTTTATGCCCTCGTTTAAGGTGCGCTTGTTCTGCTCTGCGGCGAGATGGGGCAAAAGGTCGTTTATAACAAACTTTGGCTCATCCTCCCTTTCCCCTATCGAAACCTCTTTGACACTTCCGTCCCTAAGAGCAAAAACACCGTGAAGAGCTAAAGGCACGGCCGTCCATTGATATTTCCTGATGCCGCCGTAATAATGGGTTTTAAAAAGGGCTAAATCGATTTCTTCATACAAGGGATTGGGCTTAAGATCAAGCCTTGGGGAATCAATATGGGCAGCGGTGATATTAACACCTGATTCGATATTTTCTTCACCGATAACCGCAAGGGCGATTGTTTTGCCGCGATTGTTTATATAAATCTTGTCCCCTGCCTTGTATTCTTTACCTCGGCTAAACTCAACAAAGCCTGCGGCCTCTGCCATACAAATCGCGGTTTTAACCGCCTCACGCTCGGTTTTGGCCGAGTCCAAAAAAGCTTTGTAGTTTTCGCAATAACTGTCGCACTCGCAAAGAGTTTTTTCATCAGCTATGAGCCTGCCGTTTTTGCGCTTGTTGAAAAGCTGTTCCTTTAAAGCCTCAGCTTGAGTTTTAGTTTCAGACATACACACTCACTCCAATCTAAATTTTGCCCAATATATCTGTGATTATTTTTTTAAATTCTTTTATAAAAAGATCCATTTCGCCGTTATTGTATATTATATAGTCAGCGTTCCGCCTATAAAACACATCATCTTTGCCGGCCGAAATTCTAAGGAGAGCCGCTTTTTTGTCTATACAGTCTCGCTTGATTATCCGCTCAAGCCGCACATCCCTGTCTGCAAGAACCGCAACAGTTGCCGTGCAAACAGAATTAATACCGCTTTCAAAAAGAGTTGGCGCATCAAGAAGAACCCTCTCCCCGACCGCTTGATGTTTTATCATTTCAACGATAAACGGCAAAATTGTCTCATTCAAAAGCCTTGTGTTCTCAGGCGAGTCAAAGGCCTTTTCGGCGAGTTTTTTGCGGTCGAGAGAACCGTCCTCTTTAAGAATATCGCCGCCAAAAGCCTTTGTTAAAGCCAAAAGCCCCGCGCTCCCATTTTGGGTGGCAACCCGCGCGAGAGCGTCACAGTCAACTATTTTAAATCCTAACTTTTCGGCCTCTTTTGAGGCGCTGCTTTTGCCTGAGCCGGTAGGCCCTGTTAAACCAATTATCACACTCATAGCTTTATCACCCTGAAAGCCGCCGCTCTAATAAGGCGGTTATAAACCGCAAGACCCACTCCCGTTTTCGACGGCGCGTGTATATAAACCCTCTCCGCTTCGAGAGAATCTATCTCTCTCAAAGCCGAGAAAACCTCGTGCGCCAACGTAGCTTCGTTTTTTGCTGTTCCATATACTATATACGGGATAGTTATATCCCATTTCTCCTCAGCAAAGCAAACTGCGGCGCTGTTTTTTTGAGAGTTTACAAACTCGGTAAATTTTGCACTATCCCCTTCTACAAGATAGCTTTCGGTTTTGGGAGCATAGTGCTTGTATTTCATACCTGGCGACTCAACCTTTTGCCCGCTTTCGGGCTCGGCCAGGACAGCCTTGTCAACCACTATATCAGGGATTATCTTCTTTAATTCCTCAACCGTTACTGCACCCGGTCGCAAAAGTCTCGGCGGATCACAGCAAAACGAAACAACCGTCGACTCAACCCCCACGCCGCATTCATCAGCAAAAACTATGGCATCTATTTTGCCGTCGAGGTCGGCTTCAACATGATAAGGTGTTGTGGGGCTGGGGCTGCCAGATATATTAGCGGACGGTGCTGCAAGCGGCAAACCGGAGCTTTTGATAATATCAAGAGCCACTCCGTGCATCGGCATTCTCACCGCAACTGTACTAAGCCCCGCCGAAACACAAAGGGCGGTTTTGTCGGTTCTGGGCAGCACCATTGTAAAAGGGCCGGGCCAGAATTTTTCGGCGCATTCTATTGCCTTTTGCGGTATATCACAGGCCACTTCATAAAGCATTTTTATATCCGAGATATGAACTATCAGCGGATTGTCCTGAGGCCTGCCTTTGGCTTCAAAAACCTTGTTTATGGCAATTTCGTCACAAGCAGAGGCAGCCAAACCGTAGACCGTTTCTGTGGGGATAGCCACTACGCCACCGTTTTTTAAAATCTCAGCCGCGCGGGATACAGTTTTGTCATAACCGCCAATGTCGGCAGTAAGCTTTTCAGTAACCATATTATTGCTCCTGCTCGGATTTGAGCGCTTCTGTGCGATAATGGGTTATTAATGCATCTACAACCTCGTCCATATCCCCGTTAAGCACCTGTTCGAGCTTGTACAGTGTGAGACCTATTCTGTGGTCTGTAATGCGACCTTGGGGATAATTGTATGTGCGGATGCGCTCACTTCTGTCACCCGTGCCTACCTGAGATTTTCTGTCAGAAGCTATGGCGGCATCGTGCTCGCGCTGAGCCTCATCAAGAAGTCTTGACCGAAGTATCTTTAAAGCCTTGTCTTTATTTTTGAACTGGCTGCGCTCATCCTGACACTCGACCACCGTTCCCGTAGGAATGTGTGTGACGCGTATCGCAGAGGAGGTTTTATTAATATGCTGACCGCCCGCTCCCGAAGAACGGAAGGTATCTATTTTAAGGTCGGCAGGGTTGATTTCAAGCTCAACCTCCTCAGCCTCGGGCAAAACCGCAACCGTCACGGTCGAGGTGTGGATACGCCCCTGAGTCTCAGTGTCGGGGACACGCTGAACACGGTGAACTCCGCTTTCAAACTTAAAACGGGAATAAGCCCCTGCGCCCTCTATCATAAAGCTGATTTCTTTATAACCGCCAAGCTCGGTTTCGTTGGCGTTCATAACCTCAATGCTCCATCTTTTAGACTCGGCATACATTGTATACATTCTGTATAACGAGCCTGCAAAGAGAGCCGCCTCCTCGCCACCGGCTCCGCCGCGAATTTCAACAATAACATTCTTTTCATCATTAGGGTCTTTAGGCAGCAACAAAATCTTAAGCTCATCAGAAAATTTTTGGATATTTTCCTTTGCCTCTTTAAGCTCTTCTTCAGCAAGCTCTTTAAGTTCTTTATCAAGTCCGCTCTCCCCCAAAAGCTCGAGAGAATCGGCCTCGGTCTTTTTAGCCGCGGCATACTCGCGGTATTTTTCAACAATAGGGGTAAGCTCGCTGTGCTCCTTCATCAGTTTACGGAACATTTCGTTATTTGAAACGATTTCAGGACGGGTCAACTCCACACTTATTTGTTCATAACGGTTAACTACCGTTTCAAGCTTATCAAACATTATCGTCTTCTCCAAGGGGTTTAATAATTTTTTTGAGGGATTTTTCTGCCTTGGCTCGCGGAACCATAACTTCGCGGCCGCAGCCATCACAGCAGAGCTTGAAATCCATACCCACTCGCTTTACTGTAAAAACATCCGAGCCGCAGGGGTGCTTCTTTTTCATTAAAAGCTTATCTCCGACATTAATATCCACAAAAATCCCACCAATTTATATCTTAATATATTATTATATACTAATTTTAGCTTAAAGGCAAGTATTAACAAAAAAACAGCCCCGAAAATCGGGGCTGATAGTGTCAATTAATCGCGCTTTTTAAAGCCACGGCGGTCTCTGCCGCCGCGACCGCCCGAACGGGGCTGCGGAACATCATCTGCATCAGGATCAACAACTGCGCCGTTGATCTCAACCAGAGCATCTCTGCGGGAGAGATTTATTCTGCCCTGATCGTCAATCTCGGTAACCTTTACAAGCACCTGATCGCCCACTGCAACAACATCTTCCACCTTTTCAACGCGCTTAACATCAAGCTTTGAAATGTGAACGAGACCCTCTTTTCCGGGAGCAATTTCAACAAAGGCGCCAAAGGTCATAAGGCGGGTGACCTTACCGTTGTAAACAGCGCCGATTTCAGGATCGTTTGCAATAAGCTCAACTATAGAGATGGCCTGCTTTGCCTTATCAATATCAATAGCGGCAACATAAACATGGCCGTCTTCCTCTATATTGATAGTGCATTCACACTGCTCCTGAATAGACTGAATAACCTTGCCCTGCTTGCCGATAACATCACCAATCTTTTCAGGATTGATAAGGGTGGTAAGCATCTTGGGAGCATATTTCGAAAGCTCTGCTCTGGGCTCAGGGATGCACTTGAGCATTACATCGTTAAGAATATATTCTCTTGCTTTGTGAGTTTTAGCAAAAGCCTCTTTAATGATAGCGGGGGTAAGACCATGAACCTTCAAGTCCATCTGGATAGCGGTGATACCCTTATGTGTTCCTGCAACCTTAAAGTCCATATCTCCGTAGAAATCTTCGAGGCCCTGAATGTCGACCATGGTCATAAAGTCGCCGTAAACGCCGTCATCACCTGTGATAAGGCCGCAAGAAATGCCTGCAACAGGAGCTTTGAGCGGAACACCTGCAGCCATAAGAGCCAAGGTAGAGCCGCAAACAGAGCCCTGAGAGGTCGAACCGTTAGAGGAAAGCACCTCAGATACCACACGGATAGCATAGGGGAACTCGTCAACGCTGGGGATAACGGGCAGTAAAGCCTTTTCAGCCAAAGCGCCGTGACCGATTTCGCGGCGGCCGGGCCCTCTTGAAGGCTTTGTCTCACCTACTGAATAGGACGGGAAATTGTAATGGTGAATGTATCTCTTGGATACTTCTTCATCGAGACCGTCAAGTTTCTGAGCATCACTTACCGGAGCAAGGGTCGCAATTGAGAGCACCTGAGTCTGGCCTCTTGTAAACATACCCGAACCGTGTACTCTGGGCAGTAGGTCAACCTGAGCATTAAGCGGACGGATCTCGTCAATACCTCTTCCGTCAACACGCTTTTTCTCATCCTTCAGCCAAGCGCGAACAACATGCTTTTGAACAAGGTACATAATCTCGTCGATCTTGCCCTCATTGCCCTCGAAACGCTCGTCAAACTTCTCATGAACCGCATTATAAATGGGCAGTAAAGCCGCATCGCGAACTAATTTATCATCGGTATCAAGAGCCTTTTTAACATCCTCAATGCAGAAGCTCTCAATTTCTTCCATAATAGCCGGATCCGGATCGTTAGACTCAAATTCAAACTTTGGCTTGCCTATTTCGGCAACAATGCCGTTAATGAATTTAACGACCTCTTTATTAGCCTCGTGACCTGCCATAATGCAGTCAAACATAAGGTCATCATCGATCTCATTAGCGCCGGCCTCTATCATAGCCACAAGATCCTCTGTTGAAGAAACTGTGAGGTTAAGGTCGGTCTTTGCACGCTGCTCTAATGTCGGGTTGATAACGATCTCGCCGTCGACAAGGCCGACATTAACGCTTGAAATAGGGCCTGCCCACGGAATATCGGAAATAGCGATAGCTGCCGACACACCGATAGCTGCCGCAACTTCGGGTGAGCAATCGGGATCAACCGACATAACGGTCGCAACAACCGAGCAGTCATTTCTCATATCCTTGGGGAACAAGGGGCGGATCGGGCGGTCAATACAGCGAGATGCCAAAACTGCCTTTTCGCTGGCTTTACCCTCTCTCCTTGTGAAGGAGCCGGGGATACGGCCTACGGAATACATCTTCTCCTCATAATCCACTGAAAGCGGGAAGAAATCCACGCCCTCACGCGGCTTTGCGGAAGCTGTAACCGTGCACAAAACCTTAGTTTCGCCGTAGGTTGCCATAACAGCTGCATTTGCAAGCTGTGCCATCATACCGGTTTCAAGCTTTAAAGGCCTGCCGGCAAGTTCGGTTTCATAAACCTTGTAATTTTCGAACATTTTAAATCTCCTTTTCAGTTTGTTTTTAAGAGATTTTCGTTTAGCAATAAATCCGAAACCCTATAACAAAATATAAGATGCCCGATTTATCGCTAACAACAAAAATCTCCTGTATTTTACAACAAGGCAGACCGTTTTTAAATCGGTCTGCCCTTTTGTACGACAATTACTTACGGATGCCGAGCCTCTTAATAAGAGAACGGTATCTCTCAATGTCAACCTTCTGCAGATATGCCAAAAGGTTTCTTCTGTGACCAACCATCTTAAGAAGGCCGCGATAAGAATGCTTATCCTTCGGATGATCCTTAAGGTGAGCATTGAGCTCGTTGATTCTGGTTGTCAGCACTGCGATCTGAACCTCGGGTGAACCTGTGTCGCCCTCGTGAGTAGCGTACTCAGCCATGATCTGCTGCTTTGTCTCTTTAGTCATTATTTTCACCTCTTTTAAAATATATCCGCAAACCAAGCAACGGGCCGGGTGAATCCTTATAAAGGCAGTCGCCCGAAGCATAGTAAACGGTAACAAAGGCTAACTACGAACAACATTCGCAGATCAACCTTTGGTATTTTAACACATCTTTTTCAAAAAGTAAAGGAAAATTTTGAACTTTCTTACCTCTTTATTAGAAAATAAGCGATAATCACTACACCTAAAATAATTCTGTAATAGCCAAAAGCCTTGAAATCGTGCTTGCGGATGTAGGAAAGCAGGAATTTAATTGCCAACACCGACACTATAAACGCAACCGCCATTCCCACAAGCAAAATGGCAATTTCATTGCCCGAGAAGGTGTTGCCGTCTGCAAAATACTGCAGCACCTTAATGCCGCTTCCCCCTACCATTGCAGGGACAGACAAAAAGAAGGAAAACTCCGCCGCAGCTGTGCGAGAAAGACCCAAAAGCATTGCGCCCAAAATGGTAGAGCCGCTACGAGAAGTGCCGGGCACCAATGCCAAGCACTGAATAAGGCCTATAAAGAAAGCCGTGGCATACGAAAGACCGCCTAGGTCATCCGTTTTGCTCTTTATATTCAGGCTTTCTATTATTATAAACAAAATACCGTAAGCTATAAGGGCCCCCGCCACAACTATAGCTCTGCTGTCACCTGTGAGCATAGCGTCTATCTGGTCATCAAAAAGCAGGCCTAGCACCGCCGCCGGCAAGCTTGCAAGCAATATTTTAAACCATAAAACAAAGCGGTCTACATAAACATAATTATTGCAAAAACGCTGAAAGGCATTGTTGTTTTCAGTTTTAAAAAAGGGCACTATCTGTGTCTTTTTTAAATGAAAAGGCCAAAGCTTATTCCAGAATAGAATAACCACCGCAAGAATTGCTCCGAGTTGAATAACCACAAGGAACATATCCTTAAAAGCGTCGGAAGTGTTCAAATGTATTAGCTCATCAACAAGTATCATATGACCGGTGCTGCTTATCGGCAACCATTCGGTTATTCCCTCAATAATACCAAGGAAAATCGATTTTAATATATCTAACATAGAGGCTCCTCCCAAAATAGATTAATGCTGATTATATTATAAAAGGATTGCTTAAATTAAGCAACCCTTTTAATAATTTATTTTCCTATAATCTCTTTGTAAAGCCTTATATATGCATTAGCCGAAGTGCCCCAGCTGTTGTCGCATTTCATTGCGCGGTCTCTGAGAAGCTTCCAGCCATCCTTGTCGGCATAGCCCGCAAGAGCTCGCCAAACTGTGTTTTGCATATCGTGCGCATTGTAGGATTTAAAGGTGAATCCGTTGCCCTCGCCGTCGCCGCTGTCGGTAATGGTGTCGTTAAGACCGCCGGTTTCTCTGACAATCGGAACGGTGCCGTAGCGCAATGCCACCATCTGAGCCAAACCGCAGGGTTCGCTCTGGCTAGGCATTAGAAAAATATCTGCTCCCGCATAGATTTTGTGGGCTAGCTGAGGATTAAATCCGAGTTTGAGCCCTACCTTGTCGGGATATCTTTCCGCCATTTCGTGGAAGAATGTTTCAAACTCCCATTCGCCTGAGCCCAAAATTGCAAACTGAACATCAGCCTTTAAAAGCTCCTCAAACACACATTTCACAAGGTCTAAGCCTTTGTGCTTTACAAGCCTTGTAACAATTCCTATAAGCGGCGTGTCTTCCATTTGCAGCAACCCTAACTCTTGCTGAAGCATTTTTTTGTTATATGCCTTGCCGCTCATATCCGCTGATGAATATTTTTTATAAATCAATGGGTCGGTATCAGGGTTATAAACATCGCAATCTATCCCGTTGACGATACCCGTCAGCTTATATGTGAATTCCTTGAGTATACCGTCAAGCCCGTGCGAAAAATAAGGGTCAAGTATTTCCCTTGAATATGTGGGGGAAACTGTCGTGATCTTATTCGAGCACTGAATAGCACCCTTCATAAAGTTTATACAGTTGTCATAATCAATGAGACTTTCCTTTTCGGGGGGCAGCCCTAAAACATCATTTGTCAGCTCATGCCCATACTTTCCCTGATATTGTATATTGTGAATAGTGAATACCGTTTTAATGTTCTTGTAAAGTTCATCATACTTGTAAAAAGCATCGAGATAAACCGGTGTCAAGGCGGTTTGCCAATCGTTGCAGTGGATTATATCAGGTGTGAAGCCTATATGAGGTATCATCTCAAGCACCGCGCGAGAAAAGAAAGCAAAACGCTCAGCATCGTCATAATGGCCATACATACCGTCACGCTTGAAGTAATACTGATTGTCAATAAGATAATATATAACCCCGTCAACATGAGCTTCAAATATTCCGCAATACTGCCGCCTCCAGGCAACCGGCACCGTAATACTGCAAACAAAGGTCATTTTACTACGCATTTCCTCCGAAATCGAGGAATACAGCGGCAAAACCACTCTGCAGCCGACGAATCTTCTTCTCAAAGCTTTTGGAAGCGCGCCTGCAACATCAGCAAGCCCTCCCGACATAGCAAAGGGATACGCCTCACTTGAGGCAAACAATACTTTCATATCCTACTCCTTTTAAAAAACTATTACTAACCTTTAAATAATTTGATTTTTCTTTACAAAGAAATGCTTATCGCAGGTGCCTTTAAGCACCATTTCTCCCCTTATAACAGCATTCTTATCGGCAATAACATTGTCGAGCTGAACGCCGCTTCCGACCACCGTTTCCTGCATTAAAATGCAGTTTTCAACAACCGCGCCCTTTTCAACCGTAACACCTCTGAAAAGAACACTGTTTTTAACCGTTCCGTCAATAACACATCCGTCTGCAATGACACAGTTGCTAACCTTTGCCTTTGTGCCGTAGCGGGTTGGCATATCATCACGGGTTTTGGTGAAAATCGGTCTCTCCTTACAGAAAATCTCACCTCTCACTTTAGAATCCAACAAGTCCATATTGGCGCGAAAATAATTATCGGTATCATTCATAAATACCACATAGTTATTATGCTCGAAACCAAACACTTTAAGCTGAGAGAGTTTTTTTGCGATAACATCTTTATTAAAGCTTGCAAGTCCTTCATCATAAGCTTCGCTCACAAGCTTTGAAAGCAGCTCTCTGCCTATAACCGTGATGCCTATGCAAATGTTAGCTTCATCAGCCGCCTCTTTAGAAAATTTTGCTGATGTGACGCGATTGCTGCTATCCATAGACAGGAGCATAGTCTCCCCATTGCTGGCAAGAGCCTTTCCCTTGTGGTAAACCACCGTAATATCAGCCGAATTTTCAATATGAGCTTTGACGGCTGCCCTTACATCAACATTGGCCAAAACATTCGCATTGCAAAGCACAACATAATCACTCTTGCAATGGCAAATATAATCCTGAGCGCCATTAAGCGCATCTACCGTTCCGCAGTACCGCTTAGTTCTTCTCGTTATATACGGCGGCAGGATATGAAGACCGCCGTTTTTGCGGTCAAGGTCCCAATAAATACCATTGCTCACATGATCCATAAGCGAGCGATAATTCTCTTTTGTGATTATCCCAACATTATAGATGCCCGCATTCACAAAATTTGAAAGCGCAAAATCAATAAGACGGTATCTGGCGCCAAAGGGCACCGACGCCATCGAGCGATTTTTGGTTAACTCTTTAAGTAAATTATCATTTGCATTCGCAAAAACAATTCCCGCTACTGCCGAAACCCTCATTTTGTCTCCCCCTCTGCCACATCTTCGATGATCATTTTATTTGCTCTGATTGAAGCGCCCTTGCCTATCTTTAGATCAGCGCCTACAAGGGTTATTCCCCAATCCTTTGTTCCCACAACAGCAGGATCGCCGCCGATGTCGGCATTCTCTCCCACTTCAACATTTTCTGCTATTATTGAGTAACGCACATTAGCGCCCTTGCGGATAACGGCACCCGGCATCACTAAGGAATATTCCACCGTAGCGCCCGGCTCAACTGTCACATTTTCAAAAAGGATCGAGTAGTCAAGATTTCCATATATCTCACAACCGTCGGTCACAAGCGAGTTTTCAATCACGGCGCTGTCCGAAACATACTGCGGAGGCATTCCCGTAGTTCCGGAATATATCTTCCAGTCACTATCCGCAAGGTTGAGGCCAAGCTTTGGATTAAGCAGGTCGAGATTGGCATCCCAAAGAGAGTCAACCGTGCCCACATCTTTCCAATAGTCATTAAAACGGTAAACCTTCATAAGCTCTCCGGCATTTAACATTGCCGGAATAACGTTTTTGCCGAAATCATTGGAGGAATTCGGATCGGCCTCATCAGCAATTAAGTATTTTTTAAGCTTATCCCAATTAAAGACATAAATACCCATGGATGCAAGATTGCTCTTTGGATGAGGCGGTTTTTCTTCAAATTCGTATATTTTGCCGTTTTCATCAGCGTTCATAATGCCGAAGCGTGTGGCTTCCTCCATAGTAACTTCAAGCACGGCGATGGTGCAGTCTGCACCGTCTTTCTCGTGTTGGTTTATCATTTTGGAATAGTCCATTTTATAAATATGGTCGCCCGAAAGTACCAATACATACTCAGGATTATACCTCTCGATAAACTCTAAGTTCTGATATATCGCGTTAGCTGTTCCTTTATACCAATTTCCGCCCTGCTGCCCTTGATACGGCGGGAGAATATGTACTCCCCCGTCAGAACGGTCCAAATCCCACGGCTTTCCAGAACCCACATAATCATTAAGCTCTAAGGGCTTGTATTGGGTAAGGATGCCTACCGTGTCGATGCCCGAATTCGTGCAATTTGAAAGGGGAAAGTCGATTATTCTGTATTTGCCTCCATACGGAACGGCGGGCTTGGCAATTTTACTTGTAAGCACACCAAGTCTGCTCCCCTGACCTCCTGCAAGCAACATTGCAACACATTTTTTACTTTTCAAAACCAACACTCCTATCAAGACTTGTTTGATTTACTTAAGATTTCTTCGGGGCTTTTTTCTGTCTTTTTACAGGCGATGCAAAAAAGCTCACAGACATGGGCGGAATATCTAACGACAGTGAATAATCATAGCCGTGCATCGGCTTCTTTTCCGCTTTATATCCCGCTCTTTTCAGTTCGGTTTTTCCGCCGAATTCGACATCGTCGGTGCAGAAAACTCTGCGGTAGCTGCCGGCTGTTGGAACGCCTATGCGATAATCCTGCCTTGCAACCGGAACAAAATTACAAACAGCGATGATTTCCTCACCTTTTTTGTTTATACGGCGGAATGCAATTATGCTTTGGGCATTGTCATCATTGGATATCCATTTAAAGCCTTCCCAAGAGTAATCCACCTCCCAAAGCGGAGAGTTTTTAAGATAAAACTCGTTAAGCTTAGCTGTAAACTGTTGCATTCCGCGATGCTTGTCATAGTCTAACAATAGCCAATCAAGCTCTTTTTCATAATTCCATTCTATAAACTGGGCAAACTCCTGACCCATAAACAAAAGCTTTTTGCCGGGATGTGCCATCATATATGCATAAAAAGCCTTTAGGTTTTCAAATTTCGCGTCATACTCTCCCGGCATTTTATTTATCATAGAGCATTTTCCATGAACTACCTCATCGTGAGATATCGGCAAAACAAAGTTTTCAGAAAATGCATAGAAGAAAGAAAATGTCAGGCAATCGTGATTGTTTTTGCGGAACAACGGATCAAGCGACATATACCTGAGCATATCGTTCATCCAACCCATATTCCACTTGAAATTAAAGCCCAAACCACCCACATCGGCAGGCTTTGTCACCAAAGGCCAGGCAGTCGATTCCTCGGCTATCATCAAAACTGATTCGTCTGCTGAGAAAGCGGCCTTATTCAGCTCCTTGAAAAACTCGACTGCTTCGAGGTTTTCGTGCCCACCGTAGCAGTTGGGCACCCATTCCCCGTTCTGGCGGCCGTAATCAAGATATAGCATAGAAGCCACCGCATCCACACGCAGCCCGTCTATATGATATTCTTTGAGCCAGAAAACCGCGCTTGATATCAAATAACTTTTTACCTGCGGTTTGCTGTAGTCAAAAACCGCAGTACCCCACTCTTTATGCTCCCCCTTTTTAGGATCCGCATATTCATAGCAGGCGGTGCCGTCAAAACGGTAAAGACCGTTCTCATCCTTTGGGAAATGCGCAGGCACCCAATCCAGAATAACACCTATTCCGTTTTGGTGCATAATATCAACAAATTTTTTAAAATCCGCAGGGGTGCCGTACCTTGAGGTGGGGGCAAAATAACCCGTCACCTGATACCCCCACGAGCCATCAAACGGGTATTCGGTTATAGGCATCAGCTCGACATGGGTGTAATTCATTTTCTTGACATATTTAGCAAGCTCTTTCGCAAGCTTTATATAGTCGTAAACATTACCGTCCGCATATCTGCGCCATGAGCCCGCGTGAACTTCATAAATATTCACGGGTGATTCATATACGTTGCGGCCGTGCTTTGACTTTATCCACTCACCGTCTCCCCATTTGTAATCATCACCAAAATATACCTTCGAGGCATTTGCCGGCGCAGTTTCAAAATGTCTGGCATATGGATCAGACTTCAGAACAGTACTGCCGTCACACCTGACGATGGCATATTTATAATTTGAAAAATTTCCAATATTTTCTATCTCGGTTTTCCAACAACCGCCTTCCATTTGCTGCATCGGGTTGGCGCAAGTATCCCAATCATTAAAATCTCCAACAACCGAAACCGCCCGCGCATTAGGCGCCCAAAGACGAAATGAGACCTTTTCCCCGTCTTCAAAGGAACCAAAGACCTCATAGGCATTTGTAATCACTTGTGTTTCGAACAATTTTAGAATATCCTTCATAATATAACTCCTTAGGGCGGATGTGTTTATATCTAACATTATTATATCAATGTTGTCTGCGCGTTTCAAGTGATTTTTGTGAAAAAACTGAAATGAATTTAGAAGAAATCATACTGATTTTGGTAAAATTATATAAATTTAGTCATAATTTTACCTATAACAACCACATTTGACAGCATTTTTAATTATTTACAAAATATGAAAACCGCTGTTAAACCTTGAGTCCTTACAGCGGTTTTTGATTTATTAGTTGTGATAAAGCTTTTTGGTTTGATATTTTGGTTCAAATGTTATATTGATACCGAGTTTCCTAAAAACATTTTCATCCACGCGAGAAAGAATAACGGTTGAATGAGCCTCCAAACCCTTAAGCTTCGAAGCCTGCTCCAAAGCCTTTTTGGCAACATCGCTCGTCACCGCGCAGATAGAAAGAGCTATCAGTATCTCATCGGTGTGCAAGCGAGGATTGTGGTTGCCCATTATATCTGTCTTAAGCCTTTGTATCGGCTCGATAACGGTGGGTGAAATAAGGTCGATATCATCGGGAATGCCCGCTAAGTATTTAAGGCAATTTAAAAGCAGCGAAGATGACGCCCCCAAAAGGCTGGAGGTTTTGCCCGTAATAACGGTACCGTCCTGAAGCTCGATAGCAACCGCCGGCAAACCGGTCTGCTCGGCCTTGTCCAAAGCCGCCTTTACCACCTTGCGGTCCTCAATCGTGACCCCCGCCTGCTTCATAAGCAGTTCGATTTTTGCAACATCCGATTGCTCACCCATTCCCTGCCGCACATTAACAAGGGATGCATAATACCTGCGGATAACCTCCTGACAAGCGGCTTCTTTCACCGCTTCATCATCGCAAATAGCAAAGCCGGCCATATTAACACCCATGTCAGTGGGGCTTTTATATGGAGATTCGCCTAAAATGCCTTCAAGCATTGCATTAAGCACCGGGAAAATTTCAATATCTCTGTTGTAATTTACGACCGTTTCAGAGTAAGCATCCAAATGGAATGGGTCAATCATATTCACATCGTTAAGGTCAGCAGTTGCCGCCTCGTAAGCAATGTTCACAGGATGCTTTAAAGGTATGCTCCATATCGGGAAGGTTTCAAACTTTGCATATCCGGCTTTTATCCCGCGCTTGTTCTCATGGTAAAGCTGAGAGAGGCAGGTGGCCATTTTTCCGCTGCCGGGTCCGGGGGCGGTTACAACAACAAGCTGACGCTCGGTTTCGATATAATCATTCTTTCCAAATCCCTCTTCACTGATTATATAAGGAATATTGGAGGGATAGTCCGATATAGGATAATGGCGGTAAACCTTTATACCTAAAGAAATAAGCCTCTTTTCAAAAGCCTGAGCCAAAGGCTGGCCGGTGTATCTTGTGATTACAACACTTCCTACATAAAGCCCTATTTCCCTGAAAGCATCTATCAACCTCAATGTGTCAAGATCATAAGTAATCCCAAGGTCTCCCCTGCGCTTGTTTTTCTCAATAGCATCGGCATTTATTACAATAACGATTTCGGCATCATCTTTGAGCTCCAACAGCATTTTAACCTTGGCATCAGGCTGAAATCCCGGCAGAACTCTTGCAGCATGATAATCATCAAAAAGTTTGCCCCCGAACTCCATATAAAGCTTGCCGCCGAACCTATCAATCCTGTCCCTGATTTTTTGGGATTGAAGGCTTATGTATTTTTCATTATCGAATCCTATTTTCTTCATTTTTTCCCTCATATTTCTTGCGACTTAAATTTACTCTAAATTAATGTAATCAATATATTCTTCAAGACACATATCAAGTTCATTTATCTTCTTTGCAGTATTAATGCCCACAAAGCGCCAATGCCACGATTCGTGGATAACACCCGTAATGCTCTGCTTTTGGGCCGAATACCTCATAATAAAGCCGTAGTCGGCGGCATTTTCTTTAAGCCAGCCGAAAATCTCGGTGGTTTCAAAGCTATCACTCGCCATATTAAAATCCACCGCCAACCCTGTGTGGTGCTCGCTAGTGCCGGGGCGAGCCACGACCGTTGCAGCCTCTGCTTTGGCCGCCTCTTCATCAAACCCGTTGTCCATACACCGCTTTATCTGATTTTGATAAAGGGTTTCCTGCACGCTGTAGGAGCGGTAGGGTGACCAGATATAAAGCTCCACACCGTCCGCCCACGCAGCTTCTATCATAGCCTGCATATAAGGCCAAATGTCTTTATCGATCTGCTTGAGAGTTCCGTTTATATATTTATCCTCAACTGTTAGGAGATTTCCCTCATAATCGAAATCCTCTGGAAGCGGATTCTCGGCATTTACAAGCAAAAGCCTTTCGTAAGCCGCATCAAGCGTGTATTCCCCACGGGTCACATATTGCGGCAAATCGCTTTCTGCCCCCTCTGCTTCTGAAGAAGCGGGGAATTGCTCTATTTGCGACGATGCGGCTTGGAATCGAGACTCATTATCCGCCGGTTCCTCAGCAAGCGCCGCGCTCACAATAAAGACTATTAAGCAGACCGTAACAGCCAGCAGAACTGCAGCCGATATTATAAGAATCAAACTCTTGGCAGATTTGTTCGGATTATTTTTATTATCCATATTTATTTACTCCGCTATTCATCAAGCTTGAGCACAGCCATAAAGGCCTCCTGCGGCACCTCTACAGAACCTAACCTGCGCATACGTTTTTTGCCTTCTTTTTGCTTCTCCAAAAGCTTTTTCTTTCGGGTTATGTCACCGCCGTAGCACTTCGCGAGCACATCCTTGCGAAGGGCTTTAACGGTTTCGCGAGCTATTATCTTGCCCGAAACCGCCACCTGTATCGGCACTTCAAAAAGTTGCCTTGGGATATAGTCTTTAAGTTTTTCGGCAATTTTGCGCGCCCTTGTGTAGGCATTGTCAGAATGAACTATAAATGAAAGCGCATCCACAACATCCCCCGCCAGCATAACATCTAATTTAACAAGCTTTGATTTTTCATAGCCCTTGGTTTCATAATCATAGCTTGCATAGCCCTTAGTGCGGGATTTAAGGGCATCAAAAAAGTCATATACTATCTCACCCATAGGCATAACATAATGAATGTCTACCCTGTCCCCCATATACTTCATATCGGTGTAAACCCCACGGCGTTCTTCACAAAGCTGCATAATAGTGCCAACATAGTCGCTCGGGCTGTAAATATGCACATCCGCCACCGGCTCTAAAGCCTCGGCGATAACCGCAGGGTCGGGATAGTTGGTCGGATTGTCGACCGTAATCGTCTCACCTGAAGTGAGAGTAAACTTGTACTCAACGCTGGGCGCGGTGGTTACAAGGTCGAGATTATATTCCCTTTCAAGCCGCTCCTGAATTATCTCCATATGGAGCAATCCTAAAAATCCGCAGCGGAAACCAAAGCCCAATGCATTTGAACTCTCAGGCTCAAAAAGGAGGGCGGCATCGTTAAGCTGGAGTTTGTCCAAAGCGTCTCTAAGATCGGGGTACTTAGCTCCGTCTGCAGGATAAATTCCGCAGAAAACCACAGGATTGACCTTTCGGTAGCCCTCTAAAGGAGCCTCGCAGGGGGCATCTGCTAGGGTTATAGTGTCACCAACGCGGGCTTCACTGACCGTTTTTATAGATGCCGACAGATATCCAACCTCGCCCGCCTCCAAAACATCGCAGGGCTCAAGGGAGGTTGCCCTCTTTCTGCCTATCTCAACCACATCAAATGCGGCGCCGGTCGCCATCATACGAATTTTGTCGCCCGCTTTAAGCTTACCGCTCATCACGCGGAAATAAACAACAACACCTTTGTACGGATCGTAATAAGAATCAAAAATAAGGGCTGATAACGGCTCTGATTTGTCGCCTTTTGGCGCGGGAATATCGGCCACGATCCTCTCAAGCACCTCTTCAACATTAACTCCGGTTTTTGCCGATATAAGCGGAGCATTGTCGGCAGGGATGCCGATTATATCCTCTATCTCCTGCTTGATGCGCTCAGGCTCTGCCGAAGGCAGATCGATTTTATTAATAACAGGGAGAATTTCAAGCCCGTGATCTACCGCCAAATAGGTGTTGGCAAGGGTTTGGGCTTCAATGCCCTGAGTAGCATCCACAATAAGCACTGCACCCTCGCAGGCCGCAAGTGAGCGCGAAACCTCATAATTAAAGTCAACATGGCCGGGAGTGTCTATTAAATTAAGCTCATATTCAAGCCCGTCTTTAGCTGTGTAATAAAGAGTGACAGCGTGAGCCTTGATAGTGATGCCGCGCTCGCGCTCCAGCTCCATACTGTCAAGTATCTGCTCCTCCATATCTCGCTGAGCCACAGATTTTGTAAGCTCCAAAAGGCGGTCAGCAAGGGTCGACTTGCCGTGGTCGATATGAGCAACAATGCAAAAATTTCTTATTCTTTCAAGCGGAAAGGACATAAAGTACTCCTCTTCTAAAAAACATTAAAAAATCCTTTTTACATTCTATCACAAAATATGCTATAATGCAAACATAAACATTCAATAAATTGTGAAAAAAGGCAATATTTTTAAAATGTGTAACTCCGCTTGCGGATTTTGTTTTGTCTTAGAGCAGACAAATCGGGAGAAAACCTTGAAAAGCCCCTACTTTTATGATATAGTTACTGCATAAAAGCTCATTGGAGGAAATATGATAAAAAAATTTCTTGAAACGGGAAAAATCGTCGGCACACATGGCATCAAAGGAGCCCTTAGAGTTCAGCCGTGGTGTGACACGGGTGATTTTTTGAAACAGTTTAAATATATCTACACCGATAAGGACGGTCAAAACCGCATTGAGGTCATATCTGCCAATCCGCACGGTAATATAGTGCTTATGACCCTTAAAGGCATCGACTCGATAGAAAAGGCCGAAGCCCTTAGAAATCGTATTATTTATATTGACCGCAATGATGTTGACCTCCCCGATGGTAGATATTTTATTGACGATCTCATTGGCTGTACCGTTAAAGATGCCGATAGCGGCAATCTTTTGGGCAAACTATCAGAGGTTTCATCCACGGGAGCTAACGATGTTTGGCATATAACAAAAAATGATAAGGAATATCTCGTTCCCGCGATTGATGAGGTAATCGTTTCGGTTAGTGTTGAGGAAGCGCTTATTGTTATAAGACCTATAAAGGGGATATTCGACAATGAGGATTGATATTTTAACCCTTTTCCCCGAAATGTGCGAAGCTGTGATGAGCGAAAGCATCATCGGCCGCGCACGAAAGGCCAAAAAGGTCGATATTCGCTGCACAAACATTCGCGATTTTTCAGGAAACAAGCATAATAAGGTTGACGATATGCCCTATGGCGGCGGCATGGGTATGATAATGGCCGCCTCGCCTATTTATAATTGCTATAAAAGTCTTTATAACGCGGACGAGCCTAAGCCCCATTTTATTTATATGTCCCCCAAAGGCAAAACATTTAACCAGGAACGAGCAATTGAGCTTTCAAAGCTCGACCGCGTAGTGCTTTTATGCGGGCATTATGAAGGTATAGACCAGCGCGTTATAGATGAGATTGTTGACGAGGAGCTCTCTATCGGTGATTTTGTGCTAACAGGCGGCGAATTGCCCGCCCTTTCGGTGACAGATGCAATCTGCCGTATGCTTCCGGGCGTTTTGTCAGACGATATCTGCTTCGAAGAGGAAAGCCACTTTTCCGGCCTGCTCGAATACCCTCAGTACACCCGCCCCGCCGTCTGGAACGGGAAAGAGGTGCCTGAGGTGCTTCTATCGGGCAATCACGCAAAAATCGATGATTGGCGCCGCATTCAATCTATTTTAACCACCATCGAAAGGCGTCCTGATATGCTGAAAGCTAAAGATTTGAGCGAAAAAGATTTAAAGCTACTAAAAAAATATGAGATTGAACTGTAAGGCAATAGAGAATTTGCACAAATACACTCATATTTTAAATTACTTTGTTGGAAAAATATTAGAACTTGTTAACAAATAATTGACTAAATCATTAAATGTGGTATAATACAAACATAGGGTTCTAACCTTTATGTTTTGGAATCAACCCTGTCACATTAAAATTCAAACCAAACCGGTGTGCATTTCTTCACACCAACTTTAATCGTAAGGAGATTTTGCAATGTGCGTTAAAGATGTTGTTATCCATAATCAGGCAGGCCTTCACGCTCGCCCTGCAACCTTTTTTATTCAGAAGGCTAACGAATATAAAAGCTCCATCTGGGTTGAAAAGGATGAAAGAAAAGTAAATGCAAAAAGCCTTTTGGGTGTTCTTTCATTAGGTATTGTCGGCGGCGCCACCATCAAGATCATTGTTGATGGGTCGGACGAAAAAGAAGCTCTTGATGGTCTTGTTGCTTTGGTAGAATCCGGTTTTGCTGATTAATCTACAGTTCGGGGCTAATATTTTGAAATTAGCCCCGATTTTTTATTGACAAATACAAATTTAGTGGTATAATACTATTTGTTCGGTTTAGAGAAGCGGAAGCAAAAAGTCTATCGCTATCCAAATCTACATAAAGTTTATATATCCGGGTGTGGCGCAGCTGGTAGCGCGCTTGACTGGGGGTCAAGAGGCCGCAGGTTCAAGTCCTGTCACTCGGACCATATCGAGTGTTCATAACGGATTTGAGTTATGGACAC